>JARLGR010000189.1 GCA_031292665.1 Mycobacterium sp. | reverse complement strand
TACAGGCCCGCAGAGCGGGCCCCGCCGGGGGGTTTTCGTTTTGTCGCCGCGCCGGATACCTTGAGGCGCGGACGCACGACCTGGCCTACTGTCGGTGGCGTGAGCCAGCTCTCCTTCTTCACAGCGGAGTCGGTGCCGCCCGCGGTCGCCGATCTCTCCGGGGTGCTGGCGGCCTCCGGCCAGATCGTCTTGGTCGGTGCTCCTGACACCCAGGGTGCTCGGCTGTCGGTGGTCGTGGACCAGCTCTGGCGCGCCTCGGCGCTGGCCGAGATGATCCACGAGGCCGGCCTGGTCCCGGAGATCAGCCGCACCGATGAAGACACCCCGCTGGTGCGGACGTCGGTGAACGCCTCGCTGGTCAGCATCGCCGCCGAGTGGACGCGCGGCGCGGTCAAGACGGTGCCGCCGCGCTGGCTGCCCGGCCCCCGGGAGCTGCGGGCTTGGACGCTGGCGGCCGGCAGCCCGGAGGGCGACCACTATCTGCTGGGTCTGGATCCGCACGCGCCAGACACGCATTCGTCGCTGGCGTCGGCTCTGATGCGGGTCGGGATCGCGCCCACCCTGATCGGCACCCGCGGCGGCCGGCCGGCGCTTCGGATCAGCGGGCGTCGTAGGCTATCGCGCCTGGTAGAGAACGTGGGGGAACCCCCCGCGGGCGCCGAGGCGTTAGCGCTCTGGCCCCGCGTATGACGGCCGGATAGGGTCTGCGTTTCCGGCGGCCGGTTTGCGCAGGCCCGCCCGAGGGTGCGAAATTGTCAGGTGCCCGACGGCGAAGGAACGCCGGCGTACCTGAGATTTCCTCGGAATTTTCCGCGCTGGCCTGTCATTCTTCCTCCAGGGCAGGTATCGCAGGGGGGCTGGTAAAGAGATGGAGCGTAACCGTAGTTGGCTGACCCGAAGCTGAAAGACTCTCAAGGTGCTGGCAGCGGCCCGAATGGGAGCCTTCGGCGACTCGTCATCGTCGAGTCGCCCACCAAGGCGCGCAAACTGGCCGGCTACCTCGGCTCGGCGTACATCGTCGAGTCGTCCCGCGGGCACATCCGCGACCTGCCCCGAGCCGCGGCCGACGTCCCCGCGAAGTACAAGTCGGAGCCATGGGCCAGGCTGGGAGTCAACGTCGACCACGATTTCGAACCGCTCTACATCATCAGCCCTGAGAAAAAGAGCACCGTCACCGAGCTGAAAGGCCTGCTGAAGGGCGTCGACGAGCTCTACCTGGCCACGGACGGTGACCGCGAGGGCGAAGCCATCGCCTGGCACCTGCTGGAAACCCTCAAGCCGAACGTTCCGGTCAAGCGGATGGTCTTCCACGAGATCACCGAGTCCGCGATCCGCGCGGCAGCCGAGCACCCCCGCGACCTGGACATCGACTTGGTCGACGCGCAGGAAACACGCCGCATCCTGGACCGGCTGTACGGCTACGAGGTCAGCCCGGTGCTGTGGAAGAAGGTCGCGCCCAGGCTGTCGGCGGGCCGGGTCCAGTCGGTGGCCACGCGGATCATCGTTCAGCGCGAACGTGACCGTATGGCGTTCCGCAGCGCCTCCTACTGGGACATCGTCGCCCAGCTGGACGCCGGCGTGTCCGACCCGCAGGCCCAGCCGCGCACCTTCGCCGCCCGGCTGACCAACGTCGACGGCCGGCGGGTGGCCACCGGCCGCGATTTCGACTCGCTGGGCCAGCTGCGCAAGGCCGACGAGGTGGTGGTGCTCGACGAGGCGGGCGCGACCTCGCTGGCGGCGGCGTTGCAGGGCGCACAGCTGAGCGTGGCGTCGGTGGAGGAGAAGCCCTACACCCGGCGCCCCTACGCGCCCTTCATGACGTCGACGCTGCAGCAGGAGGCCGGCCGTAAGCTGCGGTTCTCCTCCGAGCGCACGATGAGCATCGCCCAGCGGCTCTACGAAAACGGCTACATCACCTATATGCGTACCGACTCGACCACGCTGTCGGACTCGGCGATCAACGCCGCGCGCACCCAGGCGCGCCAGCTCTACGGCGCGGAATACGTCTCCCCATCGCCGCGGCAGTACACCCGCAAGGTGAAAAACGCCCAGGAGGCGCACGAGGCAATCCGGCCCGCCGGCGACACGTTCGCCACCCCGGACGCGGCGCGCCGCGAACTGGACGGCGACGAATTCCGGCTCTACGAGCTCGTCTGGCAGCGCACCGTGGCCTCGCAGATGGCCGACGCCCGCGGGACCACGCTGAGCCTGCGGATCGCCGGTGTTGCGGGGGACCGGGAGGTGGTGTTCTCCGCCAGCGGGCGCACCATCACGTTCGCCGGCTTCCTGAAGGCCTACGTCGAAACCGTGGACGATCAGGTCGGCGGCGAGGCCGACGACGCCGAAAGCCGGCTGCCGCAGCTGACCGAGGGGCAGCGGCTGGCGGTCCTCGCACTCAACCCGGACGGGCACGCCACCAACCCGCCGGCGCGCTACACCGAGGCGTCGCTGGTCAAGGCGCTCGAGGAGTTGGGCATAGGCCGCCCGTCGACGTACTCGTCGATCATCAAGACCATCCAGGACCGCGGCTACGTGCAGAAGAAGGGCAGCGCGCTCGTCCCCTCGTGGGTCGCGTTCGCCGTCACCGGGCTGCTGGAACAGCACTTCGGCCGGCTGGTGGACTACGACTTCACCGCGGCCATGGAGGACGAGCTCGACGCGATCGCGTCGGGCCAGGAACGACGCACAGACTGGCTCAACAACTTCTACTTCGGCGGCGACCACGGGGTGCCCGATTCGGTGGCCCGCTCCGGCGGTCTGAAGAAGCTCGTCGGCGTCAACCTGGAAGGCATCGACGCGCGAGAAGTCAACTCCATCAAGTTGTTTGACGATGCGCAGGGCCGCCCCGTGTACGTCCGGGTGGGCAAGAACGGACCCTACCTGGAGCGGAGGTTGGCGAGCGACGACGGCGAGCCCACGCCGCAGCGGGCCAACCTCAACGATTCCCTGACCCCCGACGAGCTCACCCTCGAGGTGGCCGAGGAGCTGTTCGCCACGCCGCAAGAAGGACGCACCTTGGGCGTGGATCCCGGAACCGGGCATGAGATCGTCGCCAAGGACGGCCGGTACGGGCCCTACGTGACCGAGATCCTGCCGCCGCGGCCCGACGAGGATGACGGCGGTGCCCCCGCGAAGAAGGGCAAGAAACCCACCGGGCCCAAGCCCCGGACCGGTTCGCTGCTGCGCAGCATGGATCTGCAGACCGTCAACCTCGAGGACGCGTTGAAACTGCTGTCGCTGCCCCGGGTGGTCGGCGTCGATCCGTCCTCCGGCGAGGAGATCACCGCACAGAACGGTCGCTACGGCCCATACCTGAAGCGCGGCACAGATTCTCGCTCTCTGGCGACCGAGGATCAGATCTTCGACATCACCCTCGAGGAAGCACTGAAGATCTACGCCGAGCCCAAACGCCGCGGCCGGCAAAGCGCCACCGCGCCGCCGCTGCGCGAGCTGGGGACCGACCCGGCGTCGGGCAAGCAGATGGTGATCAAGGACGGCCGATTCGGGCCGTACGTCACCGACGGCGAGACGAATGCGAGCCTGCGCAAGGGCGACGACGTGGCGTCGATCACCGACGAGCGCGCCGCCGAACTGCTGGCCGACCGGCGCGCCCGCGGCCCGGTGAAGCGGCCGGCGAAGAAGGTCGCCCGCAAGGCGCCCGCGAAGAGGGCCGCGAAGAAGAGCTAGCG
>JARLGR010000188.1 GCA_031292665.1 Mycobacterium sp. | reverse complement strand
GGGGGGGGCGGGGGGGGGGGGGGGGGGTCGGGGCGGGAGCCGACGCTGGGCGGCTGGGCGTCGATGGTGGTGGCGGCGGGCCGGCTGGGCAGCGGTGCGGCCGTGAAGCTGGCGCACAACATCGTCGTCTACGCGGGCTTCGCCGCGATGATGGAGGCGGTCGAGCTGGCCCGGGCTGCCGGAGTGCGCGACGGCCTCGTGGAGGAGGTCGCGCAGGCCAGCGGCGCGCTCTCCGAGCTGAGCGCGTTCACGCTGCCCTTCTACAAGCACTTCCGCGACGACCCGCACGGTGCCGACGAGGACGAGATCCTGCGAGTCGCGGCGGCGCTGCTCGAGAAGGACTTGGCCGATGCGGTTGCTCTCGCGGCCGCGCACGGCGTTGACGTGCCGGTCGCGCGCCTGCTCTCCCACTTCGGCGATGCGATATTCCAGGTGAATCGCTGACGCCGACAGCGCCCGGCGTTGCGTAGCGCGGCGATCATGTTCCCTGGCAGAACCTGCAGCACGTAGCCGGTGATGCTCATGAACGAGCCGCCGACCGCGTCGCACTGCGTAGAGTGCTCGCGGGGCCGCGTCCCGTCGGGCCACAAGAGAGGAGTCTGATGACTGGCATCTAGCGGTTCCGGTACGACGGCAAGCGCGTGCTGGTAGTCGGCGGTGCGACCGGCATCGGCGCGGCCGCGGCGAAGACGGCAGGGGCGAAGACGGCAGGGGGCGCTCGGCGCCGAAGTCGTCGTCATGGACCGCGCGCCGGTGACTTACGAGGTCGCCAATGCGCTAACGGTGGACCTTCTGCACGTCATGCGCGGGCAGCGCACGGGCGCAGCCGCGGGCCTTGGGGCCGCCACAGCTGAGGAGTTCGCCCAGCAACGGTTCTCGCAATGTCCACGCGCGGTGGCAGCCGACGGTGTCGAGCCCTGGGCGGTGTTGGCAGTGACTCGGGCTCTGATCCCGGGTGAGCTGGCTTTCAGGAACAGATCATCGCCAGGGTCGCGGCCCTGGAAGGTCGCCATCGGCACGGGCGGCTCGTCTGGCCTAGGCCGTGGAATTGTACGAAGGTTCGTGGATGCCGGCGCGGCCGTGGTCATCGCCGATATCAACGACGACGACGGTCAGCAACTGGCCGACGAGTGCGGAGCCCGTGCACGGTTCCAGCATGTTGATGTCTCGATTGCCGAGGACGTCAGCGCCGTCGTACAGGCTGCAGTGAATCATTTCGGCGGACTCGACGTGATGGTCAACAATGCGGGAATCTCCAGCAAGATGCACAAAGGTTTTCTGCACGACGATCTCGCCGACTTCTCGAAAGTGATGTCGGTCAATCTGTTAGGGGTCATGCTGGGCACCCGCGAGGCAGCGCGATACATGGCCGACGACGACGGCGGCAGTATCATCAACGTTGCCTCGATCGGTGGCCTTCAAGCAGGTGGGGGTGTCATGACTTACCGGGCGTCCAAAGCCGCCGTCATACATTTCAGCAAGAGCGTGGCCACCGAACTCGCACCTCTCGGCATAAGTGTGAATTGCCTTGCCCCGGGAGGAGTTCCCACGCCCATCCTCGCGTCCTCGGTCCACGGGCTGAGCAGACTCCATGGACAAATTCGTGCAGAAGACGCGTGCCAAAATGCGCAAAGATCGGCCGCTCCCACGGGATGGAAACCCCCGAAGATGTTGCCGAAGCCGCACTTTACTTCGCAGCCTGTACCAGCGCCACCGGCACCGTCCTACCCATCGATGGCGGGACTTCGGCCCGCGGTCCAGAGTGATTTGTCTGTCAACCCGCGACCTGCCGTTGGTACAACCCGGCTGACAAGAGGCTAGTTCGTGACTGAGGACGCCATTGTTGAGGGATGCCCGGCATGCGGAAAGTGGCGCAAGCTCACAACCGAGCAGAAGGTCTGCGACGCAAGGAGGTGCAATGACAACAATGGCGCCACGCGAACGTAAACTGCCTGGCACACCGATCCCACGGCGGCGTCGTAGGGCTCGATACGTCATCGATCGCGAACAAAGGACTCAAGGAGGGACTGTGTCGCTTCAGCGCACCGATCATCGCCGGCATGACGCCCGCGCATCCGTCACTGGCGGTGCGGCCGCCTTCTATTGCTTTTTTTCTTTCCTCGTCGCGACGAGATGACCGATCGTCTGGTCGTCACACCAGCGCCTGGGACACCCAACCTGCTCTTGGGCGCATTCGACATCGCCAGCCTGGGCTATGTCGCCGAGGAGTTCTTCATTTCCGGCACAGCATCGTCCTACACGCCCGCTGCGAAACTCGGTGCTGACGGGCGGTGGAGCGTAATACTATCAGGCACCGCTGATTACACCACTCGCATGGTGGTACTGACGCCAGCGGATGCGGCGAACTTCAACGGAACAGTCCTCGTCGAGTGGCTCAATGTCAGCGGGGGCAT
This sequence comes from Mycobacterium sp., assembly GCA_031292665.1. Classification (GTDB taxonomy): domain Bacteria; phylum Actinomycetota; class Actinomycetes; order Mycobacteriales; family Mycobacteriaceae; genus Mycobacterium. The sequence goes on along the minus strand of JARLGR010000188.1, from coordinate 1,701 downwards.
CGATGCACCAGCGGTGTGGTTCATGGCGCATCGTCAAATGGTCCGCGAGGGTTACGCTTACGTCGCGGTCTCTGCCCAGCGGGTCGGCGTCGAGGGCGGCGCGAGCCGAGGTGGCGCAGACATGTCTCTGAAGACCCAAGATCCGATACGGTATGCACCCCTGCGCCACCCCGGCGACGCCTTCTCCTACGACGTCTTTTCGCACATCGGCCGACTGGTCCGTGACGCCGAGCACAACGGTGTTCTCGGTCCGCTGAAGCCCGAACACGTTGTCGCAGTTGGCGAGTCCCAGTCCGCCCTGTTCCTGACAACCTACGTCAACGCCATCGATCCACTCGCCAAGGTCTACGACGGCTTCTTGGTCCATTCCCGATTCGCGCCCGCCGCGCCATTGGACGGCAGCTCCATCTTCGAAGCGCCGCAGCCCACGACGCCGCACGCGGTCACCTTCCGACCCGACCTACGCGTCCCGTTGCTCACGATCATCACCGAAACTGACCTTTTCGGCGGCCCGCGACTGGGCTATTACCAGGCCAGACAGCCGGACAACGAAAGGCTGCGGACCTGGGAGATTCCCGGCACCGCGCATGCCGACAACTACACGATTCGAGTGGCGCCGATCGACACCGGCTCCGCGCCACTGGACAACATCGTGGCGGCCTACGCACCGACCAACACCTTGATGGGCCAACAATTGGCGCACTTCATCAACTTCGCCCCCCAGCACCACTATGTCCTGCAGGCGGCGCTGACCCGGCTGCACGAGTGGATCCGAACGGGCGAGCCAGCCCCGGCTGCCCCGGGAATCGAGATAACTAACGCCGACCCGCCCAAGCCGGTGTTGGATCAGAACGGACTCGCCCGGGGCGGCGTCAGGACCCCATGGGTCGGCGTACCGATTGCCCGGACATCAGGTTTCGGCAGCGACGAGACCGCCATGTCCGATCTGTTCGGCTCGGGCGAACTGTTCGACGCCGCCACCCTGCACCGGCTCTATCCAGGCGGCACCGCGGACTACATGGAACGCTTCACCCTGGCGCTCGACGCGGCGATTCAATCAGGGTTCATCGTGTCGGCGGATCGCGCGGAAATCCTCGAGATCGCCACCGCGACGTACTCCCGCACAGCCAACCAGCGCTGACGCGCCGCGCGCCCCTGGCCGCCTCGGCGGCCAAAACCCACAGCCAGTCACCAACTTAGCCGTCAGCGGCCCCCCAAATGGGCCGCCGTGCAGTGGAATCGACGCCTTAACGGAAGATAGCCGTATTTATAGCCGCGGCCGAAGGCACCACACTCAGCCTTGTGTCTGGCCAATGTGGGCGCAGCACTGCGGGCTCGAGCGCGGGTCCGCCGAATCTGTCGGCACCGTCGGGCATGATAATTAGGTGAGCGCAGCCCGATACACACCGGACCGCCGCCGAAGTTCCACGGAACTCGGGACAACCCCCGTAGCTCTAGGGCGGCTTTGGGTCGTCCGAGTCTGTTTTAACCAAATATGGCCCAGGTGGTGGCGGAAAATTGTTGTTGTGGCGGATGATCTCGCCATGGCGTGCCAAGCACCCGAGGGTCGGAGCCGAAGTTGACCCTTATCGCGAGACGCCGCCGCTGGCGCTAGATTCGGGTTGAAGCCACCCTTCGCTAGCGAATGAGTATATACGTAAGGACATAGCACTGGAGATGTGATGACAAAGTCTGTGGGGC
>JARLGR010000187.1 GCA_031292665.1 Mycobacterium sp. | reverse complement strand
TGCTGTGGAGCTGGTGCGCGATACTGGGATCGTCAGCGCAGGATCGTCGGGGTATCAGGAAGTGCTGGGAGTGCCGCTGTTTCGCACCGAGCTGACGACAGTTCTGACGACAACGATGACGACAGTCGGGCTTCCATACACCCTCAACTACGCGACAGTCGAACTCGCGTCGTGCCCAGTCATGCCGTCCGCCCGTGCCTACGGATCAGAAGGTTGGGAGTTCGAATCTCTTCGGGCGCGCTCACAGTGAATTTTTCCATCCAAACACCTGATCGGTGTTTTGCCCGCGGCTGTAATGACCCGGATTACGGGTGGCCCGGAAGGTTCTGCAGGCCACCCTCGATGCCCTGCAGATCACCCTCGACGCCTTTTAGATTGCCTTCGATGGCTTGCAGGTCGGAGAGAGTCTTCTGGAAACCCGGCTGCATCTCGCCCGCGCTCGCTGGTTCGTACTGAGGGCAGTACGAGACGACGGCACCCGCCGTGAAGTCGGCGCTTTGACCAGCGTCCCAGATTGACGATTGCTGCACGAAGCGGACGGCCTCCGCGAAATTCGGTTGGCGCGTGAGGAAATCGCAGACAGCGTGCCCATGGGTTGTCGCGTAATCGTGGCTGGGAACGGGCACGCCAGTCTGTTTCAAGGCGTCGATGAACGCCCTGTCGACGATGTCGACCGGTGGAGCCTGTGCCTTCGGCGCGGCCGGGGTGGGTCGCGCACTCGAAGGCGGCGGGACCACCGTCGGCTCCGCCGCCGGATGTGGGCTTCGGGCCGCGAACATCACCACGAATACGGCGGCGACGGCTACTAGCGACAGCGGCAACGCCGCGAGGAGGCCGAAGCGGCGCAGCACTCCCTTACGCCGGGAAGGCGTGACGCTCTTAGGTTCGTGCCATTTCGACCGCGTCCCGGCGACGACGTGGGTCAGACCCGCTTCGACAGCCTCTGTTTCGGGCTTGTGGCCGAGGCGCTCGTCGAGCAGTTCGTCGACCTGCTGGCACGACGGCTCGCCGCCCCGCTCACGGATCGATTGGCGGCTAAGAGCGATGCGCCGCAACTCGGAGTCGATCGTCTCGCGATCGCGCATATCAATAAGTCTGGGGGTGTCACGACGTTGTCACAAGTCCGGATCCGATGCTTCCCTGAAGCCTTCGCTGTCAGTGAACACCGGGTGCGGGGCAGCGCCACGGTTTGCCGCGCAGGATTGCCTTTGCGGGCATCCTCGCGTGCCGAAGGTTTGCCGACGATACGGCGGCGGTCAATTGGCGTGCCCGCGATGGTCGCTACTTGCGCTGGCGGGCAGCGACACGACCGCTTTCGGTGCGGGCTAGTTGTGCGCGGGCTCCGCATCGCTCAGGTCGACGACGCTTGCGCCGGAAGCGTTCGCCCTGATGGACTCGATCCCCTTCTCGGCACTCGCCTTGGTCTCGTAGCCCTGGCTGGCGGCGATGATCTCGCCGTTGGCCGCCTTGAGGTGGAACCGGAACTTGCCGGCTTTGTCCTTGCTGATCTCGAACTTGGCTGCCATGGAGTTCTCCTTGATGTCTTTGCCCGAATGGCGGAGACGCTACACCCTTGATGGCTCGTCGAAAAGGGTATTGCATAGGTGACATTGCTGCGGTTTTAGTTCTCTCGCTGTCTTCCTAAACGAAACCGCCGACTGTCCTGAGATGCGGTTATTTCATATTCCCGTTCAGGGGCCCGCGCGAGCCGACACGGGGTCATTTTTAATTGTTCACACCACATTGTTCGAGTGATGGTGCCGATGTGGGTTTGAATCCCTTCGGGCGCGCTCAACCCAGGGAATCACGACGATTCGGCGAGAGGCGTCCAATCATTCCAGAACTCCGCGAAGTCGAGAGTCGCCTGCGGAATCTGGGCGGTGCTGATGATCTCGCGGAAGTGGTCTTGCCACCCCCACCACAGGCAGATATGGAAGACGTGCTGATACCAGCTGAGCTGATAGCCGTCGGGTATGGCCTCGCCCTTGTTCTCGGGCGCGAACACGGCGACCGCCAGCAGCCCGATCGCTGCCGCCGCGGGAAGCTGAATTTTGCCGCTACGCCATATGTGCACGGTCAACGGGCGAGGGCTGTGCGGAGTCAGGTCGAACCCGTTCGGTAGTTCATCTTCGTGGCCGTGATCGCGTCGATGAACGCCGAATAGGACGTCGGCGATATCGGGACGGCCATCGGGCAGATCAGATTTCACCGCAATTGGAAAACGGGTCTGAGCAAAGTCGATGCTCGGTGCCGCCATCAACCCAAAGATGTCGAGCGAATCGCGGATTGTGCGCTTGAACCGACTGGCGACCCCCAGTTGCGGATACCGCTTCCTGGCGGTGGTGTCGACAGCATTGCAGGCCTGCACCATCGCCTCGTTCCACTGCCGCGCTTCCCAGTGGTCGAGCGATCGTCTGACGGCATCGCCCACCTCCACAGAATGGAAGGTTAGCCGCCTACGCGCCTTTACGGGCGTGGTTGGAAAGGCCGGCGTGGGGGGACGGTCACGGTTTGGGTGACCGTGCTGGTCTCGGTGCTGGGTGGGGCGGTCGTCGTGCCGGTATCGGCGCTCGAAGGAGGCGCCGTCTCGGTGACGGTCTCGGTCGGCGCTCCGCCGCCTCCCCCGTGATGCCGCGGTGGCTCGGTGGTGGTGGTCACCGCGGTGGTGGTCGTGGACGGAACCGTTGTGGTCGTCGCCGCGGGACCGTGGCCTGACGAACCGGACGTGAGCTTGACCACCGCGAAAACCAGCGCGGCGAGCAGTACCACGCCCATCGCTCCCGCCGCGACGAGCGCCGGCGGACGGCGGTACCACGGCGTCGGGGGCTCCGGTGGTTCGGGCGCTTGGTCGTAGTAACCGCCGTAGCGCGCGGTCTGGGTGGGCTCGGAGTAGTAGTCGGGTTCCTCAGGGTAAGGCGGCACGACAGGAGATGGTAATCGGTCGTCGGCGGCGGCCCTACGGGGCGGGTACCGGGTTGACAAGCAGGATTTGCTTCCAGCCGCCAAAACGTGATTGCCGGACAATTCGAATGCGAGACGCGGTATTTGTAGGCGCGTTTTACTGCGGTGAAGGTGACAACGAAACGGCCTAATACATTAGGCGAATCGATACATTCCGGGCACGTCAGTTCTACGTCTCGATTAGCGTGAGCGCCCGATCAAAGAGGTGGACGGTAGCCGCGTGGAGTTGGTCGCCCACCTCTTTCTCCGCCTTGCCCGCGCACGCACGGGCCAGGGTCCCCTCGATTACGATGCCGAGCTTGAAGCAGGCCAGCACCGTGTACCAGGTGACATGCGACAAGTCGCGGGTGGTGTTGGCGGCGTAGCGCTCGAATAGTTCGCCGGTACTGGCCAACCCGTCCTGGCCGCCCAGGGCGTGGCTGAACACGCTCGAACCGTCGGGCTGTCTCCAGGTGGCCAGCAGCCAGCCCAAGTCCAGCAGCGGGTCACCGATCGTGCACATCTCCCAATCGACGATGGCGACCACGTCCGGCCCGGTCCGGGAGAACATCACGTTGGCGGCGTGGTAGTCGCCGTGCATGATCCCGGGTATCCAGTTGGTCGGCCGGCGCTCTTCCAGCCACGACGCCACTTGCTCGATTCCCGGGATCTCCGGACCGGGGTAATTCTCGTACGCGTTGTAGGACTCCAGCTCCGAAAGCCAGCGCGGCACCTGGCGTTCCAGGAAGCCGGCGGGCTTGCCGAAATCGGCCAGGCCGACCGCGACATGGTCGACAGCGCCCAATTTCGCCAGCGCGTCTGCCATCGAAAGGCCCATCTGGTACCGGACGTCGGCGTCACCCGCGTGCAACGACGGCAGCCCCTCGCCGGCGTTGAATCCGTCGACCGGCTCCATGAGGTAGAAGACCGCGTCGCCGAGCACACTCGGGTCCTCGCACGTGGCGATCAGGCGCGGGTGCGGCACATCCGAGCCGGCCAGCGCGGCGAGGACTTTGGTTTCCCGCAGGATGACACTGTTGCTGCGGGGACGCAGGTGGCGAGGACCGCGCCGCAGCACGTAGGGCCGGCCGGCCCTGGTGAATCGCAGCATCACGTTCTGCGTGCCGCCGGTGACGCTGGAAACATCCTCGAGCGGCCCCTCGCCGAGCTCCTGTCCCGACATCCAATACGCGACCGCTTCCAAGTTGACGTGATCCACGGTCAGCCCTTGGGTTGCGGGGCGTATCGCACGGTCTGCGCCCGGATCACGCCGTCGCGGAATACGAAAGTGTCGACGCCGTCGTCAACCCGGTTACGCGCCGAATCGGCCGCGACGATTCCGCCGAGGTCGACCGCGGCCGGCGCCCCGCCGGGGTGGGCGAACACCTCCTGCGGGGACCGCGCCATCGCCACTCCTTCGCAACCTGTGGACCGTCTGGGAAAAGCCTAGGGCACGGCCGACGGGCGGCTCGGACGGTCCGCGGCTGGAAGAATAGTGTGCGCAACTTACTTCCAACCGACGAGGGATGGGCCATGCCGCGTACCGACAACGACTCCTGGGACATCACCCAAAGCGTGGGAGCCACCGCTCTGGGTGTCGCCGCGGCCCGCGCCGCGGAGACCGAAAGCAGGAATCCGCTCATCAACGACCCGTTCGCGCGCCTGTTCGTCGACGCCGCAGGCGAGGGAATGTGGAGCATCTACGCGGATCCGGCGCTGCTGGCCAAGGCGATCGAACTCGAACCGGACGTAGAGACGCGGATCCAGCTGATGATCGACTTCATGGCGACGCGGACGGCGTTCTTCGACGAGTTCTTCCTCCGCGCGGCCGATACCGGTGTCCGGCAGGTGGTGATTTTGGCGGCCGGGCTCGACGCGCGCACCTGGCGGCTGCCGTGGCCGGACGGCACGGTCGTGTACGAGCTGGACCAACCCAAGGTGCTGGAGTTCAAAGCGGAGACATTGCGTAACCACGGCGCACAGCCGGCCGCACAGCTCGTGAACGTGCCGGTAGATCTGCGGCAGGACTGGCCGAAAGCGTTGCGCGAGGCCGGCTTTGATCCGTCCCGGCCGGGTGCATGGTCCGCCGAGGGGCTGGTTCGTTATTTGCCGGCACAGGCGCAGGACCTGTTGTTCGAGCGCATACATTCCCTCAGCGTCGCAGGCAGCTGGCTGGCTTCCAATGTCCCCGGCGCGGGTTTCACCGATCCGCAACTCGTGCGGCGTCAGCGCGACGACATGCAGCGCATGCGCGCCGCTGCCGCCAAGTTGGTCAACGCCGAGATCACTGACTTCGACGACCTCTGGTACGCGGAGGAGCGAACAGCCGTCGACGGCTGGCTGCGGGACCATGGCTGGGACGTCACGACGGCCACGTTCGCGGAATTGATGGCCCGCTACGGCCGCACCATTCCCCGGGGCGCCGAAGAGTCAATGCCGCCCACGCTTTACGTGTCCGCACAGCGGCGAGCCGACTGAGCCTTGGACAAGCCGCGTGGACATTTGACGTACCCGTGCCCGCGCTATCACTGGTGTCCTGGGCAGCACCGGGATCCCGGCTGGGGCAACAACTGGGACGGGCGGCGCTGCCACGACGAACATTGGTACGACGGGGATCCCGCGACCAAGGGCACTGGCACGGTTACGGCTACTAGTTCAGCCCGATCGTTGTCAGTCACGACGACGGAACTGACCGAGCACTCCCGTCCCTGGGCGCCTGGCTGCTGCACGGTCACCTGCACAGCACCGCCCGGCTGCGTGAGCACAGCATCCACGTCGGCCTGGACGCCTGGTCGCTGACCCCGGTGTCCATCAATGCGATCGCCCGGCTGATCACCACCCACCGCGACGAAGCCACGACCGAGCACAAACCACCCAGCCGGCGAGGCCCAGCCGCAGCGGTGAACGTGAACACGCCGAGTCGCGCGCGACGCGCCACCGGTACCGGCACCGGCAACCCGAGCCGGCGGCGCTGACGTATTTGGTCATTATCGGCGGGTGCGCAGAGTAGCAGCGCCAGAGCTGACCGGGTCGGCTCTCGTCTGTCCTAGCATGGACAAGTGTCGAGTCGGTTGTTGGGCGAGGGTGCCGCTGTCGTTCATCGCGTGACATGTCCGCTGTGTGAGGCCATGTGCGGACTTCGAGTCACTGTGGACGGCACCAGCGTCACCGACATCCGGGGAAATCCCGACGACGTCTGGTCGGCCGGCCACCTGTGCCCGAAGGGCACCGCGCTCGGCCATCTGCACGACGACGCCGACCGACTTCGAACCCCGATGATCAAGCAGCGCAACGGTACCCACGTTGCCTGCTCGTGGGAGGATGCCTTCGTCGAGGCGGAGCGAGTGCTGCGGCCGGTTCTCGACACCGACGGCGCCCGGGCGCTCACCGTGTACGTGGGCAATCCGGTTGCGCACAACCTGGGTCTGAGTACCTACATCGGCGCGCTGGTGGCGATGGCGTCGGCCGCCGGGATGGGGGCGTACTACTCACCCGGCACGGTGGACCAATGGCCGCTGAATGTGGTGGGCACCTTGCTGTTCGGGGGGATGTGGAACGCGCCGATCCCGGATGTGGCCCGCACCGATTACTTGGTGGTCGTCGGCGCCAATCCGGCGGCCTCGCAGGGGTCGATGCTCTCGGCGCCCGACGTCGTCGGGCATCTGGCGGCAATCCGCCGTCGCGGCGGCACGGTGGTGGTCGTCGACCCCCGGCGCACCGAGACCGCGCAGCGCGCGTCCGAGTGGGTGCCGATCCGGCCGGGGACCGACGCACTGGTGCTGTTCGCCATCCTGCGCACCCTCGCCGCCGACGGACTGCTTCGTCCGCATCGTCATCTGCAGGACCGGGTGCTCGGCCTCCGGGAGGTGATCGGGTTGGCCGAGCCGTTCACCCCCGAGGCCGTCGCCGGCCCGAGCCGAATCCCCGCTGCCACGATCCGCAGGTTGGCGCACGATCTCGCCTCGGCGTCGAATCCAGTGCTCTACAGCCGAATTGGGGCCTGCACGCAGGAGTTCGGCACGCTGGCCACCTGGCTGGTGTTCGTGCTGAACACCGCGCTCGGCGCCGTCGACCGGCGCGGGGGAGCGGTGTTCCCCAAACCAGCGGTGTATTCGCCGATGTTCATGAAGCCGCCCGACCAGACCGGGCCCCGGTGGGCGTTCGGCCGCTTCGCGTCGCGGGTACGCGGCGTCGATGAGGTGCTGGGCCAGTTTCCGGTCAGCTGCCTGGCCGAGGAGATCCTTACTCCCGGTGACGGTCGGATCCGTGGCCTGATCAGCGTGGCGGGCAATCCGGCGATTTCGGCACCAGCCGCCGGGCGCCTCGATGGGGCGCTGTCGGCGCTGGATGCCTTCATCTGCGTGGACAATTGGCTCAACGAGACCACCCGGCACGCACACGTCATCTTCCCGGGACTTTCGCCGCTGGAACGCCCGCACGCCGACGACCTCTACTGGATGTATGCCATCACCTCGTGCCTGAAGTGGTCCGAACCCGTCTTCGCACCCGACCCGATTCGGCCAACCGAATGGGAGGTGCTGCTGCGCCTGGCCGGGGCGGTGCTCGGGACACCGCTGCCCGATGTCGACGTCATCGCCATGGACGACCTGTACACCGCGGGTCTGGTCGCCACCATGTGCGCGCAGCCGCACACGCCGCTGACGGGCCGCGACGCCACCGAGGCGATGGCCGCGCTGAAAGGGCAAGGCCCGGAACGCCTCTTCGACCTCTACGTCCGGCTCGGCCCGTGGGGTGATCAGCTGGGCGCCGAACCGGGCGGGCTCACTCTCGACGAGGTGCGCGCACACCCTGACGGGCTGCACCTTGGCGATCTGGAGGGCGGCCGCCTCGACGACGCGCTCACCACACCCTCGGGTGCCATCGAGTTGGTCCACGACGTCTTCACCGAGGATGTGCCCCGGCTGCGTGCGCGGCTGGACAGAGCCGACGAGGCTCTGATGCTGACCAGCCGGCGACATCTGCGATCCAACAACTCCTGGCTGCACAACGTGCCGTCGCTGATGCGCGGCCGGGACCGGTGCACACTGCTCATCCATCCCGACGACGCCACCCGGATCGGGCTGGCAAGCGGGCAACTCGCGCGGGTCAGCACCTCGGAGGGGGCGGTATCGGTCCCCGCGGAGGTCAGCGACGAGATGATGCCCGGGGTGGTGTCGCTGCCGCACGGCTGGGGACACGGCGCAGCCGGCACCCGCCTCGGTGTGGCCAACGCTCATCGCGGGGTGAACTCGAACCTGCTCAATCCGCCGGATCTGATCGACGTCCCCAGTAACACCCAGGTGGTCAACGGGGTGCCGTGTCAGGTGCGCGGGGTCTGAGGACGATCGATCCGGCGTCGATTCTGCGCAGGCGATCAGGGTGTCATTCGGTTCGGCGGCGCCGACTGGAAAGGTCAATGAGACGCCGGGCACGCGCCGGAGTAGTCCACTTGCCAGTGTTTGATGCCGTTGAGCCAGCCCGACCGTAGCCGCTCGGGTGCCGCCAGCGCGACGAGCTGCCAGCCGGTGCCCGACGGGCCCGCGGTCGATCAGCCCTCCCAGATGAGCGCGACGGCGATGTTGACGAAGAACGGACTCATTACGGCCCGCTCATCGATGACCCTGGCGGGCCGTTCAGCCGCCGTGATCGGACGCCATCTGCTCCACCCGAGCGGCCGGGTCGTAGCTACGTGCGGATACCGTAGGTCTGACGGTCGATGTGTGGCGCAGGGAGGTTCGGCCATACGTGGCGGCTCGGCGACGGCGCCGGGCTCGCGGCGTCGACGAGGTTTAGACGCAAGTGCAACGGGTAAAACTAACCGCACGAGAAGATACCTTTCTCGAACACAATGGAGGTCACCATGCGTGGTCGCGGAATTATCGGCGCGATTGTCCTGGTGTGGCTGCTGATCGGAGTCTTCGCGGCATATCAACGCGACTACTTCAAAGGTGGGTCAACAAGTTGTGTCACAGCGGGAAACATCGCGTTGACCGTGGTCGCGGGACCCTTGAACTACGCGGGTGTGAACCCGAAAGTCAAGGACTGCCACGTACCACAGCCGAGTTCAATGCCCAGTGGCCTAGTTGCCTAACACCCCTCGAACAAAGGAAATGGTCATGATCGTCTTGGGCGTAGTTCTGCTCATTCTCGGATTCGTGTTCGGCATCCATTTGCTATGGGTGCTCGGCATCGTCTTGCTCGTCATCGGCGCGGTGCTCTGGATCATGGGCTCGGTGGGCCGGCCGGTCGCAGGCCGCCGGTACTGGTATTAGGCCCTCGCGACAATCCAGAAAATCTGCGTGACTGCGCCTCCGCAGTCACGCAGATTTCTCACAGCCGACACATAGTAATGCCATAGCGCCAGCCCAGGCAGGGGCGGATACTAGAACCTGTGACGCAGTCTCGAGCCTCGGTGGAGCGGGTGGTTATGTGCCGCGCCGATGGCAATCCGATCAACGTGCTCGTCGTCGACGACGAACCCGTCCTCGCCGAGATGGTGTCGATGGCTTTGCGCTACGAGGGCTGGAACATCGCCACCGCCGGCGACGGGTCCTCGGCGATCGCGGCGGCCCGGGCCCAGCGGCCCGACGTCGTCGTTCTCGACGTGATGCTCCCCGACATGAGCGGCTTGGACGTCCTGCACAAGCTGCGCGAAGAAAACCCGCAGCTACCGGTGCTGCTGCTGACGGCCAAGGATTCTGTGGAAGACCGCATCGCCGGGCTGACCGCGGGCGGCGATGACTATGTCACCAAGCCGTTCAGCATCGAAGAGGTGGTGCTGCGCTTGCGCGCTCTACTGCGGCGCACCGGTGTCACGACGGTCGATAGCGGCGCGCAATTGGTGGTCGGCGACTTGGTGCTGGACGAGGACAGTCACGAGGTGACGCGCGGCGGTGAACCGATCTCGTTGACCTCCACGGAGTTCGAGCTGCTGCGGTTCATGATGCGCAACTCCAAGCGCGTGCTGAGCAAGGCGCAGATCCTCGACCGGGTGTGGAGTTACGACTTCGGTGGCCGCTCCAACATCGTCGAGCTCTATATCTCCTACCTGCGCAAGAAGATCGACAGCGGTCGCGAGCCGATGATCCATACGCTGCGCGGGGCGGGGTATGTCCTCAAGCCGGCCCGTTAGCGGCCGCCGGGCCTGGTCGCTTCGATTACGGCTGCTGGTCGGACAGGTCGTCGTCCTCGCGGTCGTCTGCATCGGCATCACCGCCGCCACCGAACTCTCGCTGTTGCACCACCTCGTGGCGCAGCTCGACGGCCAGCTCGGCGGGGCCTCCGACCGCTCAGCGCTGTTATATCCCGAACCGAAACGTCCCGGCTGGCGGCACGAATCACGCTTCAGTCCCAGGCCGGGTCCCGGTCCGCGGTTCCTCGATGCCCCGGGCCAGCCGGCGGGCGTGGTGGCCGCGGTGGTCAACCACGGCAAGACGATTGACGCGGGCTACCTGACCAGCAGCGGCGCGCGAGCCGCCCTAACCCCGGCTGCGCAAACTCAACTCGAACAGATCACCGGCAGTCGCAAGCCGGTAACGCTGAACCTCGACGGGCTGGGCCGATACCGCCTCCTCGCCGCCCCGAGCCGCAGCGGGGGAGACGTCATCGTCACCGGCCTGTCGATGTCGAACATCGACGCCACGATGATCCGGATGCTGGTCATCTTGGGGACCGTTACCGTGATCGCGCTGGTTGCCGCGACGACCGCCGGGGCCGTCATCATCAGGCGCGCGCTGGCTCCGCTACGCCGCGTCGTGCAAACGGCCAGCGAAGTGGTCGAGTTGCCCTTGGACCGCGGCGAGGTCGAACTGCCGGTGCGGGTAGCCGAATCCGACGCCAACCCCGCTACCGAGGTGGGTCAACTCGGGTCGGCGCTCAACCGGATGCTGGACCACATCTCCGCCGCGCTGTCGGCGCGGCAGGCCAGCGAGACCCGGGTTCGGCAGTTCGTTGCCGATGCCAGTCACGAACTGCGGACGCCGCTCGCCGCCATCCGCGGCTACACCGAGCTCACCCAACGTATGGGCGACGACCGCGAGGCGGTGGCGCACGCGATGAGCCGGGTGGCATCCGAGACGGAGCGGATGACGCGGCTGGTCGAGGACCTGTTGCTCCTGGCCCGGCTGGACTCCGGCCGGCCGCTGGAACGCGAACCGGTCGACCTGTCGCGCCTGGCTCTGGACGCGGTCAACGACGCCCACGTGGCGGGGCCGGACCACCAGTGGGAACTCGACCTGCCCGACGAACCTGTGGTCGTCCCGGGCGACGCGGCGCGGCTGCACCAGGTGCTGACCAATCTGCTGGCCAACGCCCGGGTGCACACCGGCGCGGGCACGGTCGTGACGACGAGGTTGTGCGCCGAGCCGTCGTGCAGCGTGCTGCAGGTCATCGACAACGGCCCCGGCATTCCGGCGACGCTTCAGTCCGAGGTGTTCGAGCGGTTTGCCCGCGGCGATTCCTCACGCTCCCGCAAAGGCGGCAGCACGGGGCTGGGCCTGGCGATCGTCTCAGCGGTCGTCAGGGCGCACCACGGGACCATCGCCGTGAACAGCTCACCCGGACACACCGAGTTCACGGTGCGGTTGCCACTCACTGGGTGGCAACCGCCCGTGTCTTCGTCTAGCTAGCGCAGGTGACGTCGATTTCGAACGGCTTGTTCACCGGCTGCGTCGGGTTGGCCATGTCGACGCCCGTGGCGGTGCCCGTGATCTTGTAGGTGCTGCCGTCTTTGGTCGCCGAGGCGTTGCCCTGGCCGCCTTGGGTGTAGCCCAGCGTCACGCCGTTGACGTTGCCGAGCCCGACGGACTTCACCTGGGGCGGGCTGGCATCGGTGAGCACGGCGGCGATGCCAGTCGCTGCCCCACCGATCGCGATGTTGACGCTGCCGCCGGCCGTCGTGCACACCACCGAGCCGGTGACATTCTGGTCCTTGCCGTCGATCGTCACCTTGGGGCCGGAACCCGTGCCGGCGCTTACCGACGTACCTGCAGCCGAACTGGTTCCCGAACCGCTCGTAGTCGACTTGTTGTTCGAACAGCCGGACATGCCCGCGGCCAGAATTGCCGCCCCAGCTACCGCAACTGTCAGTCCACGCTTCACCTGTTCTCCTTTGCCCGATCCCAGCGATCCGTCGGCTTTGACGAACCGTTGGGAAGTATGCGGGTTAACTGGGCCGCAGAGCTAGGGTCCTGCGAAATTAATTTCGCATTTATCAGCAACGCGACATCTGGATCGTTTTCCACGTGCCATTAGTGGCAAGGTATTGCCGGTGAAGCACAAAGCCCCCACCGCGATCATCGAGTCGGCACATCGCGACCATGCCCTGCCGTTCGATGACGTCGCGGATTTCGGCGATGCTGATCGCGGCTTCATCGCCTCCCTGTCCCCCTGCGTCATCAAGGCGGCGGATGGCCGCGTCGTGTGGGACAACGATGCCTACTCGTTCCTGGACGGTCCGGCGCCGACGTCGGTGCACCCCAGCCTGTGGCGACAGTCGGCCCTGAACGCCAAGCAGGGCCTATACGAAGTGGTGCCGGGCATCTATCAGGTCCGCGGCCTCGACCTCTCCAACGTGACTTTCGTCGAGGGCGACACCGGCATCATTGTCATCGACCCCCTGGTGTCCACCGAGGTGGCCGCCGCCGCGCTGGTCTTGTACCGCACCCACCGAGGCGGTGACCGCCCCGTAGTCGCGGTCATCTATACCCACAGCCACGTCGACCACTTCGGCGGCGTGCTGGGCGTCACCTCGGAGGCGGACGTGGACTCCGGTGCGGTGGCCGTGTTGGCGCCCGAGGGCTTCGTCGAGCACGCGGTTCAGGAGAACGTCTACGCCGGCACGGCAATGGCGCGCCGCGCCACCTATATGTACGGCACCCTGCTGCCGCGCGGACCGCTGGACCAGGTGGGCTGCGGGCTCGGCCAGGCCACGTCCACCGGCGAGGTCGCCATCATCGTCCCCACCGTCGACATCCGGGAGACCGGCGAAACGCACACCATCGACGGCGTGGAGATTGAGTTCCAGATGGCGCCCGGTACCGAGGCGCCCGCCGAAATGCACTTCTATTTTCCACGTTTCCGCGCCCTGTGCATGGCCGAGAACGCCACCCACAACCTGCATAATCTGCTGACCCTGCGCGGCGCGCTGGTGCGCGACCCGCATGCCTGGTCGGGCTACCTCACCGAGGCGATCGACACCTTCGCCGACCGCGCCGACGTGGTGTTCGCTTCCCACCACTGGCCGACCTGGGGGCGGGAGAACATCGTCGGATTCCTGTCGGTACAACGCGATATGTACGCCTACCTGCACGACCAGACCCTGCGACTGCTCAACCAGGGCTATACCGGTGTGGAGATCGCCGAAATGTTCCGAATGCCACCGGCGCTGGACCGGGCCTGGCACACCCACGGGTATTACGGGTCGGTCAGCCACAACGTGAAGGCGGTCTACCAGCGTTACATGGGATGGTTCGACGGCAACCCCGCCCGCCTGTGGCCCCATCCCCCCGAAGCCCTCGGCCCCCGATACGTCGAGGCGATGGGCGGAATCGACCGCGTCGCAGAGATGGCCAAGTCAGCGTTCGACTCCGGTGATTTCCGTTGGGCGGCGACGCTTCTGGATCACGCCATCTTCACCGACAGTGAACATCCCGCAGCCCGGGCGCTGTACGCCGATACGCTGGAGCAGTTGGCCTTCGGTGCCGAGAACGCGACGTGGCGCAATTTCTTCATGAGCGGCGCAACCGAATTACGCGCCGGCAACTTCGGCACCGCCGTCACGGCCGCCTCGCCCTCGATGTTCAACCAGCTGACACCGGAACAGATCTTCGACAGCCTGGCCATCCGGGTCAACGGACCGCGCAGCTGGGACCTCGACGTCGCCATCGACATCACCTTCGCCGATCTGGCCGCCAACTACCGGCTCACCCTGCGTAACGGGGTGCTCGTCTACCGCAAGGTGGCGGCCGAATCCGCGACGGCCACCGTTACGATCATGCTGGGCAGCAAGTTTCGGTTGCTGGCCGTGACGATGGGCGACTTCACCTCGCCCGGACTGGAAATATCCGGGGACCAGGCGGCACTCCAGGCCTTCCTCGGTGTGCTCGACCAGCCCGACCCGAATTTCAACATCGTCACACCGTAACCATCCGCCCCACCAGTGTCGGTGCGGAGGGGATCGGGCAGATAGGCGAATCCTTCTCGGCGGCGACCGAAGTGACGGCTGTGGCGAACCGCCTCACGCCACGTCGATGACGACCTTGCCCAGAGCCGTGCGTTCGGCCACCATCCGCAACGCCGCCGCCGTGTCGGATAGGGGGAACCGCGCGCCGATGTACGGGCGGATCGTCCCGGCGGCGAACATCTGCGAGAGCTCGCGCAGGTCACGCGCGGCATCGTCGGGCCGGTCACCCATGAAGGTGCGAATCTCCATGCCACAAATAGTGATTCCCTTGAGCAGAACGAGGTTGAGGGGAATCGACGGGATGGCGCCCGCGGCGTAGCCGAGGGTGACGAAGGTCCCCCCGCGGGCCAGGGCGCGCAGCGCCGGTTCGGAATACGATCCTCCGACGGGGTCGATCACGACCCGGGCGGCGTCGCCGGTCAGTTCACGAATTCGCGTCTTGAGGTCTTCCCGGTCGTAATCGACGGTCGCCTCCGCCCCGCGCTGCCTGCACAACGCGAGCTTCTCGGGACTGGACGCCGCCGCCAGCACCCGGGCCTTCATGGCGACCGCCAGGTCGACGGCCGCCAGCCCCACGCCGCCGGCGGCGCCCAGCACCACCACCCAATCCCCCTGTCTTACTTCGGCGACCGATCGCAGCGCGTGATACGCGGTGCGGTAGGTGACGCCGAATGCCGCGGCGGAGGCGAAGTCGACGTCGTCGGGTACGAGCGACACGGACCCCGCGTCGACCACTGCTTGTTCGGCGAACGCCCCGGTTGGCGTGGTCGCCGACACGCGCTGACCCGGCCGAAACGGCGCGCCATCGCCGACCGCCACCACCTCACCCGCGAACTCGCTGCCGGGAATGAACGGCACCGGAATCTTGATCTGATATTTCCCGGCGATCAGCAGCACGTCGGGGAAGTTGACCGCCGCGGCGTGCACCCGCACCAACAGCCGGCCCGGACCCGGGACGGGATCGGGCAGGTCGTCGATGACCAGGTCCTCCGGCGTGCCGTAGGAACGGCAGAGTGCGGCGCGCATCAGCCGACTCCCAGCCCGCGCAAGCAGAACCGCACCAGATGCTCGATGTCGTCGGGGCGCGGCCGGTCGGCCGAACCCACATAGCGCCGCATAGTCGCGGCGGTGCAGGAGAACACCGCCTCGACGTCGCGTTCGACGTCGTTACTGCCGAGGGCCGCAAGGGGTTCGATCAGTAGGTCACGCAGCGGCCGCATCATCTCCTGATCGGCCGCGCGCCAGTTGGTGGCCGCCGACATCTGCCCGGCCGCCGCGCGGCTCATGCTGATCAGGTGCGGGTCGGCGACCTGCGCCAACGTGCCCTCGATCCAGCGCTCGACCTTGTCCCGCGGCCTGGACTCCTTGGCCATCTGGTGCTGAAGGTACGACACGACGATGGCAACCCCGCGTTCCATGACCGCCAAGATGAGATCGTCCTTGCCGGCGAAGTACCGGTAGAACGCCTTGTTCGACGAGCCGGCCTCGGCGACGATGTCGCTGACCCGTGGCGGCTCCGGGGCCACGCGCTCCATGACCCGCACCGCGGCGGCCAGGATGCGCTCCACCTCCTCGGTGGCCTCCCGCTGGCGTTCGTCAAGCGCGCGCTCGACGGCCGCGGTGACTCTGCTATTTGTCAACGAGCGCACTATATTTGGCGCGGACGGCCGCACGCCGCACATCGAGCGACTCGCTGGGCCAGTCCTCGTCCTCGGCCTCGTAGCCCTTGAGCAGCATGCGCGCCAGGTTCACCTTGTGCGCCTCGGTCGGGCCGTCGGCCAGACCGAGCGCGATGCCCCCGAGAAGCACGTTGACCAGCGGCAGCTGCTCGGTCAGCCCAATCGCACCGTGCACCTGTATCGCCCGCAAACCAATCGATTTGAGCACCTGCGACGCCAAGACCTTGCAGGCCGCGATCTCGGAGCGGGCGGCACTCTCGTCGCCGTTGTCGATCAGCCACGCGGCGTGCAGTACGGTCAGCCGGAACGGTGTCAGCTCGGTGTATGAGTCGGCGATGAACTCCTGCACCAGCTGCTTGTCAGCGAGCGAGCTGCCCTGTGTGAAACGGCTTTTCGCGCGACGGGACATCATCTCGACCGCCCGTTGGGCCATCCCGATCGACCGCATCGCGTGGTGCAGCCGTCCACCGGCCAGCCGGGTCTGCAGGATCAGGAAGCCCTGACCGGGTTCGCCGAGCAACGCATCGGACGACACCCGTACGCCGTCGTACTGCACCAGCGAATGACCCGGCTCGTGGGGGAGAGCCCCGACCAGGTGATGGTTGGCTTCGATGGTCAGGCCTTCGGTACCGGCCGGCACCAGAAAGATGGAGGCACCACGGTGGACGGGCACATCGGGGTCGGTGATGGCGACGACGATCAAGAACGACGCGACGGACGCGTTGGAGGAGAAGTACTTCCGCCCGGTGATCACCCAGTCGTCACCGTCGCGGACCGCGCGGGTCCGGAAAACCCGCGGATCGGCACCGCCCTGCGGTTCGGTCATCGAAAAGCACGAGAAAATCTCGCCGGACAGCAGGCCCGCCAAATAGCGGTCTTTTTGCTCCTGCGTTCCGAAGCGCGCGATGATCTCGGCGTTGCCGGTGTCGGGTGCCTGCGTCCCGAAGACGATCGGGGCCCACGGGCTGCGGCCCAGGATCTCGTTGATCAGCGTCAACTTGACCGCGCCGAAGCCCTGCCCACCCAGCTCCGGCCCCAGATGCGGCGCCCACAAGCCGTTGTCGCGGACCTGCTGTTTGAGCGGATCGACGATCCGGCGGCGTTCGTCGTTGAGCGGCAGGAACTCGCAGCCCGGGAAGAGCACCTCAAGTGGCTCCACCTCCTCGCGGACGAACTCACGGATCCACTGCAGCTTCTTTTCGAACTCCGGCTCGGTGGAGAAGTCCCAAGACATTCGATGCTCCTATTTGTTAAGGGATCCCGCCATCGGCGCGCAGGATCGAACCGGTGGTGAAGCTGGATGCGTCGGAAGCCAGGAACAATGCGGCCCCGATGATTTCGGGCGGGTCGCCGGCGCGTTGCAGCGACAGGTGACCGAAGTTATTACCGCCCTGCTCGAGATTCCAGGCCTTGCTGACGTCGGTGAGGAACGGTCCGGCCATCAGCGTGTTGACCCGCACGGTCGGGCCGAACGCTTGGGCCAGGCCCTCCGTCATCGCGTTGAGGCCGGCCTTGGCCGCGGCGTAGGGAATGATGCCGCCGTTCGGCCGCAGCGACCCGGTGGAGCTCACGTTGATGATCGACCCGCGCCCGGCCGCGAGCATCCGCTCGCCGACCAACGCCGATAACCGGAAGGGGCCCTTGAGATTCAGGTTGACCACCGCGTCGAACAGCTTCTCGGTCACGTCGGTCAGCTTGTCGTACAGCGGTGACATGCCGGCGTTGTTGATCAACGTGTCGACCTTGCCGAAGCGCTCGTACGTCGCCGCCACCAACCCGTCGAGCTGATCCCAGCGCCCGACGTGCACCTGGTACGGCATGGCCGAGCGGCCGGTCTCCGCCCGGATCTCCTTGGCGGTGCTCACGCAGTTGTCCATGTTGCGGCTGGCGATCACCACGTCGGCGCCACAACGTGCGACGGCGAACGCCATCTCGCGTCCCAGGCCGCGGCTGCCGCCGGTGATCAGGATCACCCGGTCGGTGAGGTCGAAAAGCTGATCCGCATAACCCATTTCAGTAGCCCGTTCGGCCCTTCGAGACTAGCGATCGGGCCAGCTCGGCTGCCGTGGCAATCAGTTGCAGGATCATCGGCCCGAACGCGTCGGTGATCTTCGGATCAACCCCTCCTTTTCGGGGTCCGGTTCGTACACCGGCGGCGTAGGTCTTCTCCAACACGATGCCGAGCTTCCAATTGGCCAGCACCAGGTAGTAATCGATGTTGTCGGTGGAAAGCCCGCTGATGGTCTGGTAGTGCTCCAGGAGCTCGCTACGCCTGGGCATGCCGCGCATGTCCAGATAGAACCCGTCGGCGCGCGGCTCCTCGCCGTCGTAGCCCAATAGCGCCCAGGCGAGGTCCAGCAGCGGATCACCGACCGTCGTCATCTCCCAGTCCACGATGGCGGCCAATCGAGCCGGCGCCCCGCGCGCGAACATCACGTTGGCGAACTGGTAATCGCCGTGCATGATGCCCGGCGTGTAGCGCATGGGACGGTTGCGGCGCAGCCAGTCGGCGGCCTCGTCCAACCCGGGAAGGTCGCGCACCTTGTACGAGTTCAGGAACGCCAGCCAGCGATCGACCTGCCGTTCGTGGAAGCCGTCCGGGTGGCCGAAGCCCTCGAGGCCCTGGGCGCGCCAATCCACCCGGCCGAGCTTGGCGGCGCCGGCGACCAGCTCGAAGGCCAGGCCGCGCCGCGCCGCGAGGTCGGTGTCGAACGGCGCCTGCCACCCACCGTCCATCGGGCTCCACCCGTCGATCGCCTGCATGACGTAGAACGGCATCCCCAGCACGGTGCCGGAGTCGTCCGCGGCGATCAGCGCGGCGTGCGGGACGTCGGTGCCGGACAGCGCGCGGACCAGCCGGATCTCTCGGAGCAAGCCGTCGATGCGGGCGGCGTCCGCGCCCGCGCCGGGCATCCGCAACACCATGCGCTCGCCACCGCGCTCGATGAGATACAGGGTGTTCTGCGAACCACCCGTCAACTGCTGCAGCTGCAGTTCGTCGCCATTGCCCGGCGCTCCGTGAGCATCCAGCCAGCGCGCCAGCACGCCCGCGTCCAGTTGAGTATCACCGGCAGTCACCATTGTCTGCATACCCCGCTCTCCGCTGAGAGAATAGCATTCTCCGCTGGGCCGGCAAGAGCGCCGTGGTGACGTGCGAGGCTTGGCGAGGCCACCGGAGGACCAGACGACGGGAACACTCGATGCAAGTGCTTTTGATCCGGCATGCGCTGCCGCTGCGCAGCGAACACGGCGAGGGCTCCGACCCGGACCTGTCGGACGAAGGGTTCGCGCAAGTCCAGCGGCTGCCCGAGGCGCTGGCCAGGTTCCCCATCGCCCGGGTGCTGAGCAGCCCGCAGCGGCGCGCCATCCAGACCGCGGAACCGGTCGCAACGGCGCGTGACCTGGCCGTCGAGATCGACGATCGGTTCGCCGAATACGACCGCGACCTCCCGCTGTACATCCCCGTCGAGCAGATCCGGCAGGAAATGCCCGACGAGTGGGCGCGCCTGGCTCAGGGGCATCTGCCCGGTGCGGTCGACGAGGACGCTTTTCGCACCCGTGTCCGCGCGGCGGTCGACGACCTTGTCACCGCTGCCGATCCCGAGGACACGGTGGCCGTGTTCAGCCACGGCGGGGTGATCAACGTGCTGCTGCACGAGATCCTGGGCACCGCCCGGCTGTTGTCGTTTCCCGTCGACTACGCGTCGGTGAGCCGGCTGTTGTTCTCCCGCTCCGGTCAGCCGACGGTGGCGGCCGTCAACACGACCGAACACGTGTGGGACCTGCTGCCCCGAAATCAGCGGTGGTGAGCAGTTCGGGCAGGCCGCGGTGGTAAACAAGTCCGGTGACTTCAGCTGACCAACTCGAAGGGCTCGACCTGGCCTCGCTGGACCGGTATCTGCGTTCGCTCGGCATCGAACGCGACGGCGAGTTACAGGCGGAGTTCATTTCCGGTGGCCGCTCCAATCTGACCTTCCGCGTCTACGACGAGGCGACCAGCTGGCTGGTGCGGCGGCCGCCGCTGCACGGGCTGACCCCGTCGGCGCACGACATGGCCCGCGAGTTCCGGGTGGTCGCCGCGCTGCGGGATACTCCGGTTCCCGTGGCGCGGGCCATCGCGCTGTGCGAGGACGAGTCGGTGCTGGGTGCCCCGTTCCAGATCGTCGAATTCGTTGCCGGCCAGGTGGTGCGCCGCCGGGCTCAACTCGAAGCGCTCAGTCACACCGTCATCGGAGGCTGCGTGGACTCGCTGATCCGGGTGCTCGTCGATTTACATGGCGTCGACCCGAACGCCGTCGGTCTCGCCGACTTCGGAAAGCCCAGCGGATACCTCGAGCGCCAGGTGCGGCGGTGGGGCTCGCAATGGGAGCTGGTGAGGCTGCCCGAAGACCGTCGGGACGCCGATGTGGAGCGACTGCATTCCGGCCTGCGTCAATCGATTCCGCAACAGGGCCGCACGTCGATCGTGCACGGCGACTACCGGATCGACAACACCATTTTGGACGCCGACGACCCGACCACGGTTTGCGCCGTCGTGGACTGGGAGCTGTCGACGCTCGGGGACCCGCTCAGCGACGCCGCCCTGATGTGTGTCTACCGCGATCCGGCTCTGGATCTAATCGTCAACGCGCAAGCGGCGTGGACGTCACCGCTGTTGCCGACGGCCGACGAGCTTGCCGACCGGTACTCGCTGGTTTCGGGGTTACCGCTGAGGCATTGGGAGTTCTACATGGCGCTGGCCTATTTCAAGCTCGCCATCATCGCCGCCGGTATTGATTTCCGCAGGCGCATGTCGGATCAGGCGCGTGGGATGGACTCTGAGCACATGCCGGAGGTCGTGGCGCCGCTGATCTCGCGCGGACTGGCGGAACTCACCAAGCTGCCCGGCTAAGCGAGCGACTACGGCTTCGGGGGAGCTCACGGCGCCAATTCGGCGATTCCCGCCCACGGCTCACTCTCAATGAGGCCGGGCTAACGCGGCGCGGACGCCCGGGCGAGGTGTTTCTTGGCCGCGCGGCGTAGCTGAACGATCCGCGCGGTTCCGACCGCCACGGTGATCAGGCCGCCCCCCACGGCCGCCAGCAAGATGGCCACCCCGAGTGGGAGGCGCCAGTGAAAGCTGAAGAACGTAAAGTCCGCCGTCGCCGTGTTCTGGGTGATGAAGATCAATAAGAGGATCAGGATGAGGAAGCCGGCGATCAGCGACGACCACAACGCGCCGGCGCGGGTGAACCCGGTGGCGGGTTCCCTGTGTGGCGCGCCGGCCTTCGGCGCGGGGGCAGGCTCGCTGGGCGGCTGGCTGGGGGAGGCAGGAATTTGGCTGCTCATGGTCCTATCTTCGTCCCATCGCGCGCGAAATGAAACTAAGCCACGCAACCGGCCCCGTCGGTGGCGCCGGCCCAGCGGTTCTGAGGTTACTGTCGGCGGTATGGGGTTGGTGCCGCGCCCGCAGGACGGGATCGCGCGAGCGGCAGTTTGGTTGACGGTCATGTGCGTTGTTGCGGGGTGCAGTAATTCCGATCCGCTCGCGGCGCAGACCCGGAGCCCGAATTCGATCGTGGTCGGCTCCGGTGACTTTCCCGAATCGCAGATTGTGGCGGAGATCTACGCGGACGCGTTGCAGGCCAATGGCTTTGATGTCGGACGACGGATGGGCATCGGAAGCCGGGAGACCTACATCCCTGCGCTCAAAGACCATTCCATCGACTTGGTGCCGGAGTACATCGGAAACCTGTTGCTCTACTTCGCGCCCCACTCCGCCGCGACCGTGCTCAATGCCGTGGAGGTGGAACTCTGCCAGCGACTGCCCGGTGACCTGTCGATCCTGACGCCGGCACCGGCCTCCGACACCGACACCGTGACCGTCAGCAGCGGGACCGCCGCCTCGTGGCATCTGGCGACAATCGCCGACTTGGCGGCACATTCGGCCGAGGTGAAGTTCGGGGCGTCGTCGGCGTTCCAGGCCAGGCCGGCCGGGCTGCCCGGCCTGAAGGGGAAATACGGGCTCGACATCAGCCCGGGAAATTTCGTCGCCATCGAGGACGGCGGTGGGGCGGTGACCGTGCGCGCACTGCTGGACGGCAGGGTGACGGCCGCCGATATCTTCAGCACCTCGCCGGCCATCCCGCAAAACCACTTGGTCGTCCTGGCCGATCCGGGCCACAACTTTCTGGCCGGCAACATTGTGCCGCTGGTGAATTCGCAGAAGAAATCTGACCGGCTCGAAGAGGTGCTCAACGCGGTGTCGGCGAAACTGACCTCATCCGGGGTGGCCGCGCTGAACGCATCGGTGGCGGGAAACTCCGGCATGGACCCCGGCCAGGCCGCCCGAAAGTGGGTGCGTGACAACGGCTTCAACCACCCGATCGGGCAATGATGTTCGACCTGGACGCAGCGATCGTCTTCGACAACGTCAGCAAGGTTTTCGCCGACGGGACCGCCGCCGTCGACCGGCTGAACCTGGCGGTCCCCAACGGCGAGTTGACGGTGTTCGTCGGTTCATCGGGCAGCGGCAAAACCACAGCGCTGAGGATGATCAACCGGATGGTCGAGCCGACCTCCGGCACCATCACCGTCGGCGGGGCGGACGTCGCAGGCGTGAACCCGGTAACGCTGCGACTCGGAATCGGCTACGTCATCCAGCACGCGGGACTGATGCCGCACCAACGGGTGATCGACAACGTCGCAACGGTTCCGGTCCTCAAAGGGCAATCCCGTCGAGCGGCCCGCAAGATCGCGTACGAGGTCCTCGAACGCGTCGGACTGGACCCCAAACTCGCCACTCGCTACCCCGCCCAGCTCTCCGGGGGTGAACAACAACGGGTCGGCGTGGCGCGCGCCTTGGCCGCGGATCCGCCCATCCTGTTGATGGACGAGCCGTTCTCCGCCGTTGACCCGGTGGTTCGCCAGGAGCTGCAGAACGAAATCCTCCGTTTGCAAAGCGAGTTGCACAAAACGATCGTGTTCGTCACCCACGACATCGACGAGGCGCTGAAGCTTGCCGACCGCGTCGCGGTGTTCAAGGGCGGGTCACTGCAGCAATCCGATGCACCGGAGCGGTTGCTGTCGCATCCCACGAACGACTTCGTCGCCAGGTTCATCGGCCTCGGCCGCGGATATCGGTGGTTGCAGCTCATCGATGCGGCGGGCTTGCCGCTGCATGACGTCGAAATGATCGCAGCGGACGGCCTTTCCGCTGCCGACCCCATGGCCGGCTGGGCGCTGATCGTCGACACTACGGGCGCGCCCACGGGCTGGATCGACGCCGAGGGCCTGCGGCGGCACCGCGCGGGCGCATCGTTGTCCGACAGCACCAGCGGTGTGGGGTCGCTGTTCCGCGCGAACGGGAACCTCAGCCAGGCGCTGGACTCGGCGCTGTCATCACCGTCGGGGATCGGCGTCGCCGTGGACGACGGGGGCACGGTCATCGGCGGCATCCGGGCGGCCGACGTGCTGGCCGCGGTTTACGCCCGGCGGCAGGGCTGAAATGCACTATCTGCTCACTCACCTCGACGACGCCTGGGCGCTGACCCTGGTCCACCTGCGCCTGTCGTTGCTGCCGGTGCTGATCGGGCTGGCGATCGCGGTGCCGCTGGGTGTGGTGGTGCAGCGTGCCCCGGTCGCGCGCCGGCTGACGACGGCGACGGCCAGCGTCGTGTTCACCATCCCGTCGCTGGCGCTGTTCGTGGTCCTGCCGGTGATCATCGGAACCCGGATCCTCGACGAGGCCAACGTCATCGTGGCCTTGACGGCCTACACCGCCGCATTGCTGGTGCGGGCGGTTCTCGAGGCGCTGGATGCGGTGCCGGCACAGGTGCGCGACGCGGCGACCGCGGTCGGCTACCCGCCGGTCAAGCGGATCCTCAAAGTCGAACTGCCCTTGTCTGTCCCCATCCTGATCGCCGGGTTACGCGTGGTCGTGGTCACCAACATCGCGATGGTCTCGGTGGGCTCGGTCATCGGCATCGGCGGCTTGGGTACCTGGTTCACCGAGGGATATCAGACCGACAAGAGCGAACAGATCTTTGCCGGCATCATCGTGCTGTTCGTGCTGGCGGTCGTCATCGACGGGCTGATCGTGCTCGCCGGCCGGGCCGCCACGCCGTGGGAACGCGCCACGCGAACCACCCGCCGGCGCTCGATCATGACCCCGGTGGTGGGCGGAGCGCGATGAACTTCGTGCAACGGGCGATCGCCTACCTGCTGACCGCGGACAACTGGACCGGTCCCGTCGGGCTCGCGGCGCGCATCGCGGAGCACCTCGAGTACACCGCGATCGCGGTGGGCGCATCGGCGCTGATAGCCGTCCCCATCGGGCTGATCATCGGGCACACCGGCCGGGGCACGCTGCTGGTGGTCGGCGCGGTCAACGGGCTGCGCGCGCTGCCCACGCTCGGCGTGCTGCTGCTGGGTGTGCTGCTGTTCGGGCTGGGCGCGGCGCCGCCCCTGGCTGCGCTGATGCTGCTCGGCGTTCCGTCGCTGCTGGCCGGCACCTACGCGGGCATCGCCAGCGTCGAGCCGACGGTGGTCGACGCGGCCCGTGCGATCGGGATGACGGAGGCCCAGGTGCTGCTGCGGGTCGAGGTGCCGAACGCGCTCCCGCTGATCCTGGGCGGGCTGCGTAACGCGACCCTGCAAGTGGTCGCGACCGCCACCGTGGCCGCCTACGCCAGCCTCGGCGGCCTGGGACGGTATTTGATCGACGGAATCAAGGAGCGGCAATTCCAGCTCGCCCTGGTCGGCGCGCTCACGGTGGCGGTGTTGGCCCTAATTCTTGACGGTTTGTTGGCGCTGGCCGTGTGGGCCTCGGTTCCCGGCACCGGCCGTTTGCGTAGGGGCGGTGGTCACACTTACGAACAAACCCGCCGCGGCTCGCGGCCACGTTCTACGGTAGATGAGTGAGCTCAGCCCCCTCTGATCCGAACCGGCGCCTATGGCAAGCGATGTTGACCTGGCGTGCGCAGGACGTCTCACGGATGGAATCGGTACGAGTGCAGGTGTCCGGCAAGCGAATCAGGGCCAACGGCCGCATCGTGGCCGCGGCCACCGCAACCAACCCGGCCTTCGGCGCCTACTACGACCTGCAGACCGACGAGACCGGCGCCACCAAGCGCTTTGGGTTGACCGTCACGTTGGCCGAGCGGGAACGCCAACTCGCCATCGCCCGCGACGAGGAGAACATGTGGTTGGTGACCGACCACCAGGGGGAGCGGCGCGAGGGCTATAACGGGGCCCTCGACGTCGACGTGGTGTTCAGCCCGTTCTTCAACGCCCTTCCGATCCGGCGCCTCGGGGTACACAAGCGGGCGGAATCGGTCACGTTGCCGATGGTTTATGTGAACGTGCCCGACATGGCCGTCACCCCGGCCACGGTGGGCTACACCAGTGAGGGGCGTCTCGACGGGATCAAGTTACGCTCCCCGGTCGCCGACACGATCGTGAGCGTCGACGAAGAGGGGTTCATCGTGGACTACCCCGGCTTGGCAGAGCGGATCTGATCACCCGGCCCGCCCGGCCCGCGGCGGCCAGTTCGTCCCGCCAGTTCTCTCCGCCGATGATGACGTGGAAGATCTCGGCGCGCGGGAAGCTGTCGTAGCGCGTCCGCGCAGCGTGGCCCGCTTCGACGAGGTCGGCCACCGACTTGTGGCGGGCCAGCGACTCGCGAGCGCGGCTCAGCAGCTCGATGACGCGGTCGGCCGCCGGCACTAGTTGGTCAGAGTTGCCCTCGCACATCGCCCGCACCAGGTCCGGGGCGGTGGCCGCCACCCGAGTGCCGTCGCGGAACGACCCCGCGGCCAGCGCGAAGGCCAGCGGCACTTCTCCGGCGGTGATGGCCAGTGCCTCGGCGAGCAGGTGCGGCAGGTGCGAGATGGCGGCCGCGGCCGCGTCGTGCTCGTCGGATTTCGCCGGCACCACCATCGCGCCGCAGTCCAGTGCCAGCGTCATCACCATCGACCACACCACGGGGTCCACGTGGTCGTCGACGCTGACCACCCATGGGGTCCTGGTGAACAACCCGGCGTAGCCGGCGGCCCACCCCGAGTTGGCGGTGCCGGTCATCGGGTGACCGCCGACGAAGCGTTTCAGCAGCCCGGCTGCGGCGACCTCGTCGACCACCGGGCTTTTGACGCTGGTGACGTCGGTGAGCGGACAGGTCGGGGCCAGTTCGCTGATGTGGGCGAGCATGCCCGGCAATGCCGGCATCGGTACCGCCAGGACGATCAGCGCGCCGGTGTCGGCGGCCCGGGTCAGGGTGTGGGTGAGATCGGTGCTGGCGTCGAAGCCGTCGGCTGTTGCCAGATGGGCGCCTTCCACCGAGCGGTTGTAGCCGAACACCTCGCGACCGGCCGCCCTGGCGGCGCGCATGATCGAACCGCCGATGAGCCCGAGCCCGAGCACGCACACCGGTGTCTTGGGTAGGGGGCGGGCCACAGTCCAAGGTTGGCACAGTTCGGCGGGCAGCGGTGCTTCCCGTGCCGTCCCTGATCAGCGTTCGTCCGCTCTGTATCTGGTCAGGGGGCCTGGTCAGCGACTACCGTAAGCGCCCATGGGAGCACAACGGGCCTCAGCCCAGGGCCTGTCCGCAGACGCCCCTGACGGCTTCGGCGTCGCGGTCGTGCGCGAAGAGGGCAAATGGCACTGTTCCCCGATGGCTTCGAAATCGCTGACGAGCCTCAATGCCGCCGAGACGGAGCTGCGTGAACTGCGGAGCGCCGGAGCCGTGTTCGGCCTCCTGGACGTCGACGACGAATTCTTCGTCATTTTGCGGCCGGCGCCGTCGGGGACCCGGATGCTGTTGTCGGATGCGACCGCCGCCCTGGACTACGACATCGCCGCGGAAGTGCTGGACAAGCTGGACGCCGACATCGACCCCGAGGACCTCGAGGATTCCGAGCCCTTCGAGGAGGGCGACCTCGGGTTGCTCTCCGACATCGGCCTGCCCGAGGCGGTGCTGGGCGTCATCGTCGACGAGAGCGATCTCTACGCCGACGAACAACTGGGCCGCATTGCTCGGGAGATGGGCTTCGCCGACGAGCTGTCGGCGGTGATCGACCGTCTCGGTCGGTGACCACCGACGAAGATCTGATCCGTTCCGCACTGTCGGTCGCCGCGACGGCCGGCCCTCGCGACGTGCCCGTCGGCGCGGTAATCATCGGCCCCGACGGGACGGTGCTGGCCCGGGCGGTGAATGCCCGCGAAGCGCTGGGCGATCCGACCGCGCACGCCGAGATCCTGGCGATGCGGGCCGCCGCCACAGTGCTCGATGACGGCTGGCGGCTGGAGGGAACCACGCTGGCGGTGACCCTGGAACCGTGCACCATGTGCGCGGGCGCCCTGGTGCTGGCGCGGGTCCAGCGGCTGGTCTTCGGCGCGTGGGAACCCAAGACGGGAGCCGTCGGATCGCTGTGGGACGTGGTCCGCGACCGTCGGCTCAACCATCGCCCCCAAGTGCGCGGCGGCGTGCTGGCGCAGGAGTGCGCCGCACCCTTGGAGGCGTTCTTCGCCCGGCAGCGATTGGGGTGACCCGAACGAGACAAGCGGTCGGTTCGGTAAGCTGCCTGACGGTGGCGTGTCCGAGCGGCCTAAGGAGCACGCCTCGAAAGCGTGTGACGGCTAACACCGTCCGAGGGTTCAAATCCCTCCGCCACCGCCAAAGCTACCGGCGAGAAACCGCAGGTAGACTGCTATTTCGGGGTTTGCTGCGAGCCGTCGTGAGCACCTCGTGGCCACATTTTGGCCACACTTTCTGGTGAATACCGGCTATCTAGAGTGACCGCAACCGCGTCCAGATCGTCATCGAACAGATCCGCATAGGTGTCGAGGGTGACCTTTGCTGACGTGTGCCCAAGCATCCGCTGCAAGGCCAGGACGTTCACCCCGGCCGAGACGGCCAGCGACGCACAGGTATGTCGCAGATCGTGAGGCGTGATCTTTTGGACCTTGGCTTTCGTAACTGCTGCGGCGAACCACCCAGCGGACGACTTAGGCCGGGGGAGGTACCCGCCATCCCGTGCGGGGAACACCAGCTCGCCGGGCGCCTTGTCCTGACACTGCACCGACAGCTCATTAAGTACGAACGTCGGAACCGGCACCGAGCGGGCCTTACGGCCCTTGGTCGGACCGACAGCATGCTTCACACCGAGTTGTACAGCGTTCTCCGATACCGAGATTCGCCGCCGGAGAAACTCGACATCGCGCACACGCAAGGCCACCGCTTCACCCCACCGGATGCCGGTGTAGGCCAGCAGCAGGACAAGAGCCCGGTATTGACCCGATTCATCGGCGAGCTGGTACACGTCATTCGCTGATAGATACACATGACGCTTGCCAGTCTTGCGCGGAAGGTTCTCTACACCTCTGGCCGGATTCGCTGACAGTCGTTTGGATTTCACTGCGTCGGCCAGGGTGCCCGATAACACCCCGTGCGCTCGCAGCACTGTGGTGGCACCGGCACCTTTGGCGCTCATGCTGGCGATCCATGCCTCGACGCCGAGACAGTCGACGTCGGCAACCGCTACCTTCCCCCACCGCGGGGAAACGTGTACCCGCCAAGCTGATTCGAGCATCCGGTAATGGGACGGGGCGGTGGCCTGCTGTTTGCGGGCCAGCCAGCCGGCCGCCAACTCCCCAACCGTGACCCGCCCTAGCGACGGGGCGATGTACTCGCCTTTGGCTTTCGCGACCTCGGGAGTCGGCGATCCACTGCTCCACGTCGACCCACCTGTAGAGCACTCGCTTCCGGCCGGCGCGTATCAGAACGGGGTGCTGACGGTAACCCTCCCCGTGGCGGCAAGGGCCAAGCCGCGCCGCATCGAGATCAGCCACGGGGCAGGTGAGGAAGCAAAGATCGTCGAGCCCAGCGACTCATCCGACCAGCACACCACGACCTAACCTCTCTTCAGCCATTCCTGCACCTGCACGCGGTAGTGGGTCATTGGATCAGTCCGGTCTGGGGTAGTGGGTAGTTCAGGTCGGGGTTGAGTACGGGACTGAACGGGTATTGGCCCATCGGGTAGTAGGAGACCGGCAGCTGGTGCAAGTCCACTAGCGCGGCTTCTGAGCCTTCGATGGCGCCGCGCAGCAAGTCGGTGCCGATGACGGGCCAATTGGGGAACTCAAGCAACGACGCGTGGGTGGGGATGTTGGCGTACTCGTCGGAGCCGTATCCCATGTCCACGAGCACCCGCAGATCCGGCTGGAGCAGATCGGCTAGCGCGTCGCCGTATGGCTGTGGGGGGGCGGCGGCGTATGGCGGGATGCCCTTGCGGAGGGGTTCGAGCAGCGGCAAGTTCTGCGTCAAGACCATGGAGTAGGTCGTGTTCCCGGTGTAGCCGGGCGATGTCGGCAGTTGCTGCGCGGCCAGCGTCTCACCCGAATAGTCCACATAGTCGTGCGGGCCCCAAAGGAAGCCGGCTACCGCGTTGGCGTCGGCGATGAGGTTCAGCGGGTAGCGGGGGAAGTCCGCGACGCCGTCGTACTGGTTGGTGTAGATCGCGGTCTGGTAGGGGGAGTTCGGTGGGGTTGCGCCGTTGAACTGAACACCGAGGCCGGGGATGGTCAGGCCGTCGAACCGTTCGAACACCCCGCCGTCGGGATTGCCCGGATCGCCGGTCAAGACGAATTTGACCTGGCTGGTGCCGGGTGATCCGTTGGCCATCAGCCACCGGATTTCGTCGGTGAC
This sequence comes from Mycobacterium sp., assembly GCA_031292665.1. Taxonomy (GTDB): domain Bacteria; phylum Actinomycetota; class Actinomycetes; order Mycobacteriales; family Mycobacteriaceae; genus Mycobacterium. The sequence goes on along the minus strand of JARLGR010000187.1, from coordinate 4,609 downwards.
CACAAGCGAGCCCTGCGATGTGCCCCAGACGTTGACCGTATGCCCTAGGGCGAGCTGGGTCAGGATCGCGTTGTTGAGGTTCTGGGTGCCCAAGGCAGCGGACTGGTCCAGCGTCAAACTGCCCGACTGAGGGGTGAACGGCCAGAACTCCTCCGGAGTGGACAGCAGGTATGGGCTGGGGGTGCCGGGGAAATACACCCTGCCGATCTTGGCGAGAAGCGCGGGTGGGAGAGTGGTGTACCCCGTGCCGATCACCACCAGCGTGATCGGATTGACGGTGGTGGGGATTTGTGTGACGGGGCTGGTTACTGCTGGCGAATTGAATCCCTCGGCGTCGGTTACGGCGCTGCGCACCGCGTTCGCGCTAGCGGCTTCCGTGGTTTGGTAGGACGACACCGATGATGCGAGGGTCGCTACGAACTGGCTGTGAAATGCCGCCGCCTGCGCACTGAGTGCCTGATAGCCCTGACCGTGGGCGGAGAAAATCGCCGCAATGGCCGCCGAGACCTCATCTTCGGCTGCGGCCAGCACCCCCATGGTCTGGGTGGCCGCGGCCGCGTTGGCCTCGCTCAGCGTCGAGCCGATATTCCCCAAATCCGTTGCCGCCGTAGCGATCAGCTCCGGTACCGCGGTCAGAGTCGACATTTCCGCCCTCCGCCATCGACCTCCTGGCTAGCAAAGAGTGGTCGCCACGGTGCCCACTCCCGGCACCGCTGACGTTGTCACGTCAACGCTGACCCGCTGGGGGCGCGACGCCGTATCCGTGGAACTCGTCCGGCGGTTCGCGCGGGCTGTTCTTCGCGTGACATCTCGCGTGGACGCTGTGCACGCTCACGTAGACGGCCACTCTACTAATCGGTAGCTAGTGTGTCAATTGGTATGTAAACTTCGAAATGAGTGCATCATCGGTATGGTCGCGGCTATCACGTTAGCTGCCGTCCGGTGATAAAGGAGCGCAACGAAATTCAGTCCGACCCGCGTCAGGAGGGGAGGGGTTTTGATGATGACGATCGACTACCGGTTCGGTGATCTGGACGCCCACGGCGTCACGATTCGCGCGCAGGCTATGGCCCTGGAGGCCGAGCATCAGGCCATCATCGGCGATGTGCTGGCCGCCGGGGACCTTTGGGGCCGGGCCGACTCGGGGGTCCTGCCGACAGTTCACCGCCGACCTGGGCCGCAATTTCCAGGTGGTCTACCAGCAGGCCAACGCTCATGGCGCCAGGGTGCAGACCGCCGGCGGGTCACGTTCCACCCGTTCGAGCGTCCCGACTTTTAAGTGGTCGACACGGGCCGAACGATCACTACCGCTGACGGCGTCGTGTTCGACACATCCACCAATTGCTACGCGTGACAGGAGATCCAGCCATGAGCATCGTCACGATTCTCATCATCATCGGCGCGCTGGTCGTGTTCGGGATCGCGGAGATCACCGGACAAAGCGCGCTTGAGCGTCACGTCGCCGACAAACACCGCAACGACTGACCGCAGATCCAGCGATGAACATTGATGCCGTCCTTTAAGAACCCTGGACTACCTTGCAGCGGTCTAAATGCGAATTGACACCGGCCCCAGTGAATGACGATTCCGCACCGGGGACACCTCCAATGAGGGTGTTCAGTCATCTCCGGTAGTCCCTGGGTGCTCCTCGTCGAGGTCCCTCGAAATCCACAGGCAACTAAGGCACACTTTCACGGCTAACGACCGCACCGGCGATGCGTGGTAGGTGACAACCGCAGTCGCATGGGCTTCTTCGCGCCCCCGACGTGGGCCAGTCGCGATCCACTCGTGCCGGGCCTGCTGCCGTTCGTCAAATAGCCCCATGCACATCCCAGCCGTCTTCCACTTGCCATACCAGTGCGCCGTCGATATGTGTGCGGCTCCGACGGCTAGATGCGACCGCTGTTGGGGGATGACGAAAGCCCCTTGATCTGTTGGTTATTGGGCGTAACGTCCGATTGATGGCCGCTAGGCGACGCCGCTACCAGTCGAAAGGGAGCGGGTTAGGAATCATTCTTGTCGTGCTGGAGCAATGCTTGAAATCTGTGGATCGGCTTGGGAAGGGGCGTACCTTCCCGGGTGACCGATGAAAGGTTCCAAGCAAGACCGGCGCGACAACGCTGGTCGGGAAGGTACAACCCGATGCTCACTGTAGTTTCTGATTCTGCTGACCGCGATGGTTCGGGTGCGGCGCGGTCGGCTGCGTCGTCGGTGATCGACGAGATCGTCCGAGAGGGTGCGCCGCGGATGCTGGCCGAGGCCCTGCGCACGGAGGTCGACGCTTACATCGCCCAGTTCGTTGACATTCGTGACGAGAAGGGTCATCGGCTGGTGGTGCGCAACGGCTGCCACGAGTCGCGGACCGTGACCACGAGCGCCGGTCGGCCGACAAACCTTTGGAAGGAGCATCGCTGGTGATGTTGTCGAAGAACCCAATGAGCGGGGCGACACAGGTGGCGGCCCGGCATGGTTGAGGATGGCGCTAAAGGTCGCATAGCCATCGAACGTGATGTCGAAATCACGATGGATGACGGCGTGGCTCTGCGCGCCGATGTGTTTCGACCCGACGGTCCTGATCCGGTGCCCGTGGTGATGACGCTGGGTCCCTACGGCAAGGGCGTTCGCTACCAGGACGGCTACCAAGCCCAATGGGATTGGCTTATGGATGCGCATCCGGACCTGCTTGAGGGATCCTCGCGTAATTATCTGACGTGGGAGACGGTCGATCCAGAGATCTGGGTGTCTTGGGGATACGCGGTGGTGCGAGTCGATGCACGCGGTGCGGGACGGTCCCCGGGCTACCTCGACCCGTTTTCGCCCCGCGAGGTCCGCGACTACTTCGAGGCGGTCGAGTGGGCGGGAAGCCAGTCATGGAGCAACGGCAAAGTGGGACTGTGCGGGATCTCCTACTACGCCATCAACCAGTGGCTGGTCGCTTCGCAGCAGCCGCCGCACCTCGCGGCGATGATCCCGTGGGAGGGAGCCGCCGACGCCTACCGGGATCAGGCCCGCCACGGCGGGATCCTGAGCAACGTCTTCTTTCAGACGTGGTATCCGCTGCAGGTGCTCTCGGTTCAGCACGGAAACCCGCACGCCCCCGTCGATCCGTGGCTCGGGCAACGGTCCAGCGGCCCCGAGGAGCTCAGCGAGCAGCAACTGGCCACCAACCGCGCCGACATGTTCGCCCGGATGGCTGCACCTCTCGACGGTGTGTCCTACCGGGAGCGCAGTGCCGACTGGCAGCGGGTAACCGTTCCGTTTCTGAGCGCCGCCAGCTGGGGTGGGTTCGGCCTGCATTCCCGGGGCAACTTTGCGGCCTTCACCTGGGCAGCGTCGGGCCAGAAGTGGCTCGAGGTCCATCCGGGCCGCCATGAGGAGTGGTTTTACCTGCCCTACGGCATGAACCTGCAGCGACGCTTCTTCGACCATTTCCTCAAGGGCGTCGACAACGGTTGGGAGCACGAGCCGCCGGTGCAGCTGAACCTCCGGCGCGCGTTCAGCAGCGAGTTCGAGCTGCGCAAGGAGCACGAGTGGCCGCTCGCTCGCACCCGGTGGACCAAGCTGTATCTCGACGCCGCCGCGGACAGCCTCAATTGGGACGTACCGGTCACGGCGGCGACCATGTCGATTCAGGGGATGGGGCAGCCGGCAACCGTTTACTCCCAGCCGCTGGCCGAGCAGACCGAAGTCACCGGGCCGCTCGCCGCGACCATCTTCATCTCCTCCTCCACGACCGACGCCGATGTCTTCGTCACGCTGCGCGCCTTCGGGCCCGACGGACACGAGGTCGACTTCCAGGGTGCGCTCGACCCGCGCGCACCACTGGCGCAGGGATGTCTGCGGGCGTCTCAGCGCAAACTCGACCCGGCCAGATCCGCGCCGTACCAGCCCTACCACACTCACGACGAAGTCCAGCCCCTACAGCCTGGCGAGATTTACGCTCTGCAGATAGAGATCTGGCCCACCTGCGTCGTCCTGCCCGCCGGGGTTCGCCTCGCATTGACGATCGGGGGCGTCGACTTTGCCCGTCAAGCCTCGACGTCCGGGCCGCCCGTCTTTCTCGGATCCGGCCTGTTCCTTCACACCGACCCAGAGGACCGGCCGCCCGACATCTTCGATGGAATGACCACCATCCACACCGGACCAGACACACCGACCCACCTGCTGCTGCCGATCATCCCCGCCGGTGCGTGAAGCGGGTGGCGCAGGAGCGGTCTGTTAGGAAGAGGTGCGCCTGGGTTGTCGACTGGTTTCCGTCTGCTTATGCAGGTCATCGCGTGGAGAGTCGAGCGAGGCATTGAAGAATACATGCTGAGCTCGCCTTGGCACCGATTTGATCTGATCGCCGCTACCGGTCACCACCGCCCACACGAGGCTGAACCCCCGGCCCCAACTACTGGATCCCAACGCGACAAATCGAAATCCGGTCTGGCATTCAGTAGCCCACTAGCAGTCACACGACACGCCAATGTCGGGTAGGACCGCCGCATTGCTGCGGCGGTCCCCCCTCAGAACCGTACGTGCCAGTCGTCCCGGCATACGGCTCAAGCAAGCCCCGGGGACGTTGCGGGAGCTGCGGAATCCGTTGGGCTCCTGCGCAGCCCAGCCC
>JARLGR010000186.1 GCA_031292665.1 Mycobacterium sp. | reverse complement strand
GGTGTTCCACACCGAGCCGGCCAGCTTGCGTTGCAACTCGTCGTTGAACCTGTCCTGCGCGGCACGGGTCGGGGCCAGCGCCTGCGCTCCCAACTTGTCGCACTTCGCGATCGCGTCGGCGACGTAGTGGATCTGGGACTCGATCATGAACACCACCGAGTTGTGGCCCAGACCCGTGTTCGGACCCAGCAGGAAAAATAGGTTGGGCACGTCGGCGACGGTGATCCCGCGATGCGCGCCGATGCCCTCGCGGTTCCAGCGGTCAACCAGGTCCTCGCCGTGCTGACCCTCGATCTGGACATAGGTGTAGGAGTCGGTGACGTGGAAGCCGGTGGCGTACACGATCACATCCACCTGGCGTTCGGTGCCGTCGGTGGTGACGATCCCGGTGGGCGTGATCCGGGTGATGTGGTCGGTGATCAATCGGGTCTTCGGATCCGCGACCGCACGGTAGTAGGTGGACGAGTTCAGGATCCGCTTGCAACCGAGCCGGTAGTGCGGGGTCAGCTTGCGACGCAGCTCGCGGTCCTTGACCGAGCGGCGAATGTTGTATTTGGCGTAGGCCTCGATGACCCTGAGCATGTTCGGCCGCTTGGTCATGCCGACGGCCAGCGCCTCTTGCGCCCAGTAGATCCCGAGACGAACCAGCGCACGCAGCCCGGGGACGTTCTCCATGGCCCGCCGCAGCTCCACGGGGAGCTCGGGGTTGGAGCGCGGCACCACCCACGCCGGAGTCCGTTGGTAGAGCTGAAGTTCGGCGACCTGCCCGACGATCTCAGGGACGATCTGGATCGCGCTGGCGCCGGTGCCGATGATCGCCACTTTTTTCCCGGTCAGGTCGACGCTGTGGTCCCATTGCGCGGAATGGAAAGCGGGGCCGACAAATTCGTCGCGGCCTTCGATTTCGGGGATTGATGGAACGTGCAAAGCGCCCGCGCCCGAGATCAGGAACTGGCCGACGTATTCTCGACCGTCGCTGGTGAAGACGTGCCAGCGGTGTTCGTCGTCGTCCCAGTGGGCCCGGTCCACCAGCGAGTTGAATTCGATGTAGCGGCGTAGCCCGTATTTCTCGGTGACGCCTTTCAGGTAGTCCCAGATCTCGGGCTGGTAGGAGAACGGGTTCTTCCAGTCCGGCTTGGGCTCGAACGAAAACGAATAGAGGTGCGACGGGATGTCACATGCGCACCCGGGGTAGCTGTTGTCCCGCCACGTGCCGCCGATGTCGTCGGCCTTCTCGAGAATGACGAAGTCCACGCCCTGCCGCTGCAGCTTGATGGCCATGCCCAGCCCGGAGAATCCGGTCCCGATGATGATGGCGCGGGTGTGCACCGGCCGCTGGGCCCGGGTTGCCGGCCCTGGTTCGGCAGAGGCCTCGGCAATGGTCATTCTGCGATCCTTCCTGGGAACGCCGGTACCGGATACTTGTTGATCTCAGTCTGTCCGTCCGGCAAGGTGCTGTCAACGCGGGCCGGGAGCCCGCCGCGGCTCAGCGCCCCTCGGTCAGCAAAGCGATCGAGCGGCGCAGCTGCTGCTCGGGCGGGGCCGGCGGCAGCGGCGTCTCCGGCCGGGCACGAAACGCGTCGACCATCAGCGCCGCGAACCTGCGCCACGCATTCGGGGCCGATGCCCCGGTGGTGCGGAGCACGCCGGCGTTGGCCAGCAACATCACCACGACGTCCGCGGCCACCAGGTCCGACCGCAGCCTCCCCTCCGTTTGCGCACGTGCGATCAGGGTCCTGACTTTCTCGACCGCCTCGTTGGTGCGCTGCTCCACGGCACTGCTGGCGGGAAACGCCGTCGTCAGCAGGTCGCGCAAGCCGGCGCCGCCATCCAGTTGGGCGGGGTGCTCGGCACCACCATCCTCGGGTCGGTGCTGTCCAGCCGTGTCGGTCCGGTCCTCGTCGGCCAGCTCACCGGGGCGGGAATCCCGACCCCGGTGGCCAACAAGTTGATGGGCGCCAAAGAGCTTGTGGCGCAGGGCGTTAGCCCCGCCGTCCCGGGTATGCCGACCCCGATGGCGCACGCGGTGGCGCAGGGCAGCCACGGCGCTTTCATGGTCGGGCTGCACGCTTCGATGGTCGTAGCCGCTGTCGCGGCCGCCGTCGGTGCGGTACTGGCGATGTTCGTGGGGCCCGGACGAAAATCCTCATAGCGGTTCCCGAGACAGCCCGCCGTCCGCCACGGCGGGTTGTCTCGTGCCAGATCAGCCGGCCGCGGAGTTGTGCGGAACGACGCTGTGGATCGGTAGGTCGGGATCCATTGCTATGCCGAGTACTTCGGCGGTGCCGACGATGACCCCCATCATGATCGTCGTCAGGTGCGCGACGAACTGTTCGTGCGGCATGCGCCGGGGGCTGTCCGGGTCGGGGCCCAGCCACCAGTCGGTGGCCGACGCCGCCGATCCGAAGGCCGCGTGCGCGGCCAATTCGATAGCCGCGTGGTCGAGTTCCATCTCGCGCAGCTCGGTGTCGAACATGTCGGCCACCGCCAGGGTGATCCCGCGGCCTTCGTTGAGGATCTGGACGGTTGATTGCGGGGTGGCCGCGGAGCGCCCCTGAATGAAGACCCGCAACACGTTGGGGTGCTGATTGACGAGGTTGACGTACTCCTCGACGGCGCGGCGGATCACCTCGCGGGCCGAGTCGGTCTTCAGGTCGATCGACGGAAAGATCGCCGCCCACAACATGTCGCGCAGGCGCTCCCCGATCGCCTGGAACAGGTCGGATTTGTCGTGGAAGTGTCGGTAGATTTTCGGCTTGGCGGTGCCGGCCTCTTCGGCGATTTCCCGCACACTCAGTTTCGGACCCAGGCGGTCGATGGCGCGAAACGCCGCGTCGACGATCTCGCCGCGCACCTTCTTGCGGTGCTCGCGCCAGCGCTCGCTGCGCGCGTCGACCTTCGCCCCGGGCTTGACGCTCGGGTGGGGCCGGGGAATTCTCACCACGTCAAGCACCATACCGCGTTGCGGCCGCTGACCTGGGCAGACCGCGCGGCCCGCGGTTCGCCAGTGTGAATCTTGCGACGCGACACGCCGCGGAGCCGTCGCGAGATGCACACTCGACGCGACGATTTACAGCATGCAGGACACGCAGCCCTCGACCTCGGTTCCCTCCAACGCCATCTGCCGCAACCTGATGTAGTACAGCGTCTTGATCCCCTTGCGCCAGGCGTAAATCTGCGCCTTGTTGACGTCGCGGGTAGTGGCGGTGTCCTTGAAGAAAAGCGTCAGCGACAGCCCCTGGTCCACGTGCTGGGTTGCCGCGGCGTAGGTGTCGATGATCTTCTCGTAGCCGATCTCGTAGGCGTCCTGGTAGTACTCCAGGTTGTCGTTTGTCATGTAGGGCGCCGGGTAGTAGACCCGGCCGATCTTGCCCTCCTTGCGGATCTCGACCTTGCTCGCCACCGGGTGAATCGAGCTGGTCGAGTGGTTGATGTAGGAGATCGACCCGGTCGGCGGGACCGCCTGCAGGTTCTGGTTGTAGATGCCGTTGGCCTGCACCGACTCCTTGAGGCGCTGCCAATCCTCTTGTGTCGGAATGCGAATGCCGGCATCGGCGAAGAGCTGGCGGACCTTGTCGGTCTTGGGCTCCCACACCTGCTCGGTGTACTTGTCGAAGAACTCTCCCGACGCGTACTTCGACTTCTCGAAGCCCTTGAACGTCTGCCCCCGCTCGATGGCGATCTTGTTCGACGCGCGCAGCGCGTGGTAGAGCACCGTGTAGAAGTAAATGTTGGTGAAGTCGATGCCCTCGTCGGATCCGTAGAAAATCCGTTCGCGAGCCAGATATCCGTGCAGGTTCATCTGCCCCAGCCCGATCGCGTGGGCTTCGTTGTTGCCCTGCTCGATTGACGGTACCGAGGTGATGCGGGTCTGGTCGCTCACCGCCGTCAGCGCCCGGATCGCCACTTCGATCGACTGGGCGAAGTCCGGCGAGTCCATCGTCTTCGCGATGTTCATCGAGCCGAGGTTGCACGAAATGTCTTTGCCCACTCTGGCATACGACAAGTCTTCATTGAACAACGACGGCGTGGAGACCTGCAGGATCTCCGAGCACAGGTTCGAGTGCGTGATCTTGCCCTCGATGGGGTTGGCCCGATTTACCGTGTCCTCGTACATGATGTACGGGTAGCCGGACTCGAACTGCAGCTCGGCCAGCGTCTGGAAGAACTCGCGCGCCTTGATCTTGGTCTTGCGGATGCGCGCGTCGTCGACCATCTCGTAGTACTTCTCGGTCACCGAGATGTCGGCGAACGGCACTCCGTAGACGCGTTCGACGTCATACGGCGAGAACAGGTACATGTCCTCGTTCTTCTTGGCCAGCTCGAAGGTGATGTCGGGAATCACCACGCCCAGGCTCAGCGTCTTGATCCGGATCTTCTCGTCGGCGTTCTCCCGCTTGGTGTCCAGGAAGCGGTAGATGTCCGGGTGGTGGGCGTGCAGGTACACCGCGCCGGCGCCCTGGCGCGCACCCAGCTGATTGGCGTAGGAAAACGAGTCTTCCAGCAGCTTCATGATCGGGATGACGCCGGAGGACTGGTTCTCGATGTTCTTGATCGGGGCTCCGTGCTCGCGAATGTTGCTCAGCAGCAACGCGACTCCCCCGCCGCGCTTGGACAGCTGCAGCGCGGAGTTGATCGACCGCCCGATCGACTCCATGTTGTCCTCGATGCGCAGCAAAAAGCAGCTCACCGGTTCGCCGCGCTGCTTCTTGCCCGAGTTCAGGAACGTCGGAGTGGCCGGCTGGAAGCGACCGTCGATGATCTCGTCGACCAGCTTCTCGGCCAGGTCGGTGTCGCCGGCCGCCAACGTCAGCGCGACCATGCACACCCGGTCCTCGAACCGCTCCAGATAGCGCTTCCCGTCGAAGGTCTTCAACGTGTAGGAGGTGTAGTACTTGAACGCTCCCAGGAACGTCGGAAACCGAAACTTCTTGGCGTAGGCGCGGTCCAGCAGCGTCTTGACGAAGTTGCGCGAGTACTGGTCGAGCCCCTCGCGCTCGTAGTAGTTCTCGCGGATCAGGTAGTCGAGCTTCTCGTCCTGATTGTGGAAGAAGACGGTGTTCTGGTTGACGTGCTGCAAGAAGTACTCGCGCGCGGCGAGCACGTCCTTGTCGAACTGGATCTTGCCCTCTGCGTCATACAGATTGAGCATGGCGTTGAGCGAGTGGTAGTCCGTCTCACCCGGTAACGCGTGAGCGGCGGACGTTACAGGCTCTGCAGCGACGGTTGGTGGCACGTCTGTTCCTTCCAAAATTCAGCAAGCCCCGCGCGAACGGTCTCCACGTCGTCCGGGGTTCCCATAAGTTCGAAGCGGTAAAGGTACGGAACGCCGCATTTGCGGGAAATGACGTCGCCCGCATAGGCGAACTCGAGACCGAAGTTGTTGTTCCCGGCGGCGATGACGCCGCGGATCAACAACCGATTGTGTTCGTTGTTCAAGAAGGCGATGACCTGTTTGGGGACATAGCCGCCGGCATTGAGGTCCGGTGTGGCCCGCCCGCCGCCATAGGTGGGCAGTATCAGCACATACGGCTGGTCGACCTCGATGCGACCGTGCAGCGGTATCCGCGTGGCGGGAACACCCAGCTTCTGTACGAAGCGGTGGGTGTTCTCCGACACGCTGGAGAAATAGACCAGGTTGCGCGACTGCACCGCAACCCCCTTATCTGTCGTCTACCGTTCTATGCGCTCAGCTGGGCACCGGCGAGCGCCTTGATGCGGTCGGGCCGGAAACCCGACCAGTGGTCGTTGCCGGCCACCACCACCGGGGCCTGGAGGTAGCCGAGCGCCATCACGTAGTCGCGCGCCTCGGAGTCCAGCGTGATGTCGACTTTGTCGTAGTCGATGCCCTGCTTGTCCAGCGCCTTATAGGTGGCGTTGCACTGCACGCACGCCGGCTTGGTGTAGACGGTGATGCTCATGGATGCCGCTCCTTTGCGGAAAGGGGACGTACGGACTGGCAACTACCTGGGTACTGCGTCTTTGCGATGTTCAGCGGTCCGTCAAGCCCCCAGATTCCCGTCGTGCGGTTGCCAGACCGAAGGATTTGGCTTCGGACTTTCACGCCGACTCCGGGAGACTCACCAGGCCGGGCTGGCTTGGTGGTGCGGGGGTCTGCCGGTGCTCGAAACACTACACCTAGTGGCTGACAAGATCGTGAGCTACAAGATGTTCTGAATAACAATTTTGAAATTCCCTGGTCGTATACCCTGTCGCGGACGCCGGCCCGGCGTGTCGCAGATCACAACACGCCGGGCAGGTGCCGACGGCCCTTGGTATATCATCGGGCACCGACAACCGCGGGATCGCGGCCCGGCCTCCCGCAGACAGCAAAGCCGCTACGTTGACGGGCGGGCGGTCCCCCGAGCGGCCCCGCCGCCAGGAATCAACTCACCTCGGCGGCCAGCTTGCCGACCACGTCGCGTACGTTCTGCGTGAGCTCGGCGTGCTCGGCGGGAGCCTTGCCTTCCAGGGTTTGAAACGGCACCGAGAGCTTCAGCGCCTCGACCACGCGGGCACCCGCGATTCCGAATGACTTGCGGGTCTCGTCGTGCGCCCATACCCCGCCGTACCGGCCGAACGCGCCCCCGATGACGGCCAGGGGCTTGTCCTTCAGTGCGCCGTCGCCGAACGGGCGGGACAGCCAGTCGATCGCGTTCTTGATGACCGCGGGAATGCTGCCGTTGTATTCGGGAGTGACCACCAGGGCGGCATCGGCCCGGGCCGCCGCCGCCCGCAACGCCGTGACCTGGGCGGGCGCCTGCCGGGCCGCACTGTCGACCGCGGGGTCGATTTCCTCGTTGTAGAACGGGAGCTCTCCCAGCCCCTCGAACACCTCCACCGTGGCGCCGTCCGGGGCGACCGCCGCGGCCAGTTCGGCGATCTTGCGGTTGATCGACGCAGCCCGCAGGCTTCCCACGAGCGCCAAAATCGTGATGTCGGAATTGCTCTCTGGCACGGTCGCGTTCCCTTCGGTTGTCGGTTTCCATCCTTGCACGAGCTAACCGGACTATGGTCCGCTTTATTCCGGCCGCGTTAAAGTACAGGCGTGAGCGGTGTCGAGCGATCGGGTCCCCCGTCGACCAGCGTGCCCCTGTGTACGGCGGATCAACGCGAACGGGGTGACGCGGCCCGCAACCGTGCGCTCTTGCTCGAGGCGGCCCGCACCCTGGTCGCCGAGCGCGGCGCGGACGCGGTGACCATGGACGACATCGCGGCGGCTGCCGGCGTCGGCAAGGGCACGCTGTTCCGCCGGTTCGGCAACCGGGCCGGCCTGATGATGGTGCTGCTCGACGAGGATGAGCGGGCGAACCAGCGGGCTTTCCTGTTCGGGCCGCCGCCGCTCGGGCCCGATGCCCCCCCGCTGGATCGGCTGGTGGCATTCGGCCGCGAGCGGATTTGCTTCGCTCATGCCCACCATGCGCTGTTGTCGGCGGTCAACAGCGATCCGCAGACCCGCTACGGCGCGCCGGCCATGGTGCAGCGCACGCACGTGCGCGTGTTGCTGCAGGAGGCTCATACCACCGGCGACGTGGACGCCCAGACCGAGGCGCTGCTCGCACTGCTCGACGTGGATTACGTTGAGCACCAACTCACCGAAGGTGGTCAAACACTGCAGACCCTGGGCGACGCCTGGGAAAGTGTGGCGCGCAAACTGTGCGGGCGGTGATGGACTCGGCGCGGGTGCTGCACGTCGACCTCGACCAGTTTCTCGCCTCGGTGGAACTGCGCCGCCATCCCGAACTGGCCGGGTTGCCGGTCATCGTCGGCGGCAGCGGTGATCCGACCGAACCGCGCAAGGTCGTGACGTGCGCCTCGTACGAGGCCCGCGAGTTCGGTGTGCGCGCCGGCATGCCGTTGCGGGCCGCCGCCCGCCGCTGCCCCGAAGCAAAGTTTTTGCCGTCGGATCCGGCGGCGTACGACGCGGCGTCCGAGCAGGTGATGGGATTGTTGCGCGACTTGGGGCACCCGGTCGAGGTGTGGGGCTGGGACGAGGCCTATGTCGAGGTGACGGCAGGGGATCCCATTGCAGCGGCAGAACGTATTCGCGCCGTCATCGAGTCGGAGACCGGGCTGTCCTGCTCGGTCGGCATCAGTGACAACAAGCAGCGCGCCAAGGTCGCCACCGGCTTCGCGAAGCCGGGCGGCGTCTTCATGCTCACCGACGCGAACTGGACGGCGCTGATGGCCGACCGGCCCGTCGACGCACTGTGGGGTGTGGGCCCTAAGACGGCGAAAAAGCTTGCCGCGCTGGGGCTCACGACAATATGGGAGCTGGCCCACGCCGACGCTGAGCTATTGACCTCCGCGTTCGGCCCGCGCACCGGCCTGTGGCTGCTGCTGCTCGCCAAGGGGGGTGGTGACACCGATGTCAGCGCCGAGCCATGGGTTCCCCGCTCCCGCAGCCACGTCGTCACCTTCCCCCGCGATCTCACCGACCGGGCCGAGATGGACTCGGCCGTGCGCAGATTGGCCCGGCAAGCGTTGGACGAGGTTGCCGCGTCGGGACGAATCGCCACCCGGGTGGCGGTCACCGTGCGAACCGCAACGTTCCACACGCGCACCAAGATTCGCAAGCTGGAAGCGCCCACCACCGATCGCGACACCATCATCGCCGCGGCCCTGCGCGTCCTGGACCTCTTCGAACTGGACCGCCCGGTTCGGCTACTCGGGGTGCGCCTCGAGCTGGCCATGCCGGACTAGCGGCGGCGGGCTGGGGCGAAGTGCCCGCGTGAAGATCACGTTCACCTGCCGCATCGCCACGCTGTAGGGCCACCACGCCAGGCGTTTGAACGCATACAGCGCCCAGATGTCTGGGGACGTGTAGATCAAGTACCGGTTCTTGGCGACCCCGGCCAGGATCTTCTCGGCCGCCCGTTCCGGCGACACGGCGTGGCCCGTGAAGCGGTTCACCCAGCGGGCCACCCGCGGGTCGTCGCGGTCGACGCCGGCGATCTCGACCGTATTGACCAGCGGGGTGTTCACCGCGCCCGGCACCACCAGCGATACCCCGATGCGATGCCGGGCCAGGTCGAAGCGCAGCACCTCGGAAAGGCCGCGCAGTCCGAATTTGCTGGCGCTGTAGGCGGCATGCCACGGCAACGCGACGAGCCCGGCCGCCGACGACACATTGACCAGGCGCCCACCCCGGCCGGCCGCCACCATGGGCGGAACGAAGGTCTCGATGACGTGGATCGGGCCCATCAGGTTGATCGCGATCATCTTGCTCCACTGCTCGTGGGTCAGCCGGTCGACGGTGCCCCAGGCCGAGACTCCGGCGATGTTGAAGACGACGTCCATGCCCGGGTGCTTGGCGTGGATGTCGGCCGCGAACCTCGCCACCTGGTCATAGTCGGCAATATCGAGGGCCCGATGCTCCGATACCCGGGTGCCCAGCGCGCGGGCGTCGGCCACGGTCAGCTCCAGGCCGTCATTGTTGCGGTCGGTCAGATAGAGCTCGGCTCCCTGGCCGGCCAGCCGCAAGGCCGTGGCGCGACCGATGCCGCTGGCCGCGCCGGTGACAAGACACCGCTTTCCCGCGAAGTACCGCCCGGATGCCTTCTGCGCCATGGCCGCGACGATACCGGGGGTAACGCGTTACCCGTGACCGCCGCCCCAGAGCGAGTGAAGCCATAACTGCTCGAGCACGCGCACCTGCCGCTCCCGATCGCCTTGAACACCTTGGCCGCCGACCAGGACCGGATCGCCGGTCAGCACCAGTGCAGTAGTGCCTGCCAGGGTGCGAATCAGGGTCGGGAGGTCGTCGCTGATCGGGTGCGCGGTCCCGGCCTTCATCTCGGCCTCGACGATGGCCACGATCTGCCGCAGCACCACCTCGAACTGTTGATCCAGAATATTGCGGATCTCGACGTCGGTGTGGCGGGCGTGGTTGCAGGCGGTCATCACCGGATCGTTGTGCGTGTAGACGGCCGCTGCGCTGCCGACCATCCGCTGGGCGAACTGCTCTGGCGACTCGCCCGGCTGGCGGGGGGCGAAATACTGGGTCAGCTCTTCGAGTTCCTCGGCCGCCTCGGCCAGCAGCTGCGCGAGCGCTGCGTACTTGGAGTCGAAATAGAAGTAGAAACCTGACCGGGCCAGGCCGGCCCGCAAGCTGATGGTGCTGACCGACAACTCCGCGAACGGTTTCTCCTGCAGCAGTTCTCGCACCGCCTGCAGGATCGCCTGTCGCTGCCTGTCACCGCGCCGTTGGGTGGCCGGCTCCGGGTTGGCGGCACGGCTGTTCACCCTCCTGACCTTGCACCATGCCGGGGGAAAAGCAAACTTGACAGCCGTCAACTTTGTCGCGAAGGATACGGATCAGTGACCGCCGTCACCTCGCACAGGAGCGCGGAGGAGTTTCGATGACCGCCACCGTCAGCACCCCGCACTACCTGCTGGACCAGGCGCGCCGCCGGTTCACCCCGTCGTTCAACAACTTTCCCGGCTTGGGCGTGGTCGAACGCCGGCTGCTCAACACCCAGTTCCCGGAGCGCAAGCTCGCCGACCCGCCGCCCGGCAGCGGGCTCAAGCCGGTCGTCGGCGACGCGGGGCTGCCGGTCATCGGGCACATCATCGAGATGTTGCGCGGCGGACCGGACTATCTGATGTTCATGTACCAGACCAAGGGTCCGGTGATATTCGGGGACTCGCCGGTGATGCCGGCCGTCGCGGCGCTGGGCCCGGACGCCGCCCAAACCATCTACTCCAACCGCACCAAGGACTACTCGCAGCAGGGCTGGGTGCCGGTGATCGGGCCGTTCTTCAACCGCGGGCTGATGCTGCTCGACTTCGAAGAGCACCTTTTCCACCGCCGGATCATGCAGGAGGCATTCACCCGCGCCCGGCTGGTCAGCTACGTCGAGCAGATGGACAAGGTCGTCTCGCAGGTGGTCGCCAACGACTGGGTGGTCAACGACGCACGCTTCCTACTTCATCCGGCGATGAAGGAGCTCACCCTCAACATCGCCTCGATGGTGTTCATGGGCCATGAGCCGGGCACCGACCACGAGCTGGTGACCAAGGTGAACACCGCGTTCGCGGTCACGACGCGCGCGGGAAACGCGATCATCCGCAGCAGCGTTCCGCCGTTCACCTGGTGGCGGGGGCTGAAGGCGCGTGAACTGCTGGAGAACTACTTCCGCGCGCGCGTCAATGAACAACGCGGGCAGGACGGCAGCGACCTGTTGTCCGTGTTGTGCCAAAGCGAAGACGAGGACGGCAACAAGTTCAGCGACGAGGACATCGTCAACCACATGATTTTTTTGATGATGGCCGCGCACGACACGTCGACGTCCACCGCGACGACGATGATCTACCACCTGGCCGGAAACCGGGAATGGCAGGAGCGCTGCCGCGACGAATCGAACCGGCTCGGCGACGGGCCGCTCGACATCGAATCGCTGGAAAAGCTGGAATCGCTCGACTTGGTGATGAACGAGTCGATCCGGTTGGTCACACCCGTCCAGTGGGCGATGCGCCGGACGGTCCGCGACACCGAACTGCTGGGCTACTACATTCCCGAGGGCACCAACGTCATCGCCTATCCCGGGCTGAATCACCGGCTGCCGGAATTATGGACGGACCCAATGACGTTCGACCCGGCCCGTTTCACCGAGCCGCGCAACGAGCACAAACGGCACCGCTACGCGTTCGCGCCGTTCGGCGGCGGAGCGCATAAGTGCATCGGGTCGGTGTTCGGGACGCTGGAGATCAAGACGATCCTGCACCGCCTGCTGCGCAAGTACCGGCTCGAACTGCCCCGGCCGGGATACCGGGCCGTGTGGGACTACGGCGGCATGCCGGTGCCGAAGGACGGCATGCCGATTGTGCTGCGCCCGCTCTGAGCCTTCGACGGTCGTTGACCTACGCGGATATCGGCGCTAGCGCTCTCGGCGCTCGAACTTCAGGCAACCGAAGCCAGCCGGTTAGCGCATGCGATCACCGCGCGTAGCGCCGACTGCGTCGGGTCCTCCGCCAGCCCCATCGCCCATTCAGCGCGGGTCCCGTTGCCGCCCAGGATGAAAGTGGCTGTGCGCCCGGCTGATTGGATCTGGTGGAACCCCAGTGTTTCCACCGTGAATCCACGCTCGTGCAGCATCGCCGTGAGGGCGGCGACCGGCCCGCCGGCGGCAGCGGTCGAGGTGCCGATGCGGTCGCCGACGGCGATGACGGCCCGGAAGTTACGGGCCTGCGGACCGATCCGGCCCGCGGGCCTGTCGGCGTCCGTGCACTCCCAGTGGCCTAGCCGAAGTGGGCCGGCGGAGTGACCATAGGTGGCTGCGAAGCTCTCCCACGAACTTCCGTCTGCCTGCTCCCGCAAGCCGCGCGGCAATGCCGTGCCGAAGTGATGGCTAAACCACGCGCTGGCGACCGATTGACGCGCCGGAACATCGGAGGCGTGTGAATCCGGAGCGGCAAGAGGTTTGGAGAAAGGCATCATGTCGGTCTTCTCTGATCAGCAGGAGCGACCGACGGCAGTAGCTTCCGACCCGCAGCGGGGGGTCGGTCTGGATCAGACCCCGCTGCGGGTGCTGGCTACTGCGGCACGCTCGAGAAGACGCACGCGCGCCGACAGTAGACGCCGCGCGCCGGCAATGCAAGTTCGGTTCGTGCACAACGACATTGCGTAGCAACGTCGAGCCCGGGTCCGCGAGCGGAGCGCTCGAGCATCAGGGGCAAGCACGGCCCTTGAGCGAGAAGACCAACGGCAGGACACGGTTGGCTCTAACGGTGGTTGCCGCGTTGGTTGCCGCAATAGTTCCCGCTGACGAGCTCCGGTCACCGTCATCCGTTGGCTTGCGTGGCGACGGATCCACCCGGAGGTAGGCCTGAATCGTCGTACCGGTCGCCGTGGTGCGAGTCCGCACCAGGTCGGATAGGGCATTGACCAGGAACAGGCCCCGGCTCGCGGGGCCGCTTGGGCCCGGGTCAAGCCGGCCGACCAGCCGATCGCCAAGGCGTCCGGTGTCGCGTGCCTCACATACCAGATGGTCGTCGTCTCGCCAGAAGGCGAGCCGGCAGGCGCCGTCCGTATGCATCAGGCTGTTGGTGGCCAACTCGTTGGCGATCAGTTGCAGATCCTCGATCCCGTCCCGCGACAGCCCGACCCAGCCGGCGTACTTGACGGCAAAAGACCGCGCGGGGCTGAGGTCGGCCGACCCGCGGACCATGTAGGTGACGGCCCCCGGATTCTCCGGTAACGGCTGGTTGTAGCGTTGCAGCACGTCGTCCGGGGCGTACTCGCCGTTGTGGTGCAGGCGACCGCGGCTCCACAGCAAGGGGTGGGTCGCGCGGGCGTCGGTCAGCACGTCATCGCCCAGTCGGTTCGCATCGTAGAGGCACACGCCGGTCGCCTGATAACCCTCGAGTGCTCTGTTGACCAGCGCCTCGTGCTCGACGCACGCGACGAACTCGTCGTGGGTGCGGCCCGGCCAGGCGAGTTGGCTGACAATCCGCACCCGGCGATCGGGGTGTTCGTCGGCGAAGGAACCCTCCACGGCCATGAACCGGCCGGGGTTGCGGGCGACGTCGGTGATGTCGGCCATGCGCACTTCGGGCGGTAGCTCGTCGCCCCCGCTGTGCAGGGCGTCGTGCAGCAACGACAACTCGTCGCCGGGCACCGCGATCAGAACTGCCTCGTCCATCGCCAGCCCGTCGGCGACGAAGCGTTGCACGAAGTCCAGGTATTCCTGCTGGGAGTGGTAGAGGAGGGCGCAGTGAACGAACCCGGGCCCCTCAGTTCGGGTGCCCGCGGTCATAAAGGCCCCCTCACTCTCGAACTCCAATGTCAACCCCTGCCGGACCGGCCGCGTCCCGTCCCCCTCCCCATACCCGCGAGTCGCCTCCGCTATACGCGTGACAGCGCTTACGCTGCCACCCGAACAGCGCCCCAGGACTGCTACAGAAACCAGGAGGCGGCCGCATCCAGGTGACGACGGAGCCGATGGCGGGCCAGGCTGTCGTCGCCCGCCTCGATCGCCTCCACGATTCGTGCGTGCGCACGCTCGACGGCCACCACGTCGTCCCGGGTGGGCGGCGCCTGCCCGGTGCTGGTCCAGTGCCGGCGGAACAGCTCGACGATGATCCGCAAGAACAGGTCCAGAAGCCCGTTGCCGGCCAGTTGCGCGAGGCCGAGGTGGAACCGGAACTCGTCGAGGACAGACCGATCGGTCCTGAGGAAGGCCGCCACCTCGGGTTCGCCGCGCCGCTTGACGACCTTGGCGACGTTGTCGATTTCGATAGCGTCGCGGACGCAGCGCAGATCCTCGCGACTCGGCCCGCGGTACTGCAGGTACAAGGCGATGGTGTCGATGCTGGCCTGGGCCTCGGGTGTGGTGACGACCAGCCCGCCACCCGGCCCGCGACGCATGTGGGCGATCGCATGGTGCTCCAGCAGCCGCACCGCTTCCCGTAGTACCGCGCGGCCGACCCGGTATCGCTCCAGCAATGCCGTCTCCGTCCCGAACACCGAACCGACCTGCCACCCGCCGGCGGCAATGTCGTCGCCGATGGTGGCAGCCAGCATCTCGGCGAGTTTGCCGCGGGGCGCGTCGATGTCGAGGCGCCGCGGCGCACGCTGCCCGCGTGCCCGGCTGCCCCGATGGTGCTCCTGCAGCCAGGCGGTCACGCCTTCGACGTGTCGCTGACTCAGCGTCTCGGCCCGCGCCGCATCTCCCGCGGTAACCGCTGCGAGCATTTCGGTGTGGTCGCTGTGCATCAGGTCGACCGCCTCGATGGCCTCGGTCGCCGAGTCTGCCCGCGACTGCAGCGCGTATCTCTTGGTAAGCCGCATCGAGATGTCGATAAACAGCTGCAGGACCGGGTTTTTCGCCTGCTGGGCTAACGCGATGTGGAACTCGTCGCGCGGCGCCGGTAAACCCGGCCGCCAGTGCTCCTCTGCCCGCAGCACCGCTCGCAGCCGGTCGATGCCGGCTTCGTCGATCCGCTCCGCGGCAAGCGAGGCCGCCAGGGGCTCGAGGACCAGGCGCGCGTTGAGCAAGTCGGCCAGGGTGATGCCCAGGTACTCGAGATAGATGACGACGGCGCGGGTGGCGGGACCCGCATCGGGCTCGCAGATCAGCAGCCCGCCGCGCGGTCCGCGCCGCATCCGGGCGACCTGGTCGTGCTCCACGAGGCGGACGGCCTCGCGCAGCACCGATCGGCTCACGCCATAGCGTTGTTGCAGAGCACTTTCCGAACCCAGCGATTCGCCGACGGTCCAGCCCCGCCGCACGATGTCCGCCTCGATGTGGCGGGCAATCGTCGAAGCCAGTGTGTTCGCTCGGCCGGCCTCCGGCTGAGTGCTCATCGAAGACTCAATTACCTTCTGCGCCAGCCAGTCTCAACATGTGAGCAGCATGCAGCCCGCGACGGGCCCCCCGCCCACGGAGACGACGCCGACCTGCGGGCGATCGGACACCTGCCGCTCCCCCGCGTCGCCGCGCAGCTGCAGGCACCCCTCGTGCAGCGCCCAGTATCCGTGCATACGACCGGCCGAGAGTTGCCCGCCATAGGTGTTCAGCGGCAGTTCGCCGTCGCGGGCGATGCGCGCGCCGCCCTCGACGAACGGCCCGCCCTCGCCGTCGGGGCATATGCCGAGGGCTTCCAGCCACGCAACGGTGAGAAATGTGAAGCCGTCGTACAACTCGGCCACGCCGAGATCAGCGGGCTTAAGGTCGGTCCGCGACCACATCTGTGCCGCCGCATCCGACATCGCCATCTTGGGATAGTCGTCACGGTGAAACCAGCCACCCGCGCCGTCGGACCCGCCGATCGCCTCGACCGCCACCGCCCGGTGCGGACAGTCACCGGAATACTCGGCGTGCGATACCACCACCGCGATCGAGCCGTCGATCGGCACGTCGCAGTCCAGCAACCCGAATGGTGTCGACACCAGCCGCGCGCCGAGATAGTCGGCCATCGTCATCGGGTCGCGGTACACGGCAAGGGGATTCAGCGCGGCGTTACGCCTGCCGTTGAGGGCCACCCAGCCCAGTTGTTCTTTGGTGGTGCCGTAGAGCTCCATGTGGCGGCGGCAGTTCAGCGCCAGCCAGTTCGCGGCCGAATACGCATGCGCCGCAACCAGATCGTTGACGTCGTCCATCGCGCCGACGGCCGGGCGCGGCTCGCCCGCGGGTGTCTCGAACATGCGCGCAAGCGGCGGGGCGGTCGCGTTCTCTTCCTTTTTCACCGGCACGGTGCCGCCCAACATCTGTATCGTCCGGTACACCACCACATGCCGTGCGCGACTTTCGGCGACCGCGCGGCAGGCCGACATGACCGGGCTCAGCAAGCCGCCGGTCCCGAACCCCGACCCGCAGTCCGCCGCGTCGATGCGCAGTTCGGCGTTGACCTCCTGGGCCGGCGTGTCGCCCAGCGTCGCAATGCCGTCGATGTCACCCGCGGCCAGGCCCGCGTCGTCGATGGCGGCGCGCACCGCCTCCATGGTCAGTTGCAGGCCAGGAATGCCGGTGCGGCGGCCGATCCGCGATATGCCGACGCCGGACAGAATCGCGTCCTTTTCGAAAAGGGTCATAGACACCCGCCCGTCCAAAAAACCCGGCGCTCGCCGAGAATCAATAGAGTGTACTGTATTGCTCGTGCCAGCCGAGCCGACGCCCGAGTTGCTTATCGAGCACTGTTACGAATGCGCGCGCTGGGTGCATCCGCCGGCCGGCCAGTGCCGCGACTGCGGCGGCCCGCTGGTCGCGCGTCCGGTTTCCGGGCGCGGCACGGTGTTCACCTACACGGTCAACCACCACCCGTACAACCCGGAGATCCCGGTCCCCTACGTCATCGCACTCGTGGAACTCGCCGAGCAGAGCGGGCTGCGGGTTGCCGCGAATATCATTGACTGCGAACCGGAGTCGGTGACCTGCGGGATGGCCCTCGGTATCCGTCCGGAGCGCGGCAGCGCCGGAGCCCCGCAGTTCGCGCCGGCTTAATCTCACACGGGACGAGCGTGCGCGGAATGCGGGCCCGTACGGCGTGTCAGAGCACAAACACGCACGCTCGCGGCGATAACGGCCGGTCTAGTTGATCAGCGGGTCGCGCGGCATGCCGAGAATCCGCTCGGCGATCTGGTTGCGGGTCACCTCCGAGGTGCCGCCGGCGATCGCCATGCCGCGGGCGCCCATCATCATCCGGCCGGCCAGCCCGCCGGGGCCGTCGAGCAGCGCAACTTCCGGTCCCTGCAGCGCGGCGGTGATCGCGCCGCCCTCGATCATGTGATCGGCCAATTTCAGTTTGGTGACGTTGCCTTCCGGACCCGGGCCCGCTCCCTCGACGCTGCGGGCGGCGCGGCGCAGATTCAACAGCCGCAGCGCATGATCCTCGGCGAGGTAGTACCCGACCCGGATTTCCGCGCCCGCCAATCGATCCCGATTCTTCCGGGCCAACTCGACGAGTTGCGCTGCCAGGCCCTCGTAGAACGACCCGCTACCGCCGATGCTGACCCGCTCGTTGCCCAGCGTCGCCCGCGCCACCGTCCATCCCGAGTTGGGGGCGCCGACGACGTCCTCGTCGGGAACGAAGACGTCGTTGAAGAACACCTCATTGAATTCCGAGCCGCCGGTGATTTGCCGCAGCGGCCGCACCTCGACCCCGGGGCCCTTCATGTCGATGATCACGGTGGTGATCCCGGCGTGCTTGGGGGCGTCCGGGTCGGTGCGCACGGTGGCCAGGCCGCGGCTGCAGTACTGCGCCCCGCTGGTCCACACCTTCTGTCCGCTGATCTTCCAACCGCCCTCTACCCGGGTGGCGCGGGTCTTGACGGAGGCGGCGTCCGAGCCGGCCTCGGGCTCGGAGAACAGCTGGCACCAGATCTCGTCCTGGCGCAGCGCCTTCTCCACGAATCTCTCGATCTGCCAATCGGTTCCGTGCTGGATCAGGGTCAGGATCACCCATCCGGTGATCGAGTAGTCGGGGCGCTTGATGCCCGCCGCGCGGAATTCTTCCTCGATCACCAGCTGCTCGACGGCATCGGCCGCGCGGCCCCACGGCTTCGGCCAGTGCGGCATCACGTAGCCGGTCTCGATCAGCTTGTCGCGCTGGGCCTTTTTGTCCAACGGGGCGATCTCGGCGGCGTCGGCGCGCACGCGGGTGCGCAGTTCCTCGGCCTCGGGCGGCAGGTCCAGGCTGTTTTCCCGGGTGACGCCGGCGACCGTGCGGTCGTAGATGTCCCGGGCCGGCGTGTCACCGCCGAACAGCGCCGCGAGCACCAGCGCCCGTCGCAGGTGCAGGTGAGCGTCGTGCTCCCAGGTGAAGCCGATGCCGCCGTGGACCTGGATGTTGAGTTCGGCGTTGCGCGCATAGGCCGGCAACGCCAGCGCCGCGGCCACGGCGGCGGCCAGGCGGAACTGCTCCTCATCCTCGGAAGCCGCGCGCGAGGCATCCCATACCGCGGCGACCCCCGACTCGGCGGCCACCAGCATGTTCGCGCAATGGTGTTTCACCGCTTGGAATGTCGCGATGGTACGACCGAACTGCTGGCGCACCTTGGCGTACTCGACGGCGGAGTCCACGCAGTCGGACGCCCCGCCCACCGCCTCGGCGGCCAGCAACGTCCGCGCCCGGGCCAGCGCCGATTCCCTTGCCCCCGGCATGATGTCGTCGGCGGAGACGCGCACCCCCTGCAGGCGGACGCGCCCGGAACGCCGGGTCGGGTCGAAGTTCTCCGGCACCTCGACCGACACACCGGCGCGGCCGGATTCCAGCAGCAGGATGTCATCGCCGGCGGCCATCATCAGCAGGTCGGCGAGCCCGGCGCCGAGCACGATCCCGGCCTCACCGGCGGCGACCCCATCTTCGACCTGTACGCCGCCGTCCAGGCCGACACCCGCGGTGACCGTTCCGTCGGTGAGTCCCGGCAGCATTCGCGACTTCTGTTCCGCGGTACCGTCTTTGGCGATCACCGCCGACGCGATCACGGTCGGTACGAACGGGCCGGGCGCCACCGCGCGGCCGAGCTCCTCGACCACCACCACGAGTTCGGGCAACCCATAGCCCGAACCGCCGTGCTCCTCGTCGATGTGCAGACCCAGCCAACCGAGCTCGACCAGGTTCTGCCAGAAGCCGGGCCGCGCCTCGTCGGGGGCGTCGAGGAGCGACCGCGCCGCCCAGCGCGCCTTCTGCGAGGTCAGGAAAGAGCGGGCCACCTGGGCGAGTTCGCGATGGTCGTCGGTCAGTGCGATACCCACAAGGGCCTCCTCGCGCTGCAGTCTGGGCTGACCGCCTGCCCCGCTCCGAGGGGGAGCGGGGCGGCTGCCTAAAGAGTGTACTTAATGCCGGGCGGGCGTCCGCGGGGGTCCCTACTTCGGCGCGAACCGCTGCCCGGCGTCGAGCCGGATGCACTGGCCGTTGAGCATCGGGTTGTCGACGATGGCCGCTGCCAGCTTCGCGTACTCGATGGGCCGGCCCATCCGCTTCGGGAACGCGGCGTCCCTGGTCAGCGCGGCCGCCATCTCGTCGGGAACCATCGAGGTGATCCCCGTCAGGAACAGGCTCGGCGCGATGGCCAGCACCCGGATCCCCACAGAGCCCAGGTCGCGGGCCATGGTCAGGCACATGCCGGCGATCCCGGCCTTGGCGGCCGTATAGGCGATCTGGCCGATCTGTCCCTCGAAAGCGGCAATCGACGCGGTGTTGATGATGACGCCGCGCTCCTCATCCTCGGGCTCGTTCCTGGCCATGTGCGCGGCCGCCAGCCGGCTGATGTTGAAGGTGGCGATGAGGTTGAGGTCGACGACCGAACGGAAGGATTCGAGATCGTGCGGGCCAGTCTTGGTCAGGGTGCGCTTGGCGATGCCGCCGCCCGCGGTGGTCACCACGACATGCAGGCCACCGAGCTTGTCGACCGCCGTCTGCAGGGTCTCCTCGGTGCCCGTGAAGTCGGTGACGTCGACCGGATAGAACGCGCCGCCGATTCCCTGCGCAACGGTCTTGCCGTCGGAGTTCTCCCGGTCCAGCACCGCGACGTCGGCGCCGCGTTGGGCCAGTAGTTCGGCGGTGGCACGACCCATCCCCGACGCGCCGCCGATGACGACGGCCTTCTTCCCGTTGATCTCCATCCAGACCTCTCCTTTTGGCTTGTCAGAATCCTTGCAATTTGTAACGTTACGTAGGCACGCTAGCGTGTCCGTCGCCGACGGCTGTCGGCGAGCCATGCCAAGCTGATCTACGTGCTCCTTCTCGACGTGGCGGCCACGTCGCTCGACGTGGGCGGCACCTCGTCGCGCCTGGCCAAGGTCGCCCACATCGCCGACCTGTTACGCCGCGCCGCGGCCGAACCGGAATCGGTCCCGATCATCGTGTCGTGGCTGTCGGGTGAGCTGCGCCAACGCCAGATAGGGGTCGGCTGGGCCTCGCTGCGGTCGCGCCCGCCACCGGCGCGCAATCCGGTGCTGACGGTCACCGGGGTCGACGCCGCCTTCGCCGACATCGGCGCCGTTTCCGGCGCAGGGTCGCAGGCCCGGCGCGCCGAACTCCTGGCGGGGCTGTTCGCCGCCGCCACCGAAACGGAGCAGACCTTTCTCCTGCGACTGCTGGGCGGCGAGCTTCGCCAGGGTGCGCTGGCCGGCATCATGGCCGACGCTGTGGCCAAGGCCGCCGGAATTCCGGCCGCCGTGGTGCAGCGCGCCGCGATGCTGGGTGGGGACCTGCCGGCGGTGGCTGCGGCAAGTCTGGGCACCTCGCTATCCGGGGGAACGACGGCGCTGGACGCGTTCACACTGCGGGTGGGCCGGCCGGTCGGGCCGATGCTGGCACAGACCGCGGCCGGCGTGTCCGATGCGCTCCAACGCCACGGCGGCGCAGCCATTTTCGAGGCGAAGCTGGACGGTGCGAGGGTGCAGGTCCACCGGGCCGGCGACGACGTCACCGTCTACACCCGCAGCCTGGATGACGTCACCGCCCGGTTGCCCGAGGTGGTGGAGGCGACGCTGGGGCTCCCGGTCGACGACCTGATTGCCGACGGCGAGGCGATCGCGCTGCGACCCGATCGGCGGCCGCACCGATTCCAGGTCACCGCTTCGCGGTTCGGGCGATCCGTCGATGTGGCCGCCGCCCGCGCGGCCCGGCCCCTGTCGGTGTTCTTCTTCGATGTTCTGCACTGCGACGGCATCGACCTGCTTGACGCGCCGACGAGCGATCGGCTGGCTGCCCTGGACGCGCTGGTGCCAGCCGACCACCGGGTCGATCGGCTGGTCACGTCCGACCCCGCCGAGGCGGAGGGTTTTCTGGACACGACGCTGGCCGCCGGACACGAAGGGGTGATGGCCAAGGCGCCGGACGCGCCCTATCAGGCCGGACGTCGCGGGGCGGGTTGGCTGAAGGTCAAGCCGGTGCACACGCTGGACCTGGTGGTGCTGGCCGTGGAGTGGGGATCGGGGCGGCGCCGCGGGAAACTGTCCAATATTCACCTGGGCGCGCGCGATCCGGTCACCGGTGAATTCGTCATGGTGGGAAAGACTTTCAAGGGCATGACCGACGCCATGCTCGACTGGCAGACGGCCCGGTTCACCGAACTGGCCGTCGGACCGACCGACGCTTACGTGGTCCACCTCCGACCGGAGCAGGTGGTCGAGGTGGCCCTGGACGGCGTGCAGAAATCGTCGCGCTACCCGGGCGGACTGGCGTTGCGGTTCGCCCGCGTGGTGCGCTACCGAGACGACAAGAGCCCGGCCGACGCCGACACGATCGACGCGGTGCGCGCAATGTACTGACCGGGCGCGCGAGAGTGAACCTCACGACGCGACACGCCGGTCAGGCGTCGGTACATTCACACTCGCGCACACGAAGGGAGGCGCCGATGGGCGACATCACCTACATCCGGACCGACGACAGCCTGCCGCCCGTCGCGATCATCGACCGCTCCCCCATCTCCCTCCGGCACCGGGTCATCTTCGGGATCATCGCCGTGATCGGTGCCGCCGCCTGGGCCATCATCGCGTTCGCTCGCGGCGAGGCGGTCAACGCGGTGTGGCTGGTGGTCGCCGCGATCTGCACCTACGTCATCGGGTTCCGGTTCTACGCCCGGTTGATCGAGATGAAGGTCGTTCGCCCGCGCGACGACCACGCCACGCCGGCCGAGGTCCTCGACAACGGCACCGACTACCTGCCGACCGACCGGCGCGTGGTGTTCGGTCACCACTTTGCCGCCATCGCAGGGGCGGGGCCACTCGTCGGCCCGGTCCTGGCCGCCCAGATGGGCTATCTGCCGTGCACCATCTGGATCGTGGTCGGCGCGGTGCTCGCCGGCGGCGTACAGGACTACCTGGTGTTGTGGCTTTCCACCCGCCGCCGGGGCCGCTCCCTGGGCCAGATGGCCCGCGACGAACTCGGCGCCGCCGGAGGGGCGGCCGCGCTCATCGGGACGCTCGTGATCATGGTGATCCTCATCGCGGTGCTGGCGCTGGTGGTCGTACGGGCGCTGGAGCAGAGCCCCTGGGGGGTGTTCTCGATCGCCATGACCGTCCCCATCGCCGTCTTCATGGGTTGCTACCTGCGATTCCTTCGGCCGGGCCGGGTGGCGGAAGTGTCGCTGATCGGCGTGACTCTGCTGCTGCTCGCCGTCGCCGCAGGCAACTGGGTCGGCCAAACACACTGGGGTGCAAGCTGGTTCACCCTGCCACCGGTAACCGTGTCCTGGTTGATCATCGGCTACGGTTTCGCGGCATCGGTGCTGCCGGTGTGGTTGCTGCTCGCGCCGCGCGACTACCTCTCGACGTTCATGAAGGTCGGCGCCATCGCCTTGCTGGCGGTCGGCATCTGCCTGGCCCGTCCGATCATTGCGGCTCCCGCGGTCTCCCGGTTCGCCGCCGCCGGCGACGGACCGGTGTTTCCCGGTTCGTTGTTCCCCTTCCTGTTCGTCACCATCGCCTGCGGCGCGCTGTCCGGATTCCACGCGCTGATCTCGTCCGGGACGACGCCGAAGATGCTGGAGAAGGAAAGCCAGATGCGGCTGATCGGCTACGGCGGCATGCTGACCGAGTCCTTCGTGGCGGTGATGGCGCTCATCACCGCGGCGATCCTCGACCAGCACCTGTACTTCACGCTCAACGCGCCCGCCGCGCGGACCGGCGGCACGGCGGCCACCGCCGCGCACTACGTCAACGGGCTCGGCCTCTCCGGCGCGCCGGCGACCGCCGACCACATCACCCAGGCAGCCCAAAGCGTCGGCGAGAAGTCGATCGTCTCGCGCACCGGCGGAGCGCCGACGCTGGCGTTCGGCATGTCCGAGGTGCTGCAGCGGGCGTTCGGCGGCCCCGGTCTCAGGGCGTTCTGGTACCACTTCGCCGTCATGTTCGAGGCGCTGTTCATCCTCACCGCCGTCGATGCCGGCACTCGCGTCGCGCGCTTCATGCTCTCCGACGCGCTGGGCAACCTGGGCCGCCCGTTGGAAAGGCTGCGGGACCCCAGTTCGCGCGTCGGCGTGTGGATTTGCGGTCTGGCCGTGGTCGCGGCGTGGGGCAGCATCCTGCTGATGGGCGTGACCGACCCGCTGGGCGGCGTCAATACGCTGTTTCCGCTGTTCGGCATCGCCAACCAGCTGCTCGCGGCCATCGCGCTGACCGTCATCGCCGTGGTCGTCGTCAAGAAGGGCCTGCTGAGGTGGGCGTGGATTCCCGGTGTTCCGCTGCTGTGGGACCTGACGGTCACCCTGACGGCGTCGTGGCAGAAGATCTTCTCCGCGGACCCGGCAGTCGGCTACTGGACCCAGCACGCGCAGTACGCGGCGGCCGAACGCGCGGGCAAGACGGCGTTCGGCTCGGCCAAGAACACGCACCAGATGCACGACGTCATCAGGAACACCTTCGTCCAGGGCACCCTGTCGATCCTGTTCGCCATGGTCGTCGTCATCGTGGTGGCCGCCGGAATCGTCGTTTGCTACAGGGCGATTCGCGGCGGCGGCCGTCCGCTGACCGAGGACGCGCCGGTGCCGTCGAGACGGTTCGCGCCGTCGGGTCTTGTTCCCACCTCCGCGGAGCGAGCCTTGCAAAAGCAGTGGGACGCGCCGGACAGAAAGGGCGTGCCGAACGCGCCGGCGCGGTCCTAAGATTGCGCGATGAGAGTCGGTATCGACTTCGGCACCACCCACACCGTCGTTGCGGCCGTCGACCGCGGCAACTACCCCGTCCTGTCCTTCGACGGCATCGACGCGTGGCCCTCGATCATCGCCGCCAACAGCGCCGGGGAGCTGCGCTTCGGGGCGGACGCCGCCGCCGTCCGCCACGAGCCGGGCTGGTCCACGCTGCGATCGTTCAAGCGTCTCCTCAACGACGCCGGACCGCAGACCGAGGTCAACCTCGCCGGACGCAACCGTCGCTTGTCCGACCTTCTCACCGGCTTCCTGGCCCAGCTCCGCAGCGACCTCGCGCGCCGATCGAACGCCAGCCTGGCGCCCGGCGAGCCCATCGAGGCCGCGATCAGCGTGCCCGCCAACGCCTCGAGCGCCCAGCGCCTGCTCACGTTGGATGCCTTCGTGGGGGCGGGTTTCCATGTCGCCGCGCTGCTGAACGAGCCGTCCGCCGCCAGCCTGGAATACGCCCATCGATACCGCTCCACCATCACCGCCAAGCGCGAGTACGTGGTCATCTACGACCTCGGCGGGGGCACGTTCGACGCGTCGCTGCTGAAGATGACCGGGCACGCGAACGAGGTCGTCATCAGCGAGGGCATCCAACGCCTGGGCGGTGACGACTTCGACGAGGCGATCCTCGAACTCGTCCTGACCCGCTCGAAGCTGAACGAAGTGGACGCCGCGACGCGCGAGGTGCTCAGAGAGGAGTGCGCCGCGCGGAAGGAGGCCGTCGGGCCGCAGACGCGCCGCTTTCTGGTGGACCTCTCGGCGGTGGACCGGCCGCCGTTCTCCTGCCCCATCGACGACTTCTACGCGGTATGCGCGCCGCTCGTCGACAAGACGATGGCGTTGTTGAACCGCGTCCTGCACAGCCCGGCCCCGGGCGGCAAGGACGTGGCATGGTCGGAGATCGCGGGCATCTACGTGGTGGGCGGGGCCGGCAGCTATCCCCTGGTGTCCCGGATGCTGCGCACCACCTTCGGCGACAAGCGCGTCAAACGCTCCCCGCACCCCTTCGCGGCCACGGCCATCGGACTCGCCGCCTTCCTCGACAAGGAGGCCGGTTTCGCGTTGTCCGAACGCTTCTCGCGCAACTTCGGGGTCTTCCGCGAGGCGGAGGCCGGCGCCGGCGTCGTCTTCGACCCGATCGTCTGCAAGGACGTCTCGCTGCCCCCCGACGGGCAGACGCCGCTGGTGGTCAAGCGGACCTACCGGGCGGCGCACAACATCGGACACTTCCGGTTCGTGGAGTGCAGCCGGCTGGTCAACGGCCGCCCCGACGGGGACGTGACGCCCTACGATCCGGTCCTGTTCCCGTTCGACCCCGCCCTCCATGACCGCGACGACCTCGGGCGTCAGCCGGTCGGCCGCTGGAAAGACGGGCGGGACGGACCCGACGTCGAGGAGCGCTACGTCATCGCCCCCAGCGGCGCGGTGGAAGTGACCCTGACCACGCGGCCGGCCGGCTTCAAGCGCACCTTCCGCCTGGAGCGCGGCGTGTCCGCGAATGCCTGAGGCGGCCATGGATCTCTACGACGTCATGCGAACGACTTTCGCCGCGCGCGAGTTCACCGACGACCCGTTGCCCGACGACGTGCTGTCGCGCATCTTCGACAACGCACGGTTCGCCCCCAGCGGTGGCAACCGACAAGGGGCCCACATCACCGTGGTCCGTGACGCTGGCGTCCGCCGCCGGCTCGCCGAACTCGGCGCTCCGGCCGCACGGCGCTACTTCGCCCAACTGCAGGCGGGCGAAAACCCTTGGAATTCGGTGCACCCCAGCGGCGTGCCGCGGGACGTCATCGACAGCACTGAAATCCCCGACACGTTCGTCGCGCCGATTGCGAAAGCGGCGGTCGTGCTCGTCGTCTCCGTCGACCTCGGCGTGGTTGCCGCACTCGATCAGGACCTGGACCACGTCGGCCTCGCCGGCGGGGCGTCGGTGTATCCGCTGGTATGGAACATACTGCTGGCCGCCCGCAGCGAGGGCTTCGGCGGCACCATCACCACCATGGCCATCGCCGCCGAAAACCAAGTCCGCGAACTGCTGGGAGTCCCGGACCGGCATGCGGTCGCGGCGATCGTGCCCCTGGGCAAGCCGGTGCGACAGCTGACCAGGCTGCGCCGCCGGCCGATCGCCGAGTTCGTCACCCGCGATCGCTTCGACGGCCCCGCATTCGAAGGCTGAGCCGGCCCACGTGTCTATTCGATGGCATCCGCATAGATGTCTAACAGCCGGAACCGCGTCGCATCGAGATACTCTCCGAGGACGGCGATAACGCGCTTCTGCAAGTCGTAGCCCAGCTCGTGGTCCTCTTCGCACTTATCCCGCAGGCACTTGCCGTCGAAGGCGATGGCTCGCGTCAACTCAGCCGCGCGCGCATCGAACCGCGAGTTGTAGGGCGGCACCAACCACGACCATCCGAGGATGTCTCCGTCTGCGAGCGTCTGCACCGTCAAGCTGCCACGACCGGGAGCGTGGGTTTCGAGCGCGATTTTGCCGGCGCGAATGAGATAAAAGTGATCAGCAGGTTGGCCCTCCCGGAATATCAACTCACCCGAGATGAAGCGCACGTTTGCCGCGCACCCGAGCACCAACGGCAAATAGCGCGGATCCATGCCGCCGAAGAACGGATGCTTGGCCAGAACGCCCTCTAGCGTCCTCAATGCTGTTCCCTTCGCCGGTGCCCGATGCTTGAGATGGACGATAGTTCACGACGACGCGGTTCGTCTGCGATCGCAGAAAAGGCGCGCGATTCGACCCGGTGCATCCTGCGCCTCCACCGAAAGGAGACAACTCGTATGTCCACCTGGCTCATCACCGGCTGCTCGACCGGGCTCGGCCGCGCGCTGGCTGACACCGTCATCGGAGCCGGCCATACCGCGATCGTCACCGCGCGCGACGTCGCGAAGGTGAAAGGCCTCGCCGAGGCCGCGCCGCAGCGGGTGCTCGCCGTCGCCCTCGACGTCACCGACCCCGCGCAGGTCAGCTCGGCCGTGCGGCAGGCCGACGAGCGGTTTGGCGGCGTGGACCTGCTGGTCAACAACGCCGGCTATGGCTATCGCGCCGCCATCGAGGAAGGCGACGACGCCGACGTCCGGGCGCTGTTCGAGGCGCACTTCTTCGGCACCGTCGCGATGATCAAGGCCGTCCTGCCCGGCATGCGGGCGCGCCGCCGCGGCGCGATCGTGAATATCTCCTCGATCGGGGTGCAGCTGACACCCGTGGGCTCCGGTTATTACGCGGCGGC
>JARLGR010000032.1 GCA_031292665.1 Mycobacterium sp. | reverse complement strand
CTGACCGCGTCGGAGGCCGCCTGGGCTGCCGCGGGCGCTTCAGAACGGCCGAGGATGGCTGCGACAATCGGGCAGCCTGCTTCCATTTGAGTTGCGCTCAGTTGCGCCTTCCATTCGTCAATAAAAGTCTGAACCGCTAGTGCGGGATCGCCCCCGTCGTCGGCTGACCGGATCACCGTGGTCAACGCCTCGCCTGCGATGCGGGTGGCCTCAGCAACGAGTTCCGCTTTGCCGCCGGGGAAATTCAGGTAGACCGTCCTGCGGGCGACTCCGCTGTCTTCCAGTAGCGCGTTGAGGCCAGTTCCGGCGATACCCCGCCGTCGCACCAATCCGGTGACACTGGCGATGAGAGCATCCCGCGCAGACACCTTTCGCCCCCTTCCGGCTCCACCGGGCACTTCGCCCGGGCGCTTCCGGGTCGGTCACGCAATTTCGTCTGAACTCGACCCTCAGGGTTGAACTATACCAATCGGTCTACTAGCCTATCCGACAGGGCTCAACCTCTTCGACCAAATGGGCCGACCACATTGCGAGCACGGGAGACACCATGACGAGCGCCAACGAGCACAAGACGCTGCGAAAGTTCCGCAGAGAACGTGCGCTCGGACGCTATCTGCTCAATCCGGCGGTGAAGGGGTTGGGCAGACTGGGCGTGCGCACCGCCATGGCCACCGAACTGGAGACCATCGGCCGCAAGACCGGCCAGCTACGCCGCGTCCCCGTGTCGGCGCAATTCGACGACACCGGGGCGTGGGTGATCAGCCAACATGGCACCCGCTCCGGTTGGGGCAGAAATATCGTCGACAACCCGAACATCCGTGTGCGACAAGGGAGTCGATGGCGCGCCGGAATAGCGACATTCAGGCCAGACGACGATGTCGTCGCACGCGGCCGCAAGTTCGGACGACTGGGGGCGAACGTGGCCAAGGCGCTGGAAACGACTCCCGTATCGGTTCGTATCGAGTTCACCGACTAGGGAAGGCGACGAACCGGCTGGCGCACCCGCACTCTGGATGGGTGGGCCAGCATGCGCGGTACTACAGTAAGTCGCGTCCCGCACGCGACACATTTGACCCGCGGGCCGATGGTGGCCGTAGCGGCGTCAATGCCGGGTGCCGCCTGACGGCCGTGACAACAAGCACGAAGACCCTTGCGTGGGTTTTGCTCGGAGCCCTTCGCAAACCGAAATCGACGGAGGTTTCACATGGCTCATCCCGACCCCGTCTTGTACGCCGTCGACAACCGGGTCGCGCTCATCACGGTGAACGACCCCGACCGGCGCAACGCGGTGACCGCCGAAATGTCGGCGCGACTGCGCGCGGCCGTGGAGCAAGCCGAAGCCGATCGCGACGTGCACGCCGTGGTGATCACCGGGGCGGGCAAGGCCTTTTGTGCCGGCGCCGATCTCGCCGCCCTGGGCGCCGCGGGCGGCGGGGCGGCGGAGACGGGTCTGCAGCGAATCTACGACGGGTTCATGGCCGTCGGCACTTGCCGGCTGCCCACCATCGCCGCGGTCAATGGCGCGGCTGTCGGCGCGGGACTGAACCTGGCGCTGGCCGCCGACGTCCGGATCGCCGGACCGGGCGCGTTGTTCGACGCACGCTTTCAAAAGCTGGGGCTGCATCCCGGCGGGGGTGCAACCTGGATGCTGCAGCGCGCGGTGGGTCCGCAGGTGGCCCGCGCGGCCCTGTTGTTCGGCATGCGCTTCGACGCGGAATCCGCTGTGCGCCATGGCCTGGCGCTCAGCGTTGCGGATGACCCCGTCGCCGCGGCGCTGGAACTGGCCGCGGGGCCGGCGGCCGCTCCGCGCGAGGTGGTTCTTGCGACCAAGGCGACTATGCGAGCCACCGCCAGCCCGGGGTCGCTGGACAACGAACAGCACGAATCCGCGATGCGCACAGAAATCGGACCGCAGGCTTCCTCCATTCAATCACCGGAATTTGCACGCAGATTGGCCGCGGCGCGACGGAGCTAGCTCCCCCGCTTCAAACCACTTGTGCCACTCGCGTTTCAGCTGTCTCCGCGCGCCCGTTTTTGTCGGTGGCTGTGGCTAGTTTCGGGTCATGGGTTCTGCCGGTGTTGTCGGTCTGGAGGCGATCACTGCGGCGTTTGATGCCGTGGACGCCGCGGTCGATGCGGTGCTGGGGCTGAACGTCGATGCGTTGAGCACCTATGACCAGTTGCTGCTGTTGGAGCGTTGCGAGAAGGTGCGACGGCGGATCCCGGCCATCGAGCATCCGCTGATCAATAACCTGGCCCGCCAGGCCACGCCCGAAGAGTTGGGCGGCACACTGGCGCATGCGATCGCCGACTGGGCGTTGATCAGCCGCGCCGAAGCCTCCCGACGCATCAACCGCGCCGCCGACCTCGGCCCCCGCCACGGGCTGACCGGGGAACCGCTGGCGCCGGTGTTGGCGGGCACCGCCGCACGCCAGCGGCAAGGCACGCTCGGCGCCGAGCACGTCGCGGTGATCCGCCGCTTCTACCACCAACTGCCCGCCTGCGTGGACGGCGCCGCGCGCGACCACGCCGCAACCGAGCTCGCCCAGTGCG
>JARLGR010000031.1 GCA_031292665.1 Mycobacterium sp. | reverse complement strand
GCGGGGGGGGCGGCGGGTGCGGCCGACCACGACGCGCCGGCGGACTGGGTCGCCCCGGCCGGGAGGCGCATCGACTCGGTTTCGGGCGGGCGCCCGGCCATGCCCTGGTGCCGCCCGACGTCGAACCTCAGCATGGGCCCGTCGGGATTTCCGATATTGACGGCCTGCCCGTCATGGATGTCGATCACCGGGACTCGCCGGCCGTTGACGAAAGTCCCGTTGAGCGAACCGTTGTCGATCGCCAGCCACCGGCCCTGGTCGAAGCGCAGCAGCAGGTGCGCGCGCGAAATCAGCGGGTGAGTGATGCGCATGTCGGCCCGGAGGTCGCGCCCGACCACCACGTCATGGCCTGCTGCGAAAGTCCGCTCCGACCCGTCATAGCGGACGGTCAACACTGGCGGGGCTGTTGCGGTCATTGTGACAACTGTAGCTTGTAGGACCGCCACTTCCGTGGGACCAACTGCCCGCTGCGGCCCCTCGCCGTTTCAGCGAGCTCCGTCTGATTGCTTGCCGCCACTCACGCCGTACCGGCGTGCATCGTCAGCGGGCGAGGACGTCGGGCGCGCCGGTGACCACGCACTGGGTGCGGGTGTAGATGGTGGCCATGCACTTGTTGCAGTGCGTACACGCCGAATGCACGGTGTGCGCGGCGCCGTCGGCCGCGATCCGATTGATGAGGTCCGGCTCGGCCAGCAGGGCCCGGCCCATCGCGACGAACTGGAACCCCTCGGCCATCGCCAGGTCCATCGTCTCCCGGTTCGTGATGCCGCCGAGCAGAATCAGCGGCATTGTCAGCTCGGCCCGGAACAGCTTGGCGTGGCGCAACAGATAGGCCTCGCGGTAGGGGTACTCGCGCAGGAATTTCTTGCCCGTCATGCGCATGCCCCAGCTCAGCGGCGGCTTGAAAGCGCCGGCGAACTCTTTGATCGGGGCGTCGCCGTGGAACAGATACATCGGGTTGACCAGTGAGCTGCCCGCCGTGAGCTCGATCGCGTCCAGCCCGCCGTCGTCCTGCAGCCACTTGGCGGTGGTCAGCGCCTCCTCGGTGCTGATGCCGCCGCGGACACCGTCGGACATGTTGAGCTTCGCGGTCACCGCCACGCGTCCTGCTCCCTGCATGTCGACGGCGCGGCGGACGGCCGTCACAATGCCGCGGGCCACCTTGGCCCGGTTTTCCAGCGATCCGCCGAATTCGTCGTCGCGACGGTTGATCAGCGGGGACAGGAAGGAGCTCGCCAAATAGTTGTGGCCCAGGTGGATTTCGACCGCATCGAAGCCGGCATCGATGGCCAGCAGGGCGGCGTTGGCGTGCGCGGCGATCGCGTCGTCGATGTCGTCGCGGGTCGCCTTCTTGGCGAACCGCATCCCGATCGGATTGAAGAACCGCACCGGCGCCAGCGCGGTGGCCTTGTTGGACTTTGCGTTCGCCACCGGGCCGGCGTGCCCGATCTGCGCGCTCACCGCCGCGCCCTCCGCGTGGATCGCGTCGGTGAGCCGGCGCAGCCCCGGCACCGCCTCGGGGCGCATCCAGAGTGCGTTGCCCTCGGTTCGGCCGCCGGGGGAGACCGCGCAATAGGCGACGGTCGTCATGCCGACCCCGCCCGCGGCCGGCAGTCGGTGGAACTCGATGAGGTCGTCGGTCACCAGCGCGTTGGGGGTGCGCGCCTCGAAGGTCGCCGACTTGATGGTGCGGTTACGCAGTGTCACCGGGCCGAGCTTGGCCGGTGAGAGCACGTCCGGAGGGGTGGACATACCCCGGAGCCTAGCGGCGACCGCAAGCGCGGCTGCTAGGTGTCCCTGCCGGGCGCGGCGGGTCGCCGACAGCGGTATAAGCGCAGGGCGTGCCAGACTGTCAGGCGTGGGCGCAATCACGCTGGACGGCAAGGCCACCCGCGACGAGATCTTCGTCGACCTCAAGGAACGGGTCGCCGCACTGACCGCATCCGGGCGCACCCCCGGCCTCGGCACCATCCTGGTGGGCGACGACCCCGGGTCGCAGGCATACGTCCGGGGCAAGCACGCGGACTGCGCCAAGGTCGGGATCACGTCGATCCGTCGCGACCTGCCCGCCGACATCAGCGCTGCCCAGCTCGAGGAAACCATCGACGAACTCAACGCCAACCCCGACTGCACCGGTTACATCGTGCAGTTGCCGCTGCCCAAGCATCTGGACGAGAACGCGGCGCTGGAGCGCATGGACCCCGCCAAGGACGCCGACGGACTGCACCCCACTAACCTGGGTCGGCTGGTGCTCAGCGTTCCGGCGCCACTGCCGTGCACCGCGCGCGGCATCGTGTACCTGCTACGGCGCTACGGCATCCCCATCGCCGGCGCACACGTCGTCGTCATCGGTCGCGGTGTGACGGTCGGCCGTCCGTTGGGGCTGCTGCTGACCCGTCGCTCTGAGAACGCCACGGTGACGTTGTGCCACACAGGAACTCGCGACCTGTCGGCATTCACCCGGCAGGCGGACATCGTCGTGGCGGCCGTCGGGGTACCGCACATGCTGACCGCCGACATGGTGCGCCCCGGCGCCGCCATCGTCGACGTGGGTGTCAGTCGCACGGAGAACGGGCTCGTCGGCGACGTGCATCCGGACGTCTGGGACGTGGCCGGTCACGTGTCCCCGAATCCCGGTGGCGTCGGCCCGTTGACCCGTGCGTTCCTGCTGACCAACGTCGTCGAGCTGGCCGAGCGCACATGAGTGTCAGGTCTGTGCTGCGGGCCCAATGGCCAATCCTGTTGGTGGGGCTGACATTTGCCGCGGCCTTCATGTTGGTGGCGGCCAATTTCTGGCGGCGCGGATCCCTGCTCATCGGTATCGGTGTCGGCGTCGCGGCGATACTCCGATTGCTGTTATCCGAAGACCGGGCCGGCCTGTTGGTGGTCCGCGGCAAAGGCACCGATTTCGTCACGACCGCGACGGTCGGGGCGGCGATGATCTATATCGCGTCGACCATCGACCCGCTCGGCACGCGCTAGATCCCCGGAATCGCCGGCATGCCCGGGATCCCCCGCACGCCCGGAACTGCCGGCATGCCCGGGACCTGCGGCAGGCCGCCGGACAGATTGCCGCTGGCTATATTCGCCATCTCCTCGGGGCAGTACATCTGAATGGCGATGGTGGTGAACATCTGGGCCATCTGCGGTGACATGCCCCGGTGGATGACACTGGCCGCGGCCGCGGCGAAGTTGCCGCCCGGCCGGGCGAGCATCGGGCAGATGGACTGGCCGACGGACATCGCGTTGCCCGGCTCGCCGAAGTCGATGCCGGCATGGTTGAGCGCGTCAATGAAGTTGTCGTCGGCCGGGTCTGCCTCGGCCGGCGCCGCGAACGCGGCGGCCGCGGTGAGTAGGCCTGCGGCACCCGCCAGCAGCCGAATGGTCAGGGGCTGGTGGCGAAAAAGCCAGACCCAATGTTGAGTGCGTGCCAGCGCCTTCATGCCAGCCTCCCCATCTGCCGTGGAGTGCACTGGGCGCACTCAGAATCACCTATGGAACTTTGGTCTACGAGTGTCACGTTTCCGACACGGTGAGATAAAGGTTTACCCAATAAGCGTTTTGTAAGGGGCGTGTGCGCGCGACATCGATTATTAGGCGGCTCAGGGGAAGACGGGGGCTGGGCCACGGCGGACGGATCGAAGCCACACTGTTACCCGACACGGGCCGCGGCGCAAGACATCCGGGTGCGAAATGGGTGAGAATCCGGGCCATGACGACGAATGAGAGCCGTCCGCTGGACCATGGAATCTCGCGTCAGATCTTTCTTCGCGGCGCCATGTCAGTGGTGGCGACCGGCGCGGTATTCGGAACCACCCGCGCGGCCGCGGACCAGGGGACCGGCTGGGGCGGTCTGGCGTCCTCCATCGGGGGCAATGTGCTGCTGCCGGCTAACGGCGCTCAATTCGCCACGAGCAAACAGGTTTTCAATTCTTTCTACAACAGCTCGAATCCCGCTGCGATCGTTGCTGTTTCGTCGCAGTCTGACGTGCAGAAAGCTGTCGCCTTCGCGACGGCCAACAACCTCAAGATCGCTCCGCGTGGCGGTGGGCATTCGTATGTCGGCGCGTCCAGCGCCAGCGGTGCGATGGTGCTCGACTTGCGCGGGCTACCCGGCGGGGCGAACTTTGACGCCGGCAGCGGCAACGTGACGGTTGCCCCCGCAACCAATGTGCAGGCGGTACAGCAGGCATTGGCCGCCGCCGGGCGGGCGATGCCCACCGGCAAGGGCCCGACGGTCGGCATCGCGGGTTTGGCGCTTGGCGGTGGCATCGGAGCCGATTGCCGGCACGCGGGCCTGACGTGCGACGCGCTGCAGTCGGCCACGGTGGTGTTGCCCAGCGGCGACGTGGTCACCGCGTCCGCCAACGATAATCCGGATCTCTTCTGGGCTCTTCGCGGTGGCGGCGGCGGCAATTTCGGGGTGACCACCTCGATGACTTACGCGACCTTCGCCACTGGGGACAGCGACCTCGTCTGGCTCGACTTCGCGCCTTCGTCCGCGGTGCAGGTGCTCACGGGTTGGCAGTCGTGGCTCTCGACGGCCGACCGAAACGCTTGGGGCATGGTAGATCTCTCGGTCGGTTCGGCCCAGGCGAATTGCCGTGCGCTCGCCACCTGCCCGCCGGGCGGCGGCTCGGGTGTGGTTGACGCGATTAAGTCCGCGATCGGTTTGGCGCCCAGCTCGGTCCAGAACAAAACGCTCAGCCACATGGACCTGATGACGTCCCTGTCGGGTGGCAGCACGGCAAGTTCGCCGCGGGCCTTCGTGGCCGGATCCGACGTCATTGGCACGCTGAATTCCGCTGCCGCTCATGCCATTGCCACTGCGATCGGGGAGTGGCCCGCATCCGGATCGGGGATGGCTTCGGTCATCGTCTACCCGCTGGGCGGCGCGGTCGGTGATGTGGCCGCCGGCGACACCGCCTTCCCGTGGCGCACCCAGTCCGCCGTATTGCAGTGGTACGTCGAGCCGGCCAGCAATGAGGTGCCCGCCGCCAACAAGTGGCTCGCCTCCGCGCACCAAGCGGTGCAACAGTATTCGGTCGGGGGATACGTCAACTACCTCGAGGCTGACGCGTCGGCGGCGCGCTACTTCGGCACGAACCTGCCCCGGCTCACGACCGTTCGGCAGAAGTACGACCCGAACCGGGTGATGTTCTCGGGGTTGAATTTCTGACCAAACCACTTGCGTCACTGTGGCTTCAGCTGTCTCCGCGCGCCCGTTTTTGTCGGTGGCTGTGGCTAGTTTCGGGTCATGGGTGCTGCTGGTGTTGTCGGTCTGGAGGCGATCACTGCGGCGTTTGATGCCGTGGACGCCGCGGTCGATGCGGTGCTGGGGCTGAACGTCGATGCGTTGAGCACCTATGACCAGTTGCTGCTGTTGGAGCGTTGCGAGAAGGTACGACGGCGGATCCCGGCCATCGAGCATCCGCTGATCAATAACCTGGCCCGCCAGGCCACGCCCGAAGAATTGGGCGGCACACTGGCGCATGCGATCGCCGACTGGGCGTTGATCAGCCGCGCCGAAGCCTCCCGGCGTATCAACCACGCCGCCGACCTCGGCCCCCGCCACGGACTCACCGGAGAACCGCTGGCGCCGGTGCTGGCGGGCACCGCCGCACGCCAGCGGCAAGGCACGCTCGGCGCCGAGCACGTCGCGGTGATCCGCCGCTTCTACCACCAACTGCCCGCCTGCGTGGACGGCGCCGCGCGCGACCACGCCGCAACCGAGCTCGCCCAGTGCG
>JARLGR010000185.1 GCA_031292665.1 Mycobacterium sp. | reverse complement strand
TAGATCGGTGTCGGCCTGGTGACCTCGTTGATGCCGTCGGGTTTCTCGCCGTGCCATCCCGGTCCGACCAGCAGGTACTCGCCGCCACCGTTGCCGATTGTGCGGCCGCCGAGGTAGGCGAAATTGTCGGTGTGTAGCCGTCCATGGCAGCGGCCGCATCATGACGGCCATGGCCGTCACGACGTCGTCAGGCCTTGACCGCCACCAGGCGGCAGTTGTTGATCACCTTCGCTAGCAGCGGGCGGTCCATGAGCGCCCGGGTCCTGGCCGCGGGCTGGCGCAGCAGCCAACGCTCGAACGCGAGTAACGGCCCGGTCGGGATGCGGAAGCTGCGTCCGCGAACAGTGCTGTAGA
Source organism: Mycobacterium sp. (assembly GCA_031292665.1). GTDB lineage: Bacteria > Actinomycetota > Actinomycetes > Mycobacteriales > Mycobacteriaceae > Mycobacterium. Next base: position 4,931 of record JARLGR010000185.1, on the reverse strand, counting down.
CCGCCACTGAACCAAAGCCGCAGTCGCGAAACAGCTCGATCAGCTCAGCATTGGTGTACTCGCGCAGGTGGAAGCCGGTAGCGACATCATCGAACCCGCGCGAGATGTCGTGCGGTCCGGTGAGCCGGTTAGGTGTGATGCAGACATAGATGCCGCCCGGGCGCAGCGCACGCCCGAGGTTGACGAGCTGCGTGCGCGCGTCGTCCGGATGCAGGTGCTCCATCAGTTGGTTGCTGTAGGCCACGTCGACCGAACCTTGCGGGACCGGGATCGAAGTGCCGTCGGATAGGGCGAGCTCGAAGTTCGGCGGCCGGCGGTCCGACGATGTGATCTCGCCTGAAACGTCCACGCCGATCGCTTTGCGCGCATGCTTGGCCACCTGGAAGGTCAGGCCGCAGTCGCCCGGGCCCACCTCCAGATAGGTTGTGTCCTTACCGACGAAGCGCCTGAGCATGCGCCATTGCCGGCGGATGTCATCCTCGGCCTCGCTGGGCGCGCGCTTGCGTGTGAGCTGCGGGTGATCCGGCACGCGGTGGTAAAGCTCGTCGTACAGCTCGCCATACAGGCGCCGACGCTCCTCGGAGGTGCCTGCGCGCAGGCGTGCGGCGAGGGCCTTCTAGATCTCGTAGTGCTAGCGCACCTGCTCAGGCGTGCGCTGAAGATCGGACACCATCGCGTCGCTCCCCTTGTGGGCTGATGTGCTGATGTGTGGCGGCGCGCTGATCGCGCCGAAGTTATGGGCACTCTCACCAGTCACCGGATTACCGCGACCGACGCCTGTGACACCGCCCAGCACTGTTCTCTCCTAACCGTGGCGATTGAAACGGCGAAACCGTACGAAACCGGTAATCCATATGTAGGGCCGTACTCTACATACTTTTCAGATGATTGTAAAGCTATTCATAGACTTCGAGTATTTCAGTCTGGTAGCCTCGACGGTCGACCGGTTTACTGGGTTAGGGGCTATCAGGCTGCATTGGGCTTCGTGCGGCCGCGGGTTCGTGGTCGTGGTATCAGCGTTGTTGGTGTTCGGGGGGTGTGCGTCGGCCGTGAGCCCGATCTTTGTTGGTGACTACTATCGCGACGCAGCCATCACCGCGACCGGCGTCGTGTACCACAGCGGATTCTCCCTTGCCCACACCGAGGCTGACCTGGCCCCGTTGTAGGGGCGGGAATCAATCGGCGAGACCAACGCCATACAGTGCCCGGCCGTGCAGTACCCGCCGTGCCCCATGACCTGGTGGAAAAGGCGGTCGCCCATCATATTTCGCCGGACTAGCGCTGGATTCTGCTGTATGTGCGGCGGTGGCTGCGAGCCCCGCTGACCCAGCCGAGCGGCACGCTGGTTGCTCGGGACCGTGCCAACCCCGCAGTCTCATTATTCCTTGCAGGACAGGCCACTTTCGCATATTAAAGCGCAGTGTCACAGCAAGTTCCGCGCAAAATCCAGGCTAGCGCTGCTTCGAGCGCGACGGGAGTTGGTCGGGCTTGCGTGCCACGACATAGACCGATGGCGCAGCCACTCCACGTAGACCGCGCGAGCAGACCGCACGCAGGAACAGTCGGGGCAGTCGTCCCACGGGCGTCGAAACGGCGACCAACGTGCCGCATGCAACACTGCCAGGTCCGACCTGCACGCAACAGCCGCGGCCTAAGGTGTGGGCTTTCGGTTCTGGTTCTGACAAGGACGCGAACGAAAACCTACTCAAGCCGTCCGCCGGTCACAGGTCATCGGCGCGACAGATTGCGCTTGTCGTGCATCGTTCGCCCTTCAACAACCCGTTTGCAGAGCAGCCCGCACATAACCCGCGGTCTGCTAAGCGTATTCAACCGGCCAGTCCAGTAACGACATATGGGTCGGGCTCGCTACCATGGTGAGTTCTCCGTCGAAGCAGCGCTGCAGGATGAACCGGGCCCGGGAAATGTGCGGCGTGAACGTGACGACAATCACGCTCCGCCAGCCGTATCGCTCGGCTAGCCGGCGCAGTTCCCGCCCTTCACCCAGAGTTGTTGGTGGATTTGGTACGAAACAGTCCAACTCGATGCCCGAGTGTGGCGTATTGCAGGCTTTTGTCAACCACTCTTTGTGGATCCCGGGATTTGACAGAACTACCTTGGGTGCCCAGCCCTGCATGCCGAGATCGACGCCGAACGGGTAGCGGCTGAATCCGTCTCCGCCGAGGACGAGGATCGCGTCGGCGTGCCGCAGTGGATCGACCTGTTGTCGAACGTAGACCGGGAGCCCGCCGATCACGGCGGCGATCAGCAGCAGGCAGACCGGTACCACCACCCATCGGATGCGAACCCGGCGCCAGGTCACCGCCATCGCCAGCCGATACCGAGATATCTCTCGCAGCGTCTGCCGTGCGCCGCATTCGCTCGCCGTGCACGATCGATGGCTGTCGCGCGCTTCACCAATGCCTCATCTTGGCGCAGGAATTGGGCCTTAGCGGGAATCACGTGTACCCCACGGCGAGCCCCGCTGCCTGCTTCGCAGGCGCGGGCCGACTGATCGCTCACGTTGTTCACCACATCCAGATCGTCTCCGAAGGCTTTCCGTTACCGACCAGCCGGCTGCACGCTAATCCCTCCCGGCAATATATATATCGCAGTTGCGCGAATCGCTCTCGACGCGACCCCAATTGCGGCGCTCCCTCGTTCTAACGCGCGGCTGCAGAACGCGCCATCCAGTGTTTGACGGCACGATTGCTTGGTTGCAAACGCGAGTGACGCTTGTGACACCGCCCAGCACTGTTCTCTCCTTGCGGCGGGGATTCACGTATATCAACATTCGAAATAGAGATAACCCAAGGTTTGAAGCGCAAGCGGCTCTGGACTCCGCAGTTAAAAAGGGTGCGAGGATCCATGTCTCACCTATGTTCACTTATCCACCAAAAAGCGAATTGACATTCATCGCGAGCTACAACCTGTCAACGGCGCCCGAAAATTGACCCCTTTTCGACGGGCGAGTTCGACACGGGGTCAGTTTTCAGACGACGCCGACACAACCCGAACTTCGACTCTCAGCGAGCCGCCCTGCTGGCGAAGTTGAGGGCCATGTCGGAGGTCGATTGGGTGAAGCCAGCGATGTTCGAGGAGCAGTATTTTCATCTGGACGAGGGCACGCCATCACCGCGCTAGAGATTAGATGCAGCGTCAAGTTTGCATGATCTGGATTCTAGCGTCCACGTAAATACGTGACCATGATACTAACCTCGACGGCACGCAAATTGCGCATGTGCCCGCGAACTTGTGAGCCAGTTTGTAGTCGCCCCGTCAGTTTCTCCCGGGCGGATACTCGCGTCGGAGCAGTAGCCCGCTGATTATCAGTCGCGTCCCCACCGGCGGCGGCTACCAGCGCGTTACCAGCCTCGTTGCATCTAGAGTTCCGCCTCATCCCTGGCGGCCCGGAATCCCGAGTGGTAGACGATGCCGGTGGGCTGCGCCGCCTGTCGGTAGTAGCCTTCTTTGTAGTAGCACGTGGTCGTCCCGGGGACCAGTGTGCTAAGGAAATAGGTATCGGATCCGTCGAAAAAGGTTTGGCGAACTCCGTTGAGCCACAATCTGATCCACCCTGTCTTTATAGATTGACCGGATGACAGCCTCGCAGCACACCATCGCAGGCACGGTGACCCGGTTGACCAGTTGACCTGCATCTTCACGTCGTGCCAATGCCCGACGTTCAACGGCGTCTCGAAGATGGTGTACGTGTCTACGTAGTCGCCGGGACGGGTCTGCGGATTGACGATCAGCGACCAGTAGCCGTTCTTGGCGCCCACACCCCATTCGAATCCCGCGCTGCCGATGCTGGCATCCGAATGCCAGTCGTTGGTCACCCCCCAGCCAAGATCGGCGTGGTTCTGCGGAAAACTCGGGTCGAACATGGTGGAAAACTCATACCAGCGCACCTGCCCTTCGGTGCCCCCGGTTTCGCTTGCGCTGGATCCCACTTCCGAGCGTTCGCCAGTGGCGAAGCCTGGCCAGTCGCCCGAACGGACCTCGAAACGAGCCGCCTTACCTTTCACCGGGTCGTCGACCACGGTCGCCGAATACGACGGAACGTAATGAACCCCGGGCCCGTTATATCCCCGGTGCTGAACACTCGGCCACTGACTGAAATCACCGGTGGAGTAATCACCGATGAACATCGGCTGCGCCACCCCATGAAATGGGGCACACCCGCTGAGGCACCCAGCGACGACCGTGAATGTGATCACTGCGACGGATCGAAGCGCTGTGTGCAAGCGGAACATCGCAACTCCTTTCACAACGTGTATCCGCGATTTGGGCGCCAGAGTGAACGTGGGAGATTTCCTTGACCTCTGGCATACGTCCTCTTCGTCTGTAGCGTATGCGGTGTCCAGTTCGTCTCTAGCGTATGCGGTGTCCAGCAGCCACGTATTCCGTTGTCCGGGCCGGGACCCGAAACCAAGGCGCACACCGATCAGCGAAACCGCCACGAAACCCATGAGAAAGAGTGACAGCCACAGCTTGGTGGTGGCCGCTCCCGTGTTACTTGTGTGTTGATGTGTGGCGGCGCGCTCATCGCGCCGAAGTTATGGGCACTCTTCACCAGTCACCGGATTACCGCGACCGACGCCTGTGACACCGCCAGCACCGTTCTCTCCTAACCGTGGCGATCCAAACGGCGTAACCGGATGAAACCGATTATCCGTGTATAGGGTACTCTACATACTTTTTGGATCAGTACAACCTAGTCATAGACTTCAAGTATCTCACTCGTAGTGCTCGCACACCTGCTCAGGCGTGCGCTGAAGATCAGACACCATCGCGTTGCTCCCCGGGGATATGTAGACGGCGCCTCTCTGTGTCAAGAGGTGTTGTGTCGTTCAGTTGTATGGTGGCTGCTGGTAGGTCCGGGAAGTGACTTGTCCGAAGCGTCAGTCTGTGGGGTTTGAGCTGGCCGCGCT
>JARLGR010000030.1 GCA_031292665.1 Mycobacterium sp. | reverse complement strand
GCTTTCAGCAAACGTGGATTGCCGCGCGTGAAAGCTGTGCAACAGGGATAATCGCTTCCCATGGCGCAGTTTCGAGTTATCGACCCACACGGCCATGTCGTTGCGTCGAAGAACTTTTCCAGCGCTGAGGCCGCCTACGGGTGGTTTGTCGACGCCATGGCCGGCAATGCCGAGTTGGGTTGGCGTATGGAGGTCGAGGACGACGGCCAGTGGGCCTTCTTCGATGACACCGAAGGCTTCACCGCCCCGGTGAGCCGCCCGCCAAAACGAGACTGATTCACACCAGTGCCGTGCAGCCACATGGGCCACATGAGCACCGTGCCTGGACAACTCACATGATCCGCGAGTGCAAGGAGTTGACGCGCGGGCTGCAATTGCATCCAGCAACGCTAGCCGTGACTGAGCTGGACGGCTTTGACCACCAGGAGCAGGGCGCCGATGATCAGGTAGCCGCGCAGGGCGATCATGGCGAGCCGGGTTCCCGATGACCAGGTGACGGGTTCGAGCAGGGTCAGGGGCGGCATCCGCCAGGTGCTGCGGTCGACGGGGCGCGCGGGTGGTGGTGGAGGCGGTCGCGTGGGCTGGCGGCGGCCCCACCAGCGCAGGACCGGTGCCGCGGCGGCGGCCAGTACCACCAGGGCGAGCGCCAGGTAGCCGGCGACCGCGATGACGTTGAGGTGGGGAAACAGCGTGGTAGCCATGAGGATTCCCGAGAGCAGCAGCAGGGTTCCCACGATCAGCCCGGCGACCCAGTTGAGCCAGGCGCGATTGACCCACGGCCCCAGCACTTCCCGGTCGTTGCACAACAGCAGTAAGAACACGCTGGCACTGGGCAGGAGCAGGCCGGCGAGGGCCTGCACGGCGGTGGTCATCAGGCCGAGTGGGGCGCCGGGGATCAGCACGATGGCCGCGGCCAACACCACCATCGCGGTGTAGGACAGGTAGAACTGTTTGGCGTCGGCGAACCCGCGGTGCAGCGAGTGTTTGAGGCCGAAGACGTCGCCGAAGGCGTAGCTGGTGGCCAGGGTCACCGCGGCCGCGCCGAGGATGGAGGCGTCGATCAGGACGATCGCGAAGATGGAGCCGAGCGCCTGGCGGTTTTGGCCGAGCAGGTGGGCGATGGCGCCGGCGTCGGTGAAGTTGCCGACGGTGTCGGTGGAGCGGGCTGCCCATTCGCCGGTCATGACCAGTGCGGCGGCCCCGATGACCACGACGAAGGCTCCGAATACGGTGTCGGCGCGTTCGTAGGCCATGAAGCGGGGGGTGATGCGTTTGTCGACGACGTTGGATTGCTGGAAGAACAGCTGCCAGGGCGCGACGGTGGTGCCGACGATGGCGATGATCAACAGCACCGCATCTGAGCTGATCCCGCCCGAGATGCTCGGTACCACAAATGACGTCGCGGCGTGCGCCCACTGCGGGTGCGACATCAGCAGCATCGGGATCTGCAGCAGGGACACGGCGATGAAGACGAACATGGCCCGTTCCCAGCGCCGGAAGCTGCCGGTGGCCATGATCGCGACCAGCGCCGCCGCCGAGGTTGGAACCACCACGTATTTGGAGACGCCGATGTAGTCGGCGGCCAGGCTGATGCCGATGAACTCGGTGACGATCGTCAAGAAGTTGAGCAGGAACAGGTCACCGACGGAGAACCAGCCCCAGCCGCGGCCGAAGCGTTCGTTGATCAACCGGGCGTGCCCGACCCCGGTGACCGCGCCGAGCCGGACCACCATTTCCTGATTGACGATCAGCACGGGGATCAGCAGCAGCAGCACCCATAGCAGGGAGTAGCCGTAGTTCTGGCCGGCCTGGGCATAGGTGGCCACCCCGCCGGCGTCGTTGTCGCCGACCATGACGATGATCCCCGGGCCCATGATGGCCAGCAAGGTCAGCAGCCGGGTCTTCCACGTGCGCGGATGATCGGTATCGCCGACGCTGATGCGTCCGAACGCGCCCTCGATATCGCCCAGATGCGCGGTGTCGAGCACCGCGCTGTGCCGCCGCTCGGCCTGCGCTTCGGGGTGGGTGGCGTTGTCGGCGCCTGAGGTCACGGGCCTTCCCCTCCCGTCACCGTGGCGCCGCCGTCAGCGTCCGATTGCGTGACTTCCCGCACCGGCCGCGGGGCGGGTTCGCGGCGGCGCCAGTCCTCGGGGATGGTGACCTCGAGCACGTCGTCGACGGTGACCACCCCGAGCACCCGGTCCTGCTCGTCGACGACGGGTATGGAGTAGAGGTTGAAGTCGGCCATCAACAGTGCGATGTCGGTGAGGTCGGCGTCGGCGCTGACGCACACCGGGTCGGATTCCATAGCCGCCCCAACGCTTTCGCTGCGTTCGGCCTGCAACAGGGTAATCACCGACACCACACCGGCGAGGCGTTTGTCCTCATCGAGAACATGCACCTTGACCAGCGCCTCGGGCTGGATCGTACGGGCCGCCGCGATCAACGCCAGCGCCGAGCCCACGGTCGCGGTGGCGGCGCAGGAGACGAAGTCCACATTCATCAGCCCGCCGGCGCTTTCCGGGTTGAAACCCATCAAGGTGATCACCTTGGTGCGCTGCGGGCCCGGCATCAGGTCCAGCACGCGCCGGCGCCGCGATTGGCGCAGGTCGGCGATGGCGTCGGCGGCATCGTCGGCGCGCATCCGGCCCAGCAGCGCGGCCACCTCGCCGTCGGGCATGCCGTCGAGCAGTCGGCTTGCCTTCTCCGGGTCGAGTTCTTCGAAGACGTCGGCTTCCAACTCGGGGTCGCTGCGGACCCGATCGAGGATCTCGCCGCCCTCGGCCTTGTCCGCATCCTCGAGAAGATCGGCGATCTCGGCGGGTCTGAATCCGCGGAACCGGCCGGACACGCGGCGCACCGCATCGGAGCGGGCGTGTCCGATGAGTGGTTCGAATGCCTTCCAATCGCGGGGCGCCTGCCCGCCGGACTGTTTGATGAGTCCGAACAACCGCGCTGGGCGACGGGTGTCGAGCCGCGCAAGCACCCATCCGGCGCCGCTGTCTACCAGCTCGACGTCATAGGCGCGCACGAGCTCGACGGCGGCCACATCGATCAGCCGGTGCCCCAGCACGTCGGCGCGCAGCAGCACCTCGCCGTCGCGGCGTTCGAATCCGCGCAGGTCAACCTTGTTCTTGGCCAACACAACTCGGTCCATCGCATACTCGTGGATGGATTTGCTCCCGATGAAGACCTTTCGCCCGCCGACCCCGGCGACAATCCCCGTCACCAGTGGATACTCGTCGGTGCCGCGCAGCCGCACGATCACGTCCTCGACCCGGCCCACCGCATCACCGGAGCGGGCCAGCACCGGCGAGCGCAACAGGTCTGAAAGATGGATTATCGGCAGGCCGCCACCATTCTCGGGCGGTTTCTCTGATGTGCTCACTTGTCCCTTTTCCACACTGTGCGATGGACCCCCGCGAGCTGACTGACTGCACCTCGTCTCGCGATGCCATGCGGGTACGGCTGATGCGGTGCTGGCGCAAGTATCGTGGCTTTAGCGGCTCGGCCGCCAGAGCCTACGCCGTAGGCGCCGCGGATAACCAGAAATAGCGGGTGAATTGCGGACGGCCATCGGGAATACGGTGGCCGGCGGCTGACGGGCGTGACGTGGCTATTCAGTCGCCTGTGTTAAGCGATCGCGCGTCGATCTCCTACTGCTTGTCGACGTTGCCGGCGATCTGGTTGGCGACGTTGACGGCCACGTTCCCCGGGTCCTGGCGGCACACCTCGGTATCAATCACGACGTTGTTCCGCGCGGTTAGCGCGCGCTGACAGCTCT
>JARLGR010000184.1 GCA_031292665.1 Mycobacterium sp. | reverse complement strand
GTCGGCCAGGCTCTGGTCGGTGAATCAAGCCTGTTCGTGCCGGTGCTGCGGTCCGCGCTCACCTCGAACGGATTCGCGCAGGCGCACCGCGACATCGCCAGCCTCGCCGTCCTCACCGAGGGGCCGGCCCATTCCGAGGGGCTCCCGATCACGCCGGCGTGGGAAAAGGTCAACGCCCTGATGGACCGCAATTTCGGGCCGGTGCTGCGGGGAACCCGGCCCGCGACGTCGCTGACCGGGCTGGCGCACGCCGTCGACGAAGTGGTGAGGAGCAAATGACATCGGTCGACGTCCCCGCGTCCGCGCCGGTCGGCTCCGGCCTGTCCCGTCGGCGAGCGCGCGCCGGCCGGTTGTTCGTCGCACCAAACCTGGCCGCGGTCATGGTCTTCATGCTGTTCCCCCTCGGTTTCTCGCTGTATATGAGTTTCCAGGATTGGGACGTGTTCCGGCCACCGAAGTTCGTGGGGTTCAGGAACTTCGGCGAGCTCCTCACGTCCGATCCGCTGTTTGTCATCGCGATCCGCAATACCGTCATCTACACCGTCGGGACGGTGGTCCCGACAGTCCTGGTCAGCCTCGTCGTCGCCGGAATGCTGAACCGGAAAATCAAGGGCATCGGCGTGTTCCGAACGATTGTGTTTCTGCCGCTCGCCATTTCGTCGGTGGTGATGGCCGTAGTCTGGCAGTTCGTTTTCAACACCGACAACGGCCTGCTCAACATCATGCTCGGCTGGGTGGGGATCGGCCCGGTTCCGTGGCTGATCGAGCCGAGGTGGGCCATGGCCTCGCTGTGCCTGGTCAGCGTGTGGCGGAGCATCCCGTTCGCCACCGTCGTGTTGTTGGCCGCGATGCAAGGGGTTCCCGAAACCGTGTACGAAGCGGCGCGCATCGACGGCGCCGGCGAGGTGCGCCAGTTCGTGTCTATAACCGTGCCGTTGATCCGCGGCGCGATCTCGTTCGTGGTGGTCATCTCGGTCATCCATGCGTTCCAGGCTTTCGACCTGGTGTACGTCCTCAACGGCGCCAACGGCGGGCCGGAGAGCGCCACCTACGTCTTGGGCATCATGCTGTTCCAGCACGCGTTTTCGTTTCTGGAGTTCGGTTACGCGTCCGCATTGGCCTGGGTGATGTTCGCCGTCTTGTTGGTGTTGACCGTGGTCCAGTTGCGGCTGACGCATCGGCGTTCTTGGGAGACTTCACGTGGGCTTAAGTGAGCAGGTGTTCACACGCAAGGTTTTTCGCGCCGTTGTCCTCTACGCGGCGCTGATCACCGTCGCGTGGGTCTGGCTGTTCCCGATCGCATGGGCGATGTCGGGTTCGCTGAAGGGGGAGGGCGAGATCAGCGAGCCGACGCTGTTTCCGGCCCACCCCCGCTGGTCGAACTACACCGAGGTATTCGCGCTGATGCCGTTCTGGCGGATGTTCTTCAACACCGTGCTTTACGCGGGATGCGTCACGGCGGGACAGGTGTTCTTCTGCTCACTGGCCGGATACGCCTTTGCGCGACTGCACTTTCGCGGCCGCGACGCGCTTTTCGTCTTGTACCTGGGCACGTTGATGGTGCCGCTGACGGTGACGGTGATCCCGCAGTTCATTCTGATGCGCGCGGTGGGGTGGGTCGACACACCGTGGGCGATGATCGTGCCGGGCTTGTTCGGCAGCGCCTTCGGCACCTATCTGATGCGGCAGTTCTTCCGAACGCTCCCTACCGATCTGGAGGAGGCGGCGATCCTGGACGGCTGCACGCCCTGGCAGATCTTTTGGCGGATCCTGTTGCCCCACGCCCGGCCGGCGGTGATGGTGCTCGCCGTGCTCACCTGGGTCAACGTGTGGAACGACTTCCTGTGGCCACTGCTGATGATCCAGCGCAACAGCCTGGCGACGCTGACGCTGGGCCTGGTCCGGCTGCGCGGCGAATACGTGGCCAGGTGGCCGATCATCATGGCGACCTCGATGCTGATCATGCTGCCGCTGGTCATCATCTATGCCATCGCGCAACGTTCCTTTGTGCGCGGCATCGCCGTCACCGGGCTTGGCGGGTAGCCATGGCTTCGGTGAGTTTCGAGAAGGCGACCCGGCGCTACCCGGGAGCGGAGAGACCGGCCCTGGACTGCCTCGACCTGGTCGTCGGCGATGGCGAGTTCGTGGTCTTGGTCGGACCGTCCGGATGCGGCAAGACGACCTCGCTGCGGATGGTGGCCGGGCTGGAGCCCGTGGACTCGGGCCGGATCCGGATCGGTGATCGCGACGTCACCGACGTCGATCCCAAGGACCGTGACGTCGCGATGGTCTTTCAGAACTATGCGCTCTACCCGCACATGACGGTGGCGCAGAACATGGGCTTCGCGTTGAAGATCGCCCGAATGCCGAAGGCCGAGATCCGCGATCGGGTCCTGGCCGCGGCGAAACTGCTCGATTTGCAGCCCTATGTGGATCGCAAGCCCAAAGACCTCTCCGGTGGGCAGCGCCAGCGGGTGGCGATGGGGCGTGCGATCGTGCGGCGCCCACAGGTGTTCTTGATGGATGAGCCGCTGTCCAACCTCGACGCGAAGCTGCGGGTGCAAACCCGCAACCAGATCGCCGCGCTGCAGCGGCGGCTCGAAACCACCACCGTCTATGTCACCCACGACCAGGTCGAGGCGATGACCATGGGGGACCGCGTCGCCGTGCTCTGCGACGGAGTGCTGCAGCAGTTCGCTCCGCCCCGCGAGCTGTACCGAAACCCCGGCAACGTGTTCGTCGCGGGATTCATCGGGTCACCGGCGATGAACCTGTTCACCCTGCCCGTCGTGGACTCGGCGGTGTCGCTGGGGGATTGGTTGATCCCGCTACCGCGTGAGATCGCCGACTCGGGGCGCGAGGTCGTCGTCGGGGTCCGTCCCGAGCATTTAGAACTGGGCGGCATGGGCGTCGAGATGGAAGTGGACGTCGTCGAGGAGTTGGGGGCGGACGCCTATCTTTACGGCCGAATCACCGGATCGGGCAAGGTAATCGATCAGCCCGTCGTTGCGCGCACCGACGGGCGTCACCCACCGGACAAGGGCAGCCGGGTGCGGCTGCACCCAGAGCCCGGACACCTCCATTTCTTTGGCGCCGATGGGCGCCGAATTTCTTAGGTATCGGTTGAGTGCTGCCTTGGGCGTGCCGTGTACCCGCAGGCCGCCGATCCGGCTATGGTGTCGGCCGTGAACACGGCGCGTGTCGACCTGGTCTGCGAGGGCGGTGGCGTCCGCGGGATCGGGCTGGTCGGCGCGGTGGATGCCCTGGCCGGGGCCGGCTACCGCTTCCCCCGGGTCGCGGGGACCAGCGCGGGCGCGATCGTCGCGTCGCTGGTGGCCGCGCTGCAGGTCGCCGGTGAACCCTTGACGCGGCTCGCCGAGGTGATGCGCACGATCGACTACCGGAAGTTCCTCGATCGCAGCCTGATTGGGCGAGTGCCGTTGATCGGCGGGGGCCTCTCCTTGATTGTGTCCGACGGTGTCTATCGCGGGGCCTACCTCGAACGGCTGCTCGCCGGTCTGCTCGGTGATCTGGGCGTGCGCACGTTCGGCGATTTGCGCACCGGCGAAGAGCCCGAACAGTTTGCCTGGTCGCTGGTCGTGACGGCCAGCGACCTGTCGCGGCGCCGCCTGGTCCGCATCCCGTGGGATCTGCCCTCCTACGGCATTGACCCGGACGGCTTCCCGGTGGCACGCGCGGTGCACGCCTCGGCGGCGATTCCCTATGTGTTCGAGCCCATTCGGGTGGGTGGTGCGACGTGGGTCGACGGCGGACTGCTGTCGGACTTTCCCGTGGAGCTGTTCGACCGGACCGATGGCCGGCCCAGCTGGCCGACGTTCGGCATCCGGTTGTCGGCGCGTCCCGGCATCCCGCCAACCCACCCGGTTCATGGGCCGGTGTCCTTGGGGATCGCCGCGATTGAGACGTTGCTCAGCAATCAGGACAACGCCTACATCGACGACCCGTGCACGGTGCGACGCACCATCTTCGTGCCCGCCGACGGGGTCAGCCCGATCGATTTCGACATCACCGCCGAGCAGCGAGAGGCGCTCTACCAAAGCGGATTGCGGGCGGGCCGGGACTTTTTGAAGACGTGGGATTACGCGGCCTTCCTGGCGGCCTGCGGCGGCCCGGTCAAGCCGTCCTCTTAAGCAGTGGGAGTGGTCCGCCGGTCAAGGCGACGTTGCACACGCGCGATGTCTTCGGGGGAGGGCATCGCGTCCGTGATGTGGGTGATCGCGACCCCGACATCGGTGGCGCTGATCGGTCCACGTCGTTCGGCGGTCAGTCGGGTTGTGACAGTGGTGATCTCGTCGGTGGACACGCGTCGACGGGACAGGGCCGCCGCCGGGACATGGCCGGTCGTCGGCATGCCTGTGGGGTAGCCCGCCCGCACAAAGGCGACAATGCTCGAAACCCATTGGGTCAGGTCCATCTTCCACCTCGCTCACCGCCGCGCTGCGGCCCAGCTGCAGTCTCACCGCAGGTAACAAGATAACATCGTCGCGGTCACCCGCTGGTTAACGCCACGCGTTGCAGGCACATTTCTACAATCGTTGTCGCGCAAAGCCGCAGCGGATTCCTCGATCAAGGTCCCGATCTAGGCGTGCCGTAAGGAGGTTTGGGCGCAAGGCTCCCTAGTATTGCCGGGTGGTGGATCGCTATGGAGCCGATGTTCTGGCGGCGGGTCGGCACAAGCCCCGCTCGACCGAGCGCCCGGTGGAGTTGGGGATGGTCGTCGAGGACGCCGAGACCGGCTACGTCGGCGCGGTGGTTCGCGTCGAGTACGGCCGCATCGACCTCGAAGACCGGCACGGCCGCACGCGTGGTTTCCCGCTGGGGCCCGGATATCTCCTCGAAGGGCGTCCCGTCATCCTCACCGCGCCGCGGCCCGCTCGACCCGCTGCCGCGGGCAGGACGGCGTCCGGCTCGGTCGCCGTTCCGGGCGCCCGCGCCCGCGTCGCGCGTGCCAGCCGAATCTACGTCGAGGGCCGCCACGACGCCGAACTCATCGCGCAGGTGTGGGGGGAGGACCTGCGGATCGAGGGTGTGGTCGTCGAGCACCTCGGTGGCGTCGACGATCTCGTGGGCATCGTGGCGGACTTCGGACCCGGGCCGGGGCGCCGGCTGGGCGTGCTCGTCGACCACCTCGTGGCGGGATCAAAGGAGGCGCGGATCGCCGATGCGGTGCGCCGGGGCCCGGGTGGGCCCGACACTCTGGTCGTCGGTCACCCGTACGTCGACATCTGGCAGGCCGTCCAGCCGCAGCGACTCGGTTTGGCGGCCTGGCCTGAGGTACCGCGGCACGTGGAGTGGAAACGCGGCGCGTGCCAGGCGCTCGGCCTGCCGCACGCCGGCCGGGCGGACATCGCCCGGGCCTGGCGGCAAATCCGTTCCCGGGTGCGTGACTGGAACGATCTCGAGCCCGCGCTGATCAGCCGGGTCGAAGAACTGATCGACTTCGTGACCCAGCCGGTAGGGCCCTGAAGCCGAAAAGATCCGCGGGATTTTTACCCGCCGCCAGGGTTGAGGTCTTGGCCACAACCAGCTGAACGACCGCATTCGCCCCATCGCGCAGCTATCGGCGCGCTGCCGCCTACCCCGGACGAAGCGCACTTCACGGGGCGGATTGCGTTTCAGCGGGCAATAATTTGAGAACGCGCTAGGACCGGGAAGTCGACCGTGGCAAAAGCATTTACGGCATCGAGCAAGAACGACCTTGCTGAGGTCATCAGGCCGGCCCGCGTCAAACGGGGATTGAACTGGGCGACGATCGCCGAAGCGATCGGCAAGGACCCGGTATGGACCGTGGCGGCATTGCTCGGCCAGGATCCGCTCTCGGCGGGTGAGGCGTCCACCGCAACGGCGCCGGGTTTAGCCGGTGGCTGTACACGGACGTACAGCTCATGACTGACGAGTGACCACACCGTTACCGCAGTCCGAACTCTTTCGCCGAAAGCCCTCCGTCCCGAGGGTTAGGGACTAAAGCCCCGCGACAGAAGGTCTCCCTGGTTCATAGCGTCGCTGTGTGACAAAGGGAGAACGAAATGCCAGCACCCGTTAAGCCACGCGGCATCGTCGTCGCAGTCGACGGCTCGCCCGCATCGAATGCCGCCGTGTCATGGGCGGCCCGTGATGCGGCGTTGAGGAACGTGCCGCTGACGGTGGTCCATGCCGTGGTAACCCCCACCGCGACCTGGCCACCGGTCGCCTACCCGGAGGCTCTGGCGGTCAGGCTGGAGGACGAAGGCAAGAAGGCCATCATGGATGCGATGAAAATGGCCGAAGAGGTCATGCCGACTGACCGGAAGGTCAGCATCGGCCGGGAGTTGGTGTTTTCGACGCCGGCGGCCGCCCTGATCGAGATGTCCGATGAGGCGGAGATGATCGTCATGGGCACCGCTGGACGGG
Organism: Mycobacterium sp.; assembly: GCA_031292665.1. Lineage (GTDB taxonomy): Bacteria > Actinomycetota > Actinomycetes > Mycobacteriales > Mycobacteriaceae > Mycobacterium. The sequence goes on along the minus strand of JARLGR010000184.1, from coordinate 27,881 downwards.
GATTGTTCGCGCGGGGTGTGCTCGGTTCGGTCAGTTCCACCGTGGTACGGCAGGCGAGCTGCCCGGTCGCCGTCATCCATGATGACGGTTTGCCGGACGCGCAGGACGGCCCGGTTCTGGTCGGCATCGACGGGTCGCCGGCTTCCGAGCTCGCGACCGCGATCGCGTTCGACGAAGCGTCTTTTCGCGGCGTCGATTTGGTGGCCCTGCACGCATGGAGTGACATCGCGTTGACGAGCGAGATTCCTGAGCTGGACTGGTCGTCGGTGGAAGCGTCAGCGCAGCGCAGTCTTGCCGAAAGCCTTGCGGGCTGGGAAGAACGCTATCCCGACGTGACGGTGCACCGGCTGATCGTGCGGGATCGGCCGGCGCGGCAGCTCGTCGAAAAGGCGGCATCCGCGCAGCTTCTCGTCGTGGGCAGTCACGGCCGGGGTGGTTTGACGGGCTTGCTGCTGGGCTCGGTGAGTAACGCGGTCTTGCACGGCGTGCGGGTACCCGTGATCGTCGCCCGGCCGTCATGGGCGTCTGGCTGAGCCCTTTACCGCGTACGCAGGACGCTGGCGACCCACGCGCACAATGCGGCCACGTCGCGTCCGCACGCGCGACCGCCCGGTCGGGCGCAGCCCCAGTGCGGGCCGGGATACCGCGGCGAACTCGTCGCCGATCCCCAGGCGGGCGATGACCCGGTAGATCTCATCGTCGAGGTGCACGGCGCGCGGCTGCGGGTACACGCCGGGCCAGCGGTCGAGGACGAGGCAATCGATGTCGTGCTGCGCCAACAGCGTGGCCGCGCTGATGCCGGTGGGTCCGGCGCCGACGATCACGACCGGGACGACGGGAACGGCGTTATCGGTCACGCGAATCGCACTGCGGTGCGCTGTGTTCCGAGATCGATCGTGCCGTCGTCGGTGGCCGCCGTCGCTTCCACGATGTCGCCGTCCTGCAGATAGTCGGGGTTGCCGGCCTGGCGCGCGAAGAACATCTTCCACTTGAGATTCGGCGGCATCAGGTTGCCGATGATCTGCACCGGCTTCGGCGGGGCGCTCAGCGCCGTCCCGACCGGGGTGCCGGTGAGGATGAGATCGCCGGGGGCCAGCTCCTGGAACTGGGTGAGCGACCGCAGCGCCTCCAGCGGCCGATACAGCATGTCGCCGTGGACGAGCGCGTTCTGCCGCTCGTCGCCGTTGACGCTCAGGCGCAGCCGAAGGTCGCCGAACCGCGCGAGCTCCTCGGCGGTCAACAGCACCAGCTCGGGCCCGACCGGGGTGAACGTCGGGTAGGACTTGGCCTCGTAGAACTGGGTCTGCGGCAGCTGGACATCACGCGCGGAGACATCGTTGGTGACGACCAGTCCCGCGATGAACTCGACCAGGTTCTCCTCGGAAATGGTGGTGGCGATCGGGATCGCGCGTCCGACGACGAGGCCGATTTCCACCTCGTAGTCGAGCAGCTTGACGTGCGCGGGTTTCACGATGTCGTCGAATGGACCGGTGATGGACGCCGACGCCTTGCGGAAAAAGGTCAGCGGAACCGATGCCGGGTCCATCGCCGCGTCCTTCGCGTGCGATTTGAAGTTGGTCATCTGGGCAATGACCCGGCAGGGCCGAGTCACCGGTGACACCAACTTGAGGCCGTCCACGGCGACGAGCTCGCCGCGGGTGGCCCCGCCGTTCACCGCGGCGTCGATGGCGGCCCCATCGGCCAGTAGCGCGGCGGTGGTGGTGGCAGCGGTGTCGATCTGCGCGGCGCCGTCGGCCGTCTTGACCCACCAGGCGTCGGCGGTGTGCAGCACGGAAACGGTCATGAGGTGGGCACTTTCAGTAGGCCGACGAGGCGGCGTATGTCGAACTCGTTACGTGCGCCCAGATTGTCCAGATACCAGTTCAGCGCGTCCACATACTTCGTCGAATGCAGCACCAGGTGGCCCAGGCGCTCTACGCGCGCGGGCACCCGGATCGCGACGATGCACGCGCCGCCGACGCCGTCACCGAAAACGTTCTGCGTCTGTTCGGGCTCAGCGCCGCGGAGGCGCACGCGCTCTGCCGACGACCGCTGCCCGACGATCCCAGCCTTAGCGGTACGTGATTGGGTGCGCTGACGGCTTTCGGTGTGCGGTGGCGGCGGCCAGGATCGGCGTGTCGCCTCCCTCGCCGCACTTCGACTCCGTCGCCGCTCACGCGGCCGGCGATTAGGCGCCGAGGGCGTCGTTGGTAGCGGCCGACACGATGCGAGCAACCAGTTTGCCGCCACGGACGACCTCGATCGTCTGCCCTGCGGCAACCGTGTCGAAATAGCGCCCCGCACGCTTTCGCAGTTCGTTGAGCTCGATCCGCCGACCGGCGTCCGGCGGCATGGGCGTCTTTGAGTCAACGGCCGACACGATCCGCGCCAGTAGCTTGCCGTCACGCACGACATAAATAGTCTCCCCGGCCGCGACCCGATCGAAGCAGCGTCCGGCGCGGGTTCGCAGTTCGTCAAGCCCGACCCAGCCACCTGCGTCCGCAGCTTTGACAGTTCGCGCCGGAATGGGAGCCACCCTCCAGTCGCCGACCGGCACGATCCGTGCCACCAACGTGCCGCGACGGACGACATCGAATGTCTCCCCGGCGGCAACTCGCTCGAGGTACGCGCACGCGTTACTCCGGAGTTGGCCCAGGCCAATCACTTCCGGCATGTCGCTCCATTCTCCTCGTACCCGGACCGGTTGGGACCGCGATGCACTCCGGTCCAGGTAAGTATATGACTGTACGTGCGGTCAGTGTCAATGATCCTGCCGCGCTGATCCGGGCGCGGTGCGAATGAGTGGCGTTAGGCGCGACGGACGAGATCCTCGTTGCCGATAGGTCCGGACGAATCGAAAAGCACTGCTTACAGCCGAGATTGGAGTTCAGCCAGGCGGAGCCAGCATATCCTTCCATCCGTCGTCTCCGGTCTTACCCGAGTTGTCGACCGAGTACTTGACACCATCGGGCCCCACCAGTTCACCGCTTTGTGGACTGTAAACGGCCGCGGGAGGCCCGCCGGGGGAGTAGACGCAGGGGTTGGGCTGCTGCCCGTTGCACTGGACGGTGCCGGATCCAGGCCGCTGCAGCACGTCGCTGACGGGCGGCGGTGTCCCCGCCACCCTGTCGGAGGGCGCCGGGTTCATGCCGTTGTCGACCGACGGCGCGGGGATCACCTGACCCGGCTTGACCGGCTGATCACAACGCGCCGCCGGCGCGGGGCAGGTCAGGATCTGATTCGGGTCGCCGTACCACGGGTTGGTGCCCAGGGGAACGTATGGTTTGGAGTCGCGGCACTCCCGCGGCGTCGCGGCGCGTTTACCGGGGACATCGACACACGGAAGGTTGCGCGCCCCGCGCACGGCGTTGGACGGAGTGTCCTGCGGAATCTTGCAGTACGTTCCGGACGGCATCGGCGCCAGGCTGGTGTCCGCCGGAGATCGCCACTGAGGTGCAGGGAGAAAGCCGGTCAGACACGGCGGCGGCTGGTTGATCGTCAGCGAGGTGCCCAGCGCGGCGTAGCCCGGGAAAGGCGTCGTCACCGTCTGGCCTTCCGAGGCGCCCTGCGGATAGGCGACCAGCAATTGCTCGACGCCCTTGTGGTAGCGCTTCAGAATGTCTAGCACGATTTCGAGGTTCGCCAGCGTCTGCGGAAGCGACTCGCGGACGTCGCCGAAAACCGCGTTGACCTGGTCGGCGGTCGGCGCCGCTTGCGTCAGAATGCTGTGCACGTGCTGGTCGTTTTCCGCGCTCTGCGCGGCCAGGATGTCCAGGTTGTGCGACCAGCGTTCGATCGAATCACCCGAGTCGACCTGGCTGTCGATGATCGGTCCGGAGTTCTGGATGATGTCGTTGACATCGCCGATGTTGGCCTTGAAGTCGCCGGCGATCGCCTGCGTCGCATCGACCAGTCGTTGCAGCGCGGGGCCCAATCCGCCGACGGCTTGGGCTGTTTCGTCGAGCAGCGAGGCGATCTTGTCCTTGGGTAGCGCGGCCAGCCCGCGGTTCGCGGCGTCCAGCGCCGGCCCGATATCAGTGGGCACGGTGCCCTTGGTGATGGTCTGTCCCGCCGAGAAGTATTTGCCCGGGTTGCCTTGCGACACCAGGTCCAGATACTGCTCGCCGAGCGCCGACACCGAATGCACGTTCGCCGCGGCGTCGATCGGGATCTTGTAGCGGTTGGAGATGCTCATGGTCACCCGCGCGCCCGTCTCGGTCGGCTCGATGGCGGTGACCGTGCCGATGGTTTCACCGCGATAAGCCACGTTGGCCGTCTGGTACAGACCGCCCGACGCGGGCAGGTCCGCGTGCAGCGTGTACTGGCCGATCCCTGCCGCGGTGGGAAGTCGCAGGTAATACCCGCCCAGAGCAACCGCAGAGATCAAGCTCAGAATGCCGAACAGGATCAACTGGCGCCTGATCAAGGGGGTCAGCATTGCCTGTCCGCCCTTTCCACCAGGGGCCCGCCAGGGGCATCGTTCGGGTTCGGCGTGTACCGGACGTCGGGGATCATCGTTTCGGGGTCGCGGCCCCACGATTGTTCGAGCGCGCGCAGCGCTCCGGAGAATCCGGTCCCGGTGAGGACCGCGTTGTCGACAGCGCTCATGGTCAGGTCGAGCGTCAGCGACAGGTTGAAGTAGTCGCCGCGGAAAGACTTGGGCACGGCGTCGAGGTCGAACGGCCGGACGAGCATCAGCTTGAGTGCGCGGATCAGATACGGTGCGCCACGGCCGAGTTCCCGCAACGGGCACTGCAGCGCCACCAGGTTCTCGTGCAGGTCGCCGCGCGAGGCGGACAGGTATTGGTCGGCAACTCCGCTGAGCCGCCCCGTCGCGTCGACCGCGTCGATCAAAAGGTTCTGCTTGTCGGCGAAATGCTTGATCAACGGCGGGAATTCGGTGAGGACTCGATCCAGAACGTCCGAGCGGGGGCCCACGTACGCCAGCAGCCGGTTGGTGGAATCGATGGCTCGGGTGATGTCCTCGCGTTGCTCGTTGAGCCGGGCGGTGAAGGTGTCCAGCTTGCCGAGGAAGGCATGGATCTGGTCGCCCCGCCCGTTCAGGATGTTGTAGACCTCGTTCTGCAGCACTTCGAGGTTGGGGATGCCGCCTCCGCGCAGGACCATGGCGAGACCGGCCAGTGTCTGCTCGGTCGTGGGGTAGGCGGACGCATTTTTCAGCGGGATGGTGTCGCCGTTTTTCAACAGCTCGGGGGACGGGTTGGGGGGCGCGGCCAGCTCAATATGCTGAGAACCCAAGAGGCTTGTCTGCCCGATCTTGGCGGTGGCGTTCTTGGGTAACTTAATGCCCTTGTCCACACGTAGCGTCAGCGTGGCGACCCAGTTCTTCAATTCGATCGCGCGTACCGTGCCGACGAAGACATCGGCCACCCGCACCCGGCTGTTGTCGTTCAGGGCCAGCGTGTCGGGCATCTGCACGTAGATGATGTAGGAGCCGGGTCCGCTGCCCGGGCCACCGGGCATCGGCACGTTTGCGATCCCCTGCCAGCTCGCGCAGGACGTCAGCGTCACCGTGGCCAGCAGCAGCGCCAGCCCATGGCGGCCCCGAACGCCCAACGCGCGCACCACGTTTGTCCTCACCCTGGTCTTAATTCCTCGGTTCGGCTTGCTCCTCGCGCGTATCGCGCTCCTCGCGCGCCTCACGAGCCCGCTCCCGTCGACGCGGCCGCCTGCGCGGGTGGCGGTCCAGCCGGCGTCGGCGCGACCGGCCCCGGGACCACACCCGGTCCCGGAGGCGGCGGCGGGATCGGCACCTGTTGCGCCTGCACGCCGATCGGCGGCACCACCGGATACTCGTTGTACGCGTTCGGTGGTCCCGGTGGTGTCTGCAAACCCGACGGCGGCGGCGCGACGTCCGAGCCGCCCATCAATTCGGCCAGCGAATCGGGGGTCATCAGGCCCGCCGTGATCGGCCCGACCTGAGTGCCCTGCATGCCCGGCGCGGCAACCCAGCCGGGCTGGGTGTTGCGGTGCGACAACGGGGTGTCGGGCACCCAGATCCCGGGCACCGTGGTGTCCTTGTACCCGGTTGGCGGCTGCAGGCGGGGCTCGGAGTAGGCGATTTCCTTGGGTAGCGTCTCGGCGGTGCTGAACGCGTTCAGCCCGAAGGGCAGGTAGTTGAACTTGATCGCATCGAGAATCGGTGCCAGGTATTGCGCACACAGTTCGGCGGATTCCTGATAGCCCAGCCGGCTACCGGCTTGAATCATGCTGCACATGAACTGCATTGGGTTCGTGAAGTTCGGTATTGCCGGGATGGACATGACCGCGCCGTGCGACGGGTGGTAAATCTGGCTGAGGTTCGTTTCCAGAGTCGGCAGGACGTGTAAGGCGGTCTCCAAACCATTCAGCGGCTCGGGTTGGACCAGCGTGGTGGTAAGGCTGGCGAGGTTGTCGATGTCGTGCGTGAGCACTCCGCGGTTCTTGTCCAAGAACGGGCGCAGGGTGGCGAGCAGGCCGTCGAACCGCTGTAGCGCATTGGCGAGGTCCTGGTCGGACCCGGTCAACTTGTCGGTGAACTGGGCCAGGTTTTTGTTCAGCGCGACGAACTGCTGGTCGTCTTTGTGCAGCGCGTTGACGAACAGCGCCAGGCTGTGCACCACCGCGAAGAAGTCCCCACGGCCCTCGTTGAGCGCGGTCAACGCCCGCGACAGACTGTCCAGCGTGGTGTTGATCTGCTTGCCCTTGCCGGCCAGCCCGTCGGCGAAGGCCTCGATGACGTCGCCGAAGGGACCCTTGGGCTGCTCGGGTGTCGGGCCGAGTTTGGAGATGGCATTGGCGACGCTCTGGCTCAGCTGGTCCCACTCCGTCGGCACCTGCGTGCGCTCGATGGGGATCACCGCGTTGTCCGCCAGCACCGGGCCACCTGTGTAGGGTGGCTCCAACTGAATGTTCCGCGATGCCACCAGGGTGGGGTTCACGATCACGGCGGACGCGTTGGCCGGCACCTTGTATTTGTTCTTGTAGTGAAACGTCACTTTCATCTTGTCGCCGGCCGGCTCGATCTTGTCGACCAAGCCCACGCGAACGCCCATGATCTGGACTTTGTCCCCGGGATAGAGCGCGTTCGCCTCCGGGAAATAAGCGACCACGGTGTTGGTGGTCAACTTGTTGTACAGCCGATACCCGACGAACCCGGCGAGAAGGGCCAGCGCCACCACCAGCGCGATGATGACCCTGCGGGAGCGCAAGTTGTGGAAATCAAAGACGCCGCTCAATTTTGGCTACCTCCCGCTGCGCCGCTACCTCCCGTGCCGCCGGGGTTGATGAACGGCGCCGGCAGCTGCTGCCCGGGTCCGGGTGGCGCGGGTGGCCCCGGCGGCAGACCGGGCGCGAACGTCGACGGTGGCGGGACGGGACCGGCGGGTTCGAGGTTCTCGGTGCGCGCCCCCGGAGGCGCCTGTGTCGGCAGCGGCACCGGTGTGCCCGGGACGTCGGGCGGCGGCTGGCCGGGACGCCCGGCGATCGGGATGCCCGGGGTCGGGGGCAGCCCGTTCGGGTTCGGCGGCGACGTCTGCACGTCGACCGGCGCCGGGAAGCTACCTCCGAAGGGTCCGGCGTCGACGCCCGCGCATGGCAACGGGTTCCACGGCCGCGGCAGCGCGTCGGCCGCCGGGGTGTACGAGCACGCCGTTCCCGGCGGGACGGCCGGTCCGGGATGGTCCGGGGTGCCCTCCAGCACCGGAGGCGCGGGCGGCGGCGCGCCGTTGGGGAAGCGGGTGCCGTTGGGGTCGGGCCAGCGGAACGCGGGCAATCCGGCGCTGCGCCAGAAGTCCTCCGGGTCGAGACCGCGCTTCTTGAAGGCGGCGTCGACGAACGGCTGCAACAGCCAGTAGGGCAGCAGATTGGACAGGACTATCTTGAAGTACGGGCCCGATGCGACGGATTCTCCCAGTGATGCGGCGAATTGGCTGACATACGTGAGGGTTTGAGCCAGGTCGTCTTTGCGTGCCACCAGCACGTCGCTGATGGCGTGCAACTGCTCCAGCACAGGATTCAGGCTCGGGTTGTCGTTGATGAACCCCTGCACCTGCGTCGAGAAGGCGGAAACGTTGCTCAGCAGGGCGTCGATGGCCCGCCCACGGTCGTTGAACGCGGCCAGCAACGTTTTCGCGTTGACCAGCAACCGGTTGATCTGTTCGCTGCGGTCACCGAGCACGCCGGCTACCTGTTTGGCCTGCGCGAGCAGGTGCTTGATCTGTTCGTCGCGCTTACCGATGGTGTCGGAGAATTTGGCCAAACCGTCGAGTGTGGCACTCAGATGCGGGTAGGTCTGGTCGATGGTCTGCGTCAAGACGTTCAGCGACCGCTTGACGGTGTCGATGTCCCAGCCGGCGGCGGCCTTGGTGATGTCGGAGTTCGCTTCGTAGAGCTGATAGGGGGTGGTGCTTTGGCCGAGCGGCAACACGCCCCCGGCCCTCAACGTTTGGCTTCCCCGCGGCTCGATCTCGAGAACTTTTTTGCCCAGGATGGTGTCGGTCTTGATCGCGAGCCGGCTCTCGGTGCCGATGGTGTTGGTGCCGATGGTGAACTTGATCAGTACGTGGTCGCCGTCGATGTCGAAACCCTGCACCGTGCCGACATTCACGCCGGAGATGCGCACTTTGTTGCCCTTGTTGAGTTGACCGGTGTCGGTGAACTGCCCGTAGTAGCTCGGACTGGCGAACATCATCGGGACGCTGGTGAAGCTTTGGCCGACGGCGACGACGAGCATCAACACGGTGACACCCATCAGCCCGACGCGGCGGCGGTTGAACTCCGTCAGTGTTCTCATTGCGGCGTGCACCTGCCCGTGGGCTGCTGCCAGATCCGCACCGTGCGGACCGGACCGCCGGGCTGCAGCCCGTTCCATCTGATCGAAAGGTCGCAGAGGTAGAAGTTCACCCAGTCCCCGTAGAGGCCGATGCTGCGACCGATCAGATTGAGTGCCGTCGGCGTTTTGTGGATGAGATCGCTGAGTTGATCACGCTGGTCGACCAGCGGTTGCTGGAGCGCCTGCAGGTAGTCGATCTCCTTGTGCAGCAATGCCCGATTCTCCGCCAGGAGGTCGGCGACCGTTCCGGCGGCGTTGCTGATGTTCGCGACGCCGGCGGCCAGGGGGTCCGCGTGGTTTTGCAGCCCGGTGATCAATCTCTCGAAGTTGTCGACGGTCTGGTCGAACTCCTTGCGATGCCTAACCGTGGTGTCCAGCACGAGGTTCAGGTTCTTGACCACCTCGCCGATCGCCTGGTCGCGCTCGGCGATGTGTGCGGTCAGCTGCGCGGTCTGGTCGAGAATGTCGTTGATCGTGCCGCCCTGACCCTGAAACACGTTGATGATGGCCGACGCAATGGTGTTGACCTTTTCCGGTTCCAGCGCCCGGAACAGCGGCTTGAAACCACCGATCAGGGCGTCGAGATCCAGCGCCGGTGTAGTTCGGGACAGCGGGATGAATCCGCCCGGCGGCAGGACCCGGTCGGCGCCCTCGCCCTCGCCGCGTTTGAGCTCCAGGTAGCGGTCGGCGAACAGGTTGAGATAGCGGATCTGGGCGCTCGTCGACTGGTAGAGCGGTATCGAGCGGTCGACATCGAACTCCACCCGTACCCGCGTGCCGCCGTCGATCAGCCGCACCTTTTTGACCTTGCCGACCTCGACTCCGGAGGCGCGGACGAACTGGCCGTCTTTCAGGCCGCTGCCGTTGCTGAACTCCGCGCTGTAGCTGTTGGTGCGGTTGAAGCGCATCTGGGCGAACACCACAACGATCGAGACGGTGATCAGCGTCAGCACCAACGAGACGATGCCGAGCTTGATAGCGGAGCCGGTGAGTTTCATGGGTTGATCGTGTTGTCCCCGACTTGGCGGCCCCACACGTATTCGATGGCATACGGTGAGCCGGTGTCCAGGTGGTTGTACGGGGCGAGACTGGCGCCAGTGTCCAGCACCAATTCGGGAGCGGGCCACAGGTCGCGGGTGATGGCCTGCCAGCAACCCGGCGCACCCCCCGGCCCGCCGCGGGCGTTCACCCGGGGCAGATTGTCCGGAAACACATAGGGATTCGGCGCCCCGCCGACCAGTCCGGCCAGCCCCAGGAGCCCCCCCGTGGCCACGGTGCCGGCCAGCCCCGGGAGGGTCAGAATGCCGCCCAACCCCGAGGTCAGCTCGCTCATGGTTTTCAGCGAGTAGCCGTTGCCGCCAGTCGTCGCATTGGCCGCGGGTTCTTCGTCGTAGTAGTTGTGGATGGTGCAGAAGATCTCGGGGCTGTAGGTGTCGAGCAGCCGGGCGGTGGGCAGCATGTCGGCGAGCCCGCGCTGCAGGTAGGGACCGCCGCGCCGGAAGATGTCTTCCCCGGTATTACCCAACCCGGTCGCGGCCAGTAACGCGGCGTCCAATTCGGCTTCCTGGCGGTGCAGCGTGCGCGCCGTGATCACCGCGTGGTTGAGGGAGTCGATCAGATCCGGCGCGGCGTTGGCGTAGGTGTCGCCCAGGGCCGCAAGCCGCTGAATGTCATGGCGGATCTGCGGCATCTGCGGATTGATGTCGTTGAGGATGGCGTTGCCGTTGACGATCGCCTGCCCGAACTTGTCGCCCAGGCCGGTCAATGCCTGCGCGGCCGCGGCCAGCGTCAGGTTCACCTTGACCGGGTCTACCTTCTCCACGATCGAGTTGAGCGTCTCGAACAAGGTGTTGAACTCGGTCGTCACCGCCCGCGCATCGATCAACTGCTTTGCGGTGATGCGTTGCGGCGTAGGGTTTTTCGGCGAGGTCAATGACACGTACTTGTTGCCGAACACCGTGGTCGCCTTGATCTTGGCGTCCACGTTGGCGGGAATCAGGTTGATGTACTTCGGCTTCACGTCCATAAGGAACTTGGCAGCCGGCGAGCCGTCACGCTGAATCTCGGAAATGCTTGATACTCGGCCTATCTCGACTCCGTTGTAGGTGACTTTCGATCCTGTGTCCATCACCAGGCCGGACCGGGGAGCCAGCATAGTCAGGGTCGTCTTCGGCGTGAGCTCGCCCCGGAACTGCAACCATACGAACCCCAGCACCACCGCGGCGACGACCAAGAACACCACGGCCGCCGTCTTGTACGGCGGGATGCGTGGCGGGTTCTCCTTCACCGGGGACGTCATGGCGGCTACACGGTGAGGTTGAAGTTGGGGCTTTTGCCGTAGACCGCCATCGCGGTCAGTACGACCACGATAACGATCGTGATCAACGACAGCCGCATCGACCGGCCGACCGCCTCACCGACGCCGACCGGGCCGCCGCTGGCGGTGTAGCCGTAGTAGCAGTGGGTGGTCATCACGACCGCCGCAACCAGGATCACCTCCGCAAACGACCACCCCACGTCGTTGAGGCGCAGGAATGTGTGGAAGTAGTGGTTATACGTACCGGCGGACTGCCCGTAGAAGAAAACCGTGGTGACCTGCTGGGACACGAAGGCCAGCGTGATCGCCAACGCGTAGAGCGGGATGATGACGACGAGACCCGCCACCACCCGGGTGGACGCCAGGAAGGCGACCGACCGGATGCTCATCACCTCGAGCGCGTCGATCTCCTCGCTGATGCGCATGGCGCCCAGTTCGGCGGTGGCGCCGGCGCCGACCGTCGCGGCGAGCGCCTGACCGGCGGCCACGGGCGCCACGAACCGGACATTGACCAGCGCGGCCAAAAATCCGGTGAAGGCCTCGACGCCGATGTTGCCCAGCGTCGCGTAGCCCTGGATGGCGACCAATGAGCCCGCGGACAGGGTGATGAAGCCGACGATGGCGGCGGTGCCACCGACCACGGCCATCGCGCCGGTACCCATCCCCATCTGGGCAACGATCCGCAGCAGCTCTTTTGGGTAGCGGCGCACCGCGAAGGGGATCTGCCCGACGGCAGTCAGTGCGAACCAGACCATCTGGCCGATCTCGACCAGAACCCGTGCCGGTGCTTCCCCGTATCGACTGAGGGTGGCCCGCGGGAAGCGGGCATGCAGCGTGGCAGCCGTCGCCATTTCAGCGCCCCGTTCCGAACCGGACACCGATGGTGGTCAGCGCCGCGTTGACCGCGAACAGCGCGATGAAACACAGCACCACGGTCTCGTTGACGGCGGTGCCCAGACCTTTGGACCCGCCGCGAACGATCAGCCCGCGGTAACAGCCGACCAGACCGGCGATCAGGCCGAACGTCGCGGCCTTGATAAACGCGATCACCACCTCGGGTAGGCCGGTGAGCGATGTCAACGTCGAGAGGTAGGCACCGCTCGAGACGTTCTGCAGGTACACGCTGAAGAGGTAGCCGCCCCCCAGGCCGACGGCGACCACGAGGCCGTTGAGCAGCACCGCGACGATCGTCGAGGCGACGACGCGCGGCACCACCAGCCGGTGGATCGGGTCGATGCCGAGCACCTCGAGCGCATCGATTTCCTCGCGGATGGTGCGCGCGCCGAGGTCGGCGCAGATGGCGGTGCCCCCGGCGCCGGCGACTACCAGCACCGTCACGATCGGGCCGAGTTGGGTGACCGCACCGATCGCGGCACCAGCACCGGAGACGTCGGCGGCACCGATCTCGGCCAGCAGGAGGTTGAGCGTGAAGATGAGCAGCACGGTTTCGGGGATGGACACCGCGATAGTGGGCAGCAGCGAGACCCGCATGAGGAACCAGCCAACCCAGATGAACTCACGCCATTCGAACGGCTTCATCAGGGCTTTGCCGGTGAGCACGCACATGCGGAAGAACCCGCCGGCCACTTCCGCCCCTGGTCGGATCCTGTTGCCGATTTTGCCGGCAATGGTGTCCGGCATAGTCATCTGCGCGGACCCCGACGTGACGACACTCGGCGCGTCGCGCCCGCGGTACGTGTCCATGTCGACGTCGTTATGGCCGCCCGACGTGCCGCGAAAAACGTTTCACCAGAAAGTGTTTCGAGATTTCGGTCGACGATGCCAGTTCGCGGATTTTCACCCCGAGAGCCCGGCGCAACAGTCCTTGGTGCGCCCCCCGGTGTCGCGCGTGGTCCCGACGCCGGCCGACCGCGTGATCCTGCCAACCCACGGCCTCGGTCACCGGCCCTCCGACCCCATGTCGCCCGCGTTTGCGCCACGCGGCAACTATCGCATTAGACCGTACGGTCAGTCAACAAATGCAAGAAGCCGCAGGCCGCTTGGGAGGGACCGTCCCGCGGATCAACCGATTCGGCGTACGGTCGGAATTGTCTCCGGTCACGGACGGATTGGCGCTTCAGCTGGAAGCGCATACAGCCAATTACCGCCCTGCGCAATGCATTCTGTTGCTACGCGGTCAAGCTGTCGCACCCGTTACCGCGGTAAGGCACTCGCGCACCACCGAGACGACCTCCGCGGAAGGGTTCGCCCACTTGCTAAGCCCCAGGCGGTCGAGCAGCAGTCCGCCGAGGAACACGTCGACAAAAGCGGCCCCGACTTGTTCGGGTGTCCGGAAATCGGCGGGATCGAACCACACCCACATCCACTCCAGCGATCCCCACAGCTGCAGTGCCGCCAATTCGACGTCCACGCCCCGGAACACGCCGCGCTCAACCCCGGAACGGATCTCGTCAATCGCGAGGTTTTGCAACTGTTCCCGCAACTTACGCACTTGCTGCATCGCCGGGTCGTCGAACAGCTGAACCACCTCGCGCTGGCTTGCCACCGTCGCGTTGCGGGCGATCACCTGCAGCATTGCGGAGGCGTAAATGATCGCGGCGATGCGTTCGTGCGGCGCGGCCAGGCGATCCCACACCATCCGTAGCACGTCGAGCTGGCGCGCCAGGTGGGTTTCTTCAAGCTCCCGCAGCATCTGCGATTTGGTCCCGAAGTGATGAACGATGGTGCCCTTGGACATGCCAAGCTCGTCGGCGATGTCGCCGATATTCGTTCTGTCGTAACCACGTTCGGCGACATAGCGGACAAACGCGTCGAGAATCTCGCCACGTCGACCAGGCGATCTGGGCATCTTCAACCCTTCGGCGCAACTAACCGTACGGACGGTCTATCATAACCGTCGCGAAGTGACGCTCAAGGGCGGAGATTGCCCCGTGTCGGGTAGGTCAGCAGGGCCTGCGACGCTCTCCACTGAATTTATCCGGTGCAGTGACGACATACATGTTCTCGCCAGGCGCTGACTTGACTTCACCGGCGGTGTACATGGTCATGAGTTCTCTGCCGTCAGCGTCGGCAACGCACACGTAGGTGTCGGTTTCGGGGTCATAGTGGAAGCTGTCCCAGGCCAAGACGAACGCTAAGCAGTTGCCGTCGCGGTCTGTGACGACGAGCTTGTGCACACCGGATTCCTTCAATAGCTCGGCATCCTGCGCGAGCTGCTGAGGGTTGCTGTGGACCGATAGGCTGTTTAACATCTGCGCACTCCCTTAGCGACGTTGTCTCCGTCAGGTCCGGACGCTCAAATTACTCGGAACCTGAGGAAATCTTTCGCCTCGATATCGCCCCCGACCAGGGCACTACGTCCCCTGTCAAGGGGCCGTAAGTCGCTGAGCAACCTCCTGCTTGGGGCGCAACGCCACCAGGAGCACCCCGCCGGCGAAAATCATGGCGGTCAACCAGGAGAAACGCCCGTCGGGGGCAAAGCCCACCTGGGCCAGCCAGTGCAGGCCGCCGGCAGCCAGCAGGGCGCCGGTAAGCATGACGATCTCGGCCCGGCGATCGCTGAGCGGCACGCGAAGCATGGGCAGCGGGGCCGCGAAGAAGCGTCGCAGCGACCACAGCAGAATTATCTCGACCGCGGTGACCAGGCTCAGGATGGCGATCCATTCCAGCCGGACCAGCCACCAGGCCGCCGTTCCCTCATGCGGTTGCGGTATCAGTCCCGCGGGATAGCCGACGAACGCGACGATTACCACCGGCACCATGTGCCACAGGTACAGCGCCATCACGTTCGCGTTGGCGGTGGACAGCGCGCGCTGCACGAGGCGGGGCCGCAGCAAGCGGTTGAGCGCCGGTGCAACCGCCGCCGCCAGGCCGACCTGCGTGCACCCGTAGGCCAGCATCGCCACCGTCGGCGGCGTCGTGTTCTCGATCGCTTGGCCGGGAACGCCGATCATGCTGACCGGGTAGGGCCCGAGTCGGATCAGCAGCGCCAGGGCGACCGCCGACCCGGCCGCCAGCATGACTGGCCTTCGGCCGGCGAACAACCCGCCGTGCCAAGCTATTCCGAGTTGGTAGAGCAGGCCCCAGCACAGCAGGTAGTTCAGCCAGCCGAGGTAGGGGACATGTCCCGCGAGCGAGACGGCGTCGACAATCACGACGCCCGCCGCCAGTGCGAGCACCGGCCTCAGGCCCCATCGGCGTTGTGCCGCAATGGCAACGGGGGTCAGCGACACCACCAACACGTACACGGCGAGAAACCACAGGTGCATGGCCACGGCCCAGCCCGCGTACTCCAGCACGTAGCCGGCAACCCCCAAGGCCTGCAGCACCACCACGACGACCGACACCAGCGCCACGTACACCGTCGTCGGCCCCAGAACCCGGGCCAGTCGGTGCCGAATCCACGCCTCGCGCGAGAAACCGTCGGCGTCGCGTCGATGCGCCCACGACACGGCCCCCGCGTAGCCGGCCACGAAGAAGAACACCGGGACGGCTTGGAAAATCCAGGTCAGCCATTGCGTCCACGGCATGTCGAGGAGCGGGTTTTCGCGGCCGAACTGTCCGTCGTGGTAGGTGACAGAACCGGCGAGCCAGTGGCCCAGCACGATGAGGACCACGCCCGACACACGGTAGAAGTCCACCGCCAGGTTGCGGGCGGGGCGCGCGGCGTCTACGCGGTCCACGCCGGCCACGGTACCCGTCCCGAACCCCGAAGCCGCTGAGCGCAGAATGGCCCCATGCAACCCGCTCGCCTGGCCGATCTGGAGGTCGGCCGCCTCGGCCTGGGCGCGATGGGCATGTCCGTCGCCTACGTCGGCGCCGGTAGTGACGACGCCGAATCGATCCGGACCATTCATCGCGCCGTCGACCTGGGCGTGACGCTGATCGACACCGCCGAGGTGTACGGCCCGTACATCAACGAAGAACTTGTCGCCCGCGCGCTGCAGGGCAACCGAGATCGAGTGGTGCTGGCGACGAAGTTCGGCCTGATCTCCCACACCGGCCGCAATAGTCTTGACAGCAGCCCCGCCAATATCCGCGTCGCCGTGGAGGGTTCGCTGCGACGGCTGGGCACCGATCGCATCGGCCTCCTTTACCAGCACCGACTCGATCGCCAGACCCCTATCGAGGACACCGTGGGAGCGCTGGCAGAGCTGGTCACCGCCGGGAAGGTCCGGCACATCGGCCTTTCCGAAGTCGGTGTGAGCACCATCCGCCGCGCTCACGCCGTGCACCCGATCGCCGCCGTGCAATCGGAGTACTCGCTGTGGACGCGCGATCCCGAGGACGGCGTGTTGCCGGTGCTGCGGGAGCTGGGCATCGGGTTTGTCGCCTACTCGCCCTTGGGCCGCGGCTTTCTCACCGGGGCCATCCGCTCCGTTGCGGGGCTGCCCGACACCGACTACCGCAAGACCAACCCCCGGTTCTTCGACGAGAACTTTGACCACAACCTCCGAAGCGCAGACGAGCTGCGCGACATCAGCGCCGACGTCGGCGCCACTCAGGCTCAGGTCGCGCTGGCGTGGCTGCTGGCCAAAGGCCCGGACATCGTGCCGATTCCGGGAACCAAACGCGTGGCCCGACTCGAAGAGAACGTCGGAGCGGATTCAGTCGAGCTGACGGAAGACCAACTGGCCCGGCTCGACCGGCTTACCCCACCAGTCGGCGGACACCACGCCGAAGCGCAGATGGGGTGGATCGACCGCTAGTCTGCGGGCTGGTCCGGCACAGCGAGCGCACCCGGCCCGTATTTCTTCTCGATCAGCGTCCACGGGTCGGCGTAGGGACCTCGTCCCTCGATCCGGCGCTGCAGTTCCAGAGCGGAACGCAGGATTGGGCGCAGTATCGGGCCCAGCGCGCGCAACACGATGCGCCGGTGGCCGCTGGATTCGGCAAGCCAGGCTCGGGTCTGGCGCCAGTCGTGCTCTTGGAAGTCGAGGAGTTCCTGCGCTTCGGTGGTGTCGAACCAGCCGGTGAAGCTCCAGCCGCGGTCGTCGGCGGGGTCACCGGGCAGGCTGGCGGAGGGGCCCAGGGCGCCCAGGCCGACGGCGGTCATCAGTTCGTCCTGAAAGTCGCTCTGCAGCAGCACATATGACTCGTCACCGCCGATGAGCAGGGTCTTGCCCGCGATCGTGGCTTCGCGGTCGACGGCGTTGGCGAATGCCAGCGCCACGTCACGCACGTCGACCATGTGGATGCGATTGTCGCCCGGCATCGAGCGCAACAGAGCCAAGTGGTCGCCGTTGATGCTGGACTGAGTATCCGGCGAGATGACCCCGCCCAGCCGCAGGAGCGCATACGGCACGCCGCTGGCGCGCACCGCCTCCTCGGCCTGCACTTTGTCCTGTCCGTACTGGTCGACGGGGTTGACCGGGGTGTCCGCCGTGATGCGCTCGGGGTAGCGGTGGGGGTTACGCGACCCGTACACCGCGGCGCTCGATGCCATCAGGAACAGCGGTGGTCGGGGCAATGCCGCCGCCGCCGCCAGCAGATTGTCGGTGCCCCCCACATTGACCTTGCGGGCCTGCGCGGGATTGCGGTACGACAGGGGAGAAAGGACGGCGGCGAAGTGAATGATCGCTTCGGGCCGATGGGTCGCGACCAGATCCCGCACCGCCCCCGCGTCGGTGAGATCGGCATAGGCCGGTATCAGCGTCCCGGGGTGCTTGCCGGCGCGCAGTTCTTGCTCGACGGCAGCGTTTGCGTCGGAACGCAGATCCATCGCGATCACGGTTCGTCCCCGGTCGAGCAGGATTTCCGTGCATCGCTTGCCGACCTGTCCGAACGCGCCGGTGATCAGAACGGTGGTGACGGTCATGAGTTCGTCACCCGGCTGGCGAGCTTGGCGATCCCGTTGCGGATCCGGTCGGAGACGTAGATGGTGAACACCGGAGTGACGATATCCTCCCGCAGCCGAGTTAGCTTGGAACTCTTGATGAACCACTGTCCGGCGATGTTTTCGTAGGTTTCGTGGTAGTGGCCGTATCCGACCAGTGTCACGCCCGGTCCGAACCGGACGACATCCTGCAGTGCCCACACGCCGCGTGCCGTCGTGGTCGACGTGAGCCCGATCTCGGGCGCGTGCACCTGATGCGCGGTTCGCTGCGAGCGACGACCGAGGGCTTTCCGGGTGAACGCCACGAAGTCGTCGGCGCCGAGAATCAGTTTGCCGCCGGCCTCGGACGTGTCGCTGACGAAATCATCGGTGAACAGCGATCGCCATGCCGCCCAGTCCTTGGTGTCCAGGTGCCGGCAGTAGCGGGCCTTGAGCTGTTTGATGGCCTCCACGGCCACCAGCGTCGTGGCGTTCAGTTCGGCTGTCTGCTGCGTCATTGCGGCTCGATTCTGGTCGATCAGCGCTTCCCCAGGGCAGGCCAAGCGTGACGTTTGACTCGGAAAGTGTAAACCTGTCGTCGGTCGGGTCCGACACTGCCGTCACAGGCATATCCACGTGGAGGAGGGACGACGATGTGCCCGCTTCACAGCGACAGGCACGGAGAGCCACTGTCGCGCGGGGGCGGGCAGAACGTTCAATGGTCTGGTCAAGAAACCAATGTGGCAGACGTGACGGGAGGGCATCGGCATGACGCCAAGACCAGATTCTCCCAGGTGCGGCGAAACAAGGCCTCGGAGCCCTAAAGCTCATCCCGCCGGATGGGCCGCAAGGCGAAGCATCGAGCCGCGGCCGTTTACCGGGCCGCCCATGCGGGCAGCCCGGTCAGGACCGGTCGCGCGATGAAAGAGGGTGGACAGCATGACCAACGATGCGGAACTGAGCAAGGAACCCGCGCCCGGCCCAGCCGAAGACAACGCGTTCTTCCCATCCCCGTATTCGCTGGGTCAGTACACCTCGCCGAAGACCGACTTCGACGGAGTGCGGCACCAGGGCGCCTATACCGCGGGTAGCTGGAAAGTCCTCCTGATCGCCACCGAGGAGCGCTACGTTCTGCTGGAGAACGGCACGATGTTCTCTACCGGAAACCATCCGGTCGAAACGCTGCTTCCCCTGCATCACATCATGGAGACGGGCTTCGACGTCGACGAAGCGACGATCACAGGTTATCCCGCCAAGTTAGAGCTGTGGGCCATGCCCCGCGAGGACGAGGCCGTCCTGGCGACATATGAGACGCTCAAGGCAAAACTGAAGCAGCCCAAGAAACTCAGCGATGTCGTCGCCAACGATCTCGGTGCGGATTCCGACTACATTGCCGTCTTCATCCCGGGCGGACACGGAGCAGTGGTGGGCCTGCCCGCCACCCGGGCGGTGGGGGAGACCCTCGATTGGGCTTTGGCGAACGACAAGCTGATCATCACCCTGTGTCATGGCCCGGCCGCTCTGCTCTCCGCGTCGCTGGGCAAGCAGGAATCACCCTTCAAGGGATACTCGGTCTGCGTCTTCCCCGACGCGCTCGCCCGAGGGCCGAACGTTGAGATCGGTTACCTGCCGGGGCATATGCAGTGGCTGGTCGCCGACCTGCTGGCCAAGCAGGGGCTGACGATCATCAATGACGACATGACGGGCGCGACCCACCAAGATCGCAACCTGCTCACCGGCGACGGTCCGCTCGGATCCAACGCGCTGGGCCGGCTTGCGGCAGATGCGCTGATGGCCGCCGGAGCCGGAGCGTAAAACCCAACGCGCGTTTCTGTACAGTCGCTCAGCAGGGCCGTGGCCCTCGGAGAAGGGCGACGGAAAATGGGCGATCAACCGCGAGACATCCGGGAGTTGGCCGGCGACGTCGACGCGTACCGCGACGAGCTGTTCCGCCGCTGGACGGGTCTTCTCAGCTACCGCTACATCGGCCGCAAGCACGCATCGATGGACCTCGGCGATGTCGACGACACCGTCACCATCCGCCGCGACATGCGCAACGAGGCGGGCGGAATCATGGCGGCGCCGTTGGCCATTGCGTCGCCGGAGGGCTGCCAGACCGACATGGTCGCGGTGCCCAATCCGGTCATCGCGTCGGTGCAGATCGTCGACCCCGGGTATGACGTCAGCAGGATCGAGATCGTCGATTCCGGCGTCGTGCACCAGGGCCGGACCATGGGCTACGGCCGGTGCAAGATCGTCGACGCCGACAATCCCGAACGGGTCATCGCCTTCAACGAAGGGCAGGGAGCAATCATCGGCATTCCGCCGGACGGCCTGGACAGAATGGACGTGTCGGGCACGGAGTTGCTCATCGAGGACTCGCCCGATCTGCCGCCGCTGTGGGAGGCGTTCGGCGCCCGCAAACGTCGCGACGGCCATTGGGTGCTGCCGGAGCTGAGTGCCGAATCCGCCTCACCGGACGCGGCTTTGCACATCGGACCTCAACACGTCGTGCTGGAGACCGCGGCGACCGACCTCGCCGCCGACGAGGCGGGAACACGGAAGCTGCAGGTCGTCAGCTGGCACGTCATGTTCATGTCGCGCGGGAAGGTGGGTCCCTTCCGCGTCGACGGCACCGCGCACAGTGGCCGACTGGGAGGAAGGGCCGGGCGCGTCGGGGTGCGCATGCTTTTGCACGACGAGGGCAACGGGGACAAGCCCGTCACGTCGGCCGCGGTGGTTTTCGAGATGGTGGGCTGACTGAGCGCTGGTCATACATCCCTTGCCGTCTGTATGGTGCTAGACACCCGGACGACAGGAGAAACGTGGTGGCACAACGGTTGGCGGGGAAGGTCGCGCTCATCAGTGGCGGCGCCCGGGGGATGGGCGCGTCGCACGTTCGCACGATGGTGGCCGAGGGGGCCAAGGTCGTCTTCGGCGACATCCTCGACGACGAGGGCAAGGCGGTCGCGGCCGAGGTCGGCGACGCGGCTCGCTATCTGCACCTCGATGTGACCAAACCCGAGGACTGGGACGCGGCGGTGGCCACCGCTCTGAGTGAGTTCGGCGGCATCGACGTGTTAGTCAACAACGCGGGCATCATCAACATCGGCACTCTGGAGGACTACGAACTCTCCGAGTGGCGGCGGATCCTCGACATCAACCTGACCGGTGTGTTTCTCGGCATCCGCGCCGTGGTCAAGCCGATGAAGGAAGCCGGACGGGGATCGATCATCAACATCTCCTCCATCGAGGGGATGGCCGGCACCATCGCCTGCCACGGCTACACCGCGAGCAAGTTCGCGGTCCGAGGGCTGACCAAGTCAGCCGCACTGGAACTGGGCCCCAGCGGAATTCGAGTGAACTCGATTCACCCCGGCCTCATCAAGACACCGATGACCGAGTGGGTTCCCGACGACATCTTCCAGACCGCCCTGGGCCGCGCCGCCGACCCCAGGGAGGTGTCCAGCCTGGTGGTCTACCTGGCCAGCGACGAGTCGAGCTATTCGACCGGCTCTGAGTTCGTCGTGGACGGCGGCACCACCGCCGGCCTGGGACACAAGGACTTCTCCGCGGTCGACGTCGGCGAGCAGCCGGAGTGGGTCACCTAGGCGGTCAGCCCACATCGAGACTGTGCCCAGTGCTCCAGAGGGGGCCACGAGCACGCGCGGTGCGCAGGCTCGATGCCGTCAGCGCAGAGTCGACGCTGTCAGCGCGTCGCCGCTAGGGGCTTCGGCCTCTGTGGCTGGCGCGGACGGTGCCGGCCAGGGCGAAGGGACCGGGCGTTGCCTCACGCGTTGCGGCCACCAGAACCACTTGCCCAGCAGCGCGGCAATGGACGGCGTCATCAGCGACCTGACGATCAGTGTGTCGAAGAGCAGACCGAGGCCGATGGTCGTGCCGACCTGGCCGATGACCGTCAGCTCACTGACCGCCATCGTCATCATCGTGAAGGCGAACACCAGTCCCGCCGAGGTCACCACCGAGCCGGTGCCGCCCATTGCCCGGATGATCCCGGTGTGCAGGCCGGCGTGGATCTCCTCCTTGAACCGCGCCACCAGCAGCAGGTTGTAGTCGGCGCCGACGGCGAGCAGGATGATGACCGACATCGCGAGCACCATCCAGTGCAGTTCAATGCCGATGAGGTGCTGCCAGATCAGCACCGATAGCCCGAAGGACGCGCCCAGCGAGAGCAGGACGGTGCCGACGATGACCGCCGACGCCACAACACCACGCGTGATCATCAGCATGATGATGAAAATCAAGCACAGCGAGGAGATTCCGGCGATCAGCAGGTCGTAGGTGTTGCCGTCACTGAGGTCTTTGTAGATTGACGCGGTCCCCGCGAGATAGATCTTCGACCCCTCCAGCGGCGTGCCCTTGAGCGCTTCGTAAGCGGCCTTCTTGATGGCACCGATGTGCGAAATGCCTTCCTGCGACATCGGATCGCCGTCATGGCTGATGATGAAGCGCACGGAATGGCCGTCGGGGGAGATGAAATTCTTCATGCCCCGCTTGAACTCGGCGTTGTTGAAGGTTTCCGGCGGCAGGTAGAACGAGTCGTCGTTCTTGGACGCGTCGAACGCCTTGCCCATGGCGTTCGAGTTCTTCTGCGCCTCGTTCTGTTGATCCTGCAGACCCTTCTGGGTCGAATACATGGTCAGCATCGTCGTTTTCATGGCGTGCATGTTTTCGATCATCGCGGGCATCAGCGCCGTCATCTGCGGCATCAGCGTGTCGAGACGCTCCATCAGTGGTAGCAGGCTCTGGATGTCGTCGGTCATCGTGTCGATGCCGTCGAGGGCGTCGAACACGGACCGCAGCGACCAGCAGACCGGGATGTCGTAGCAGTGCTTTTCCCAGTAGAAGTAGCTGCGGATGGGCCGGAAGAAATCCTCGAAATCTGCCATGTGGTCCCGAAGTTCGGCGACGTCGATCGTCATGCTCTTCATCTTCTGGACCATGCCGTGGGTCGTGTCGGCCATCTGTTGCGTGATGCTTTCCATCTTGGTCATGCTGTCGATGGTCGTCTGCATCATGTCGGCCTGTTTGAGCATGTCGGCCATCTGATCTTCTTGGTACTTCTGGTTCATCTGCTGGGTGACGCCCTGCATGCTGATCTGGAAGGGAATCGAGGTGTGCTCGATCGGCGTGCCCTCCGGCCGGGTGATGGCCTGCACGCGGGCGATCCCCGGGACCCGGAAGACCGCCTTGGCGATTTTGTCGATGACCAGGAAATCCGCGGAGTCACGCAGATCGTGGTCGCTTTCGATCATCAGCACCTCGGGATTCATCCGAGCCTGCGAGAAGTGCCGATCCGCCGCCGCATACCCCTCGTTCGCGGGCAGGTCCGCGGGCAGATAGTTGCGGTCGTTGTAGTTGGTGCGGTACCCCGGCAGGGTCAGCAGTCCCACCAGTGCCACCCCGATCGTCACGACCAGGATCGGGCCGGGCCACCGGACGACGAGGGCGCCGACCTTGCGCCACCCGCGGATCCGTTGCGCTCGCTTGGGTTCCAGTGTCTTGCGGAAGCGCGACGCCACCGAGATGACCGCGGGGCCAAGCGTCAACGCCGCCGCAACGACGACCACCATGCCGATGGCCAACGGGATGCCCAGTGTCTGGAAATAGGGCAGGTTGGTGAAGTGCAGGCAGAAGGTGGCGCCGGCGATGGTCAGGCCCGAACCGAGCACCACGTGCGCGGTGCCCTTGTACATGGTGTAGTACGCGTCTTCTCGGGACTCGCCAATGGCGCGGGCTTCCTGGTATCGGCCGATCAAAAAGATCGCATAGTCGGTGGCGGCCGCGATCGCCAGCGTGACCAACAAGTTGGTGGCGAACGTCGAAAGCCCGATGATGTTGTAGAAGCCCAGGAAAGCGACCATTCCGCGCGCGGCCGAGAGCTCGAGCACGACCATCACCAACGTGAGCAGCACCGTGACGACCGACCGGTAGACCAGTAGCAACATCGCGATGATCACCGTGAACGTGGCCGCCGTGATCAACTGCAGGCTGCGGTCGCCGGCCATGTGCTGATCCGCGGACAGCGCGGCGGGCCCGGTGACGTAGGCCTTGACACCGTTCGGCGCGGGAACGCTCTTGACGATTTTCTGTACGGCCTCGACGGACTCGTTGGCCAGGGCCTCGCCTTGATTACCGGCCAGGTAGACCTGGACGTAGGCCGCCTTGCCGTCGTTGCTTTGCGCGCCCGCCCCGGTCAGTGGATCGCTCCACATGTCCTGTACGTGCTCAACGTGTTTGGTGTCGGCGTCGAGTTTTTTGACGATCTCGTCGTAGTAGGCGTGCGAATCGGCGTCCAGGGGATTTCGGCCCTCGAGGACGATCATGGTCGAGCTGTTGGACTTGTACTCGTTGAACGCCGCGCCCATGCGCTTGGTCGCGACGACCGATTGCGCATCGTCGGGGGCCATCGACACCGAGCGCATCTTCCCGACCTCGTCCAGCTGGGGGACGGCGACGTTGAGCACGGCGATGATCGCGATCCAGCCCAGGATGATCGGCACTGCGAACGTGCGGATGATGCGCGGAATCCTGTCCCGCACTGGTTCTTCCGCCACGGGAATGGTGTCCGTCCGGGTGTCGTCGACGTTTGTGCTCATGCTGATTTCACCAAGCAGAATGTCAGGGCGTGCACGCCGTTGGTTATGTTCTCGTCCTTGACTTCGTTGTCGATGGTGATGCGGCACCCGAGGGAGTCCCCGTCGCTTTGCGCGGAGATGTTGGGGAAGACCGACGGGGCGGTCGTGCTGAGGACCAGCGTCCACGGCAGCGGCGCATCGTCGACCCGCTTCGGGTCGGCACCGAGATCCAGATAGTTCACGTTGGCGTGACTGGCCGAGCCGAAGATCTCGTATTTGACGACCTTGGGCTTGAACGGCTTGGAGTTATCCAGCCGTGGGCTGGTCAAGACGCCGGTGTCCTGGGCAAGGAAGAACGACTTGACCCGGACCACGGCAAAGCCGCCGACCACCACGACCACCACGATCAGCAGCGGCAACCAGGCGTTGCGCATCAGTCTCGATACCTGCACCTAGGTGATTCCCTTCCCCATCACCCCACCGTGATGTGGTCAGCGTCAGCGACCTGCACACAAGCTCATGGGCAGGGAGGCGCCACGACTTACCTTCTACCGCAACATTTTTCGCCGCTCGCTACGGCGTGCCCCCAGCACCGAGACCCGCTTCGAAATGCCGGAGCGTTCTCGAATGCTGCCAGTTGAGCATAATACATAGTGTGCATACCTTGCACGCTATGCAACAATTGCCCGCCGTGTTTCGCGTCACTTTGTGAAGATGCTGTTGACGAGCGCGGCGGCGCGCTCGACATAGGGCATCGGCGTGTCGTCGCCGGCGTCCGGCTCGCCACATGACCAGCGCTCGATGCCGGAACGCACGGCCGTCAATGCCAGGGCGGCGATCAACGCCGGTATCTCGTCGTCGGGCCGCATGCCCTCGCGGCGCGCGACGACGTCGGTCAGATGGTTCTGGAACCTTTCCAGATCGGCGAGGAACGCCGCCAGCACCGCCGGGGAGCTTTTGGCGAGTTCCAGCATCCCGGCTGCCTGTTCGCGTTCCGGGGGCACGTCACGGAGGTGGTGCGCCGCCAGGGTGATCAGTTCGGCCAGCACCGCCGAATAGGGGCCGGGTCCGGCCGCGACGAAATCGGCTACCAGCTCCGGGGGTATGTCCGAGGGGCCGTAAGCGATGGCGGATTCCTTGTTGGAGAAGTAGTTGAAGAAGGTGCGTGTCGATACGCCGGCTTCGGCGCAGATCTCCTCGATGGTGACCTTGTCGAAGCCGCGTTGCAGCGCCAGGCGCACCGCGGCGTCGCGGATGTCTGCGCTCGTTTGGCGGCGACGGCGCTCGCGCAGGCTCATCGGGTTGGACATGGCACCCATAGTTGCACGTTCTGCACACTTTGCAGTCAAAAGGCGTCGGAATTGGCGTGCGCGATCCGTTGACGGGCGCACGGTGTCTATTCCAGCCGGAGAGGCAGGATGGCCGGTGCGGCGTAAATGATATTGCCGAATATCCTTTGGCGGACAACGGATCAATCGCAGGCCAAGGGGAGCGTTCGGTGCGGTGGCTATGCGTCGGGGGCGGCGAGGGCGTCACGCAGGTGATCGCACTGACTGGTGAAGAACTTCACCGATATCGGCGCCTTGGCCGCGATTTGATCGAACGCATGGAAGGCGCCCGGGACGATTTCCTCGTGGACGGCAACGCCCGCCTCACGCAGGCGATGCCCGTAGTCCAGACACTCCTGGTGGAAAAGGTCCAACGTCCCGACGCCGATCCAGGCCGGGGGGAGTCCCGACAAGTCTTCCCGACGCGCCGGCACGGCCTCGGTGGGATCCGCTCCGTCGAGATACCACCGCCACGCCAGTTGGTTGTCGTTTTCGGTCCACATGAGCCGCTTGCGGCCGTCGGGGTTGGCGCCCGTGCGGTCGTCGAGCATGGGGTACGCGAGCATCTGGAACGCGAGGGCGACCTCGTTCCGGTCGTGGGCGCGCTGGGCCACCGCCGCCGCGAAATGTCCACCGGCACTGGCCCCGCCGACGGCGAGGCGATCGGGGTCCACCCACGGTTGGCGCGCGAGCCACCGCAGCGCCGCGTAACAGTCTTCGACGGGAGCGGGGTAGGGGTGCTCGGGTGCCAGCCGGTGTTCCACCGCCGCCACGGCCACGCCGGTGCGATGCGACAGCTTGCGCAGGTATTTGTCGTCCTGGGCGGCGTGGCCCATGATCGTGCCGCCGCCATGGATCCACAACATCGCGGGCGCCCGCTCGGGGAGGCCGGCCGGACGGTGCAGGCGAACGGTGACGTGCTCGTTGACCGCGGCGGTTGGGACGTTGCGGATGGCG
Organism: Mycobacterium sp.; assembly: GCA_031292665.1. Lineage (GTDB taxonomy): Bacteria > Actinomycetota > Actinomycetes > Mycobacteriales > Mycobacteriaceae > Mycobacterium. Next base: position 1,072 of record JARLGR010000184.1, on the reverse strand, counting down.
CCCGCCGACGCCATGGGATTCATGAGGGCGCGCTGGGCCCTGTAGCCGCGGTGCAGGCCATATCCTCGGGGCAGGAATCGGGCCACCTTGCGCAGACTGGGATCCACTGCCTGGGTGGAGGTGAAAGCGTTGTGGGGCAACGTGTTCGCCATCGTGTGCTCCCTGTTCCCGTGCGCCGGCAGGCATACCGACCATACATGATGCGGAAGATGTCCGCGGCCCGCCGGTGGGCACGGTGAAGATCAACAACCGGTTTCGGCTTCGGGCCCGAACTTCTCGACGAGATTACCGCCATGAAGGAGGTGCGCTGGTCTGCGCCGGTGATCGAGCGGGCGTAGGTTACGCTGGGCGGCCGTCGCCGGGAGCGCCCGCTCCGGGCGGCGACTGGCAGGTGGTGCTGGTGGGATCGGCATGGCAGCGACGCGTCGACGCCGCGGATTGGGACGCGGTCGCCGCCGACTTGAACGACGTTGGCGGCGCGCTGCTGCCGCAGCTGATAACACCCGCCGAATGCGCGGCGCTCCGCGATCTCTACGGCGACGACGGCCTGTTTCGCGCCACCGTGGACATGACCCGCCATCGTTACGGGCAGGGGGAGTACCGCTATTTCAAACGGCCGTACCCCCAGCCGGTCGACGAACTGAAACACGCGCTCTATCCCCGGTTGCTACCGGTCGCCCGCGACTGGTGGAGCAAGCTGCGCCGCGACGCCCCGTGGCCTGATGCGCTCGACGACTGGCTGGAGATGTGCCATCGCGCCGGGCAAACAAAGCCCACCGCTCTCATGCTCAAATACGGTGCGGCGACTGGAACGCGCTGCACCGAGACCTGTACGGAGACCTCATTTTTCCGCTGCAGGTCGTCATCAACCTCGACGAACCGGGGGTGAGGCACACCGGCGGGGAGTTTCTTCTCGTCGAGCAACGGCCCCGGGCGCAATCCCGCGGCACGGTCAACGCGCTGCCGAGAGGGCACGGCTACGTTTTCACCACCAGGGAACGGCCGGTGCGCTCGACGCGGGGATGGTCAGCCGCCCCGGTCCGGCACGGGGTGTCGGTCGTGCGCTCCGGTG
>JARLGR010000183.1 GCA_031292665.1 Mycobacterium sp. | reverse complement strand
TACATCGCCGGCACCGTCGGCTTCACCGAAGTCGGCCACGCGGCGCTGCTCGGCTTGGCCACCTTCGCCCGTGTCGTGGTGGTGGTCGTGGTCTCGACGTTGATCTGGGTGCCGATCGGAGTATGGATTGGCATGAATCCCAAAGTAACTCGACTGGCTCAGCCAGTGGTGCAGGTGCTCGCGTCATTTCCGGCGAACTTTTTGTTCCCGTTGTTCACCGCCGTGCTGCTTGCCACCGGGATCAGCATCAACTGGGGCGGCATTTTGCTGATGGCGCTCGGCACGCAGTGGTACATCCTGTTCAACGTCATCGCCGGGGCCAGTGCGATCCCCACCGAGCTTCGTGACGCCGCCGCCAGCCTGAGGCTGCCCACGGTGCTGAGGTGGCGCACCCTGATACTGCCCGCAATCTTCGGCAGCTACGTCACCGGCGGCATTACAGCGGCCGGGGGCGCGTGGAACGCTTCCATCGTCGCCGAAGTCGTCCAGTACCACCACACCACGTTGTCGGCTGTCGGGCTGGGTGCCTACATCACGCACGCCACCGCAGTGGGCGACGCCCCGCGCCTGCTCATCGGCGTGATCGCGATGAGCTTCTATGTCGTGACGACGAACATCGTGCTGTGGCAGCGCCTCTACCGCCTGTCCGAACGGCGCTTCTCCCTATCCTGATCCTGAGCTTGACGGAGGTCCCCATGACTGAAGACGACGTGATCATCATCCACCTCGACCACGTCAGCAAGAGCTTCAGCAAGCCCGACGGTGGCACGCTGCTGGTCCTCGACGACATCAACCTCGAAATCCGTGCGGGCGAAGTCGTCGCCGTGCTCGGTCGCTCCGGGTGCGGCAAGTCGACGTTGCTGCGCATCATCGCCGGACTGATCGCCCCCACCAGCGGTGTGGCGCGCAACCACGGCGCCGAACTCGACGCCGCCAACCCTGGTACCGCGATGGTGTTCCAGAACTTCGCCCTGATGCCCTGGCTGACCGTGCAAAAGAACGTTGAACTCGGGCTGGCAGCGCGCAAAATGGCCCCGGCCGAACGGAGTCAGCGTGCGATGGAGGCCATCGATTTGATTGGCCTCGACGGCTTCGAATCCGCATACCCCAAAGAACTGTCCGGCGGGATGCGCCAGCGCGTCGGGTTCGCCCGGGCCCTGGTGCTGCAACCCGATCTGCTGCTAATGGACGAACCCTTCTCCGCCCTCGACGTCCTCACCGCCGAAAACCTGCGCAGCGAGCTGATGACCCTGTGGACCGGCCAGGAATTTCCGACCAAGGCCATCTGCCTGGTCACCCACAACATCGAAGAAGCGATCACGCTGGCCGACCGCGTCATCGTGCTGAGCAGCAATCCCGGCCGCGTCCTGGCCGAATTCCCCATCGAACTCGAGCGTCCCCGCGACCGCCGTTCGCCCTCGTTTGAAGCACTTGTCGACAAACTCTATGGACTGCTGACCGGCACCGGGTCGGCCACAACGCTCGTCGAACCCGGCACAGCCACGCCGACCAGCCACCCGCTGCCCAGGGCGACCGTCGGGGGCCTGGCCGGGCTGGTCGAAATCGTCTACGGCAAGGGTGGGCGCGTCGACATCCCCGACGTCGCCGCCGACTTGGGTATCGCCGCCGAAGACCTGCTGCCGTTGGTGGACGCCGCCGCACTGCTCGACTTCGTGTGCGTCAGCGGTGCCGGCCTCGAACTCACCTCGATCGGCAAGGATTTCACCACCGCCGACATCCAAGCAAGCAAGCGGATCTTCGCCCAGCAAGCACGTATCCGCGCACCTTTGGTGCGCACCATCTGCCACGCTCTGCACGACTGCCCTGACGAGAGCTTGCGCGCCGGATTCTTCCTCGACATCCTCCAGCACGGATTCAACGCCCAGGACGCCCAGCGACAACTCGACATCGCCATCGGCTGGGGTCGCTACGCCGAACTCTTCGACTACAACACCAACACCGACCAGATCACCGCCGACCCCAACGCCACGCTGGTAACAGCCACGCCGTGAGATCAGTAGGTGGATATCTCGTCCTCGGCGGGCAGCACCCCGGTGACCATGAAGATGACGCGCCGCCCGACTTCCACGGCGTGGTCGGCGAAGCGCTCGTAAAAGCGGCCCAGCAAAGCGGTTTCGACGGCCACGGAGATACCATGCTGCCAGCCGTCATCCAGTAAGACACGGAACAAATGCCGGTACAGCTCATCCATGGCGTCGTCTTGCTCGTGAAGTTGGGCGGCTTGCCGCGGGTCGCGGGATATCAGCACCTGTTTTGCGCTCTCCCCCAAAGCAATTGCCACCCTGGCCATGTCGGCGAAACATTCCCGGACCTCCTCGGGAAGTACCCGCTTCGGAGACTCCCGCCGGGCGATCTTGGCGACGTGCACGGCCAGCGCGCCCATCCGCTCCGTGTCGGCGATGATCTGGATGGCGCTGAAGATCGCCCGCAAGTCGCCGGCCACCGGCTGCTGCAGCGCCAGCAGATCGAACGCGTCTTTTTCGGCGTGCGCGCGCATCGCGACGATCCGCCTACGGTCGCCGATCACTTCCTCGGCGGCGCTGACGTCAGCCTCCAAGAGAGCCTGCGTTGCGCGCTTCATCGCCACCCCGGCCAGGCCGCACATCTCGCCGAGTTGCCTGGCCAGGTTGTCCATCTGCTCGTGATAAGCGGTTCGCATCGCTGAAGCCTCTCCTATGGCGCGCGTCACACGCTAGAGAACTACCGGCGGCTTGCACAAGTGACGAAAGGCACCCGAACGTGGGCCTAAACGGCTCCTCCGCACGATGGCGCTGCCGGTTAGTCTGCGACGGTGCCCCTTCCGGCGATCCGCGAACCGCTGACCGCTCACGCGGTGGCAGCGGCTCCGGTCGAGGCGGTTCTGCATCAGCTGGACAGCTCGGCCGATGGACTCTCGGGCGCTGAGGCCTTCGAACGCTTGGAGCGTTATGGCCCCAACGCATTCCGCACCCATCACGTCAGCGCCTGGGCGGTGCTGGCCCGCCAGCTCAACAACGCAGTGCTGATTCTGCTGGCCATCACCGCCGCCCTGTCGTATTTCCTTGGCGACCATACCCAAGCGCTGATCATCGGCGTGATCCTGGCCGCCAGCATCGGACTGGGGTTTATCAACGAGTACCGCGCCGAGCAGGCGGCGGCTGCTCTGCATTCCCGCATCCGCCACACCGCGACTGTTCGACGCGACGGGAGATTCGTCGATGTCGATGTCCGCGATCTGGTCCCCGGTGATGTCATCGGACTCTCCCTGGGGCAGGCCGTGCCCGCGGATGTGCGATTGATCCAGACCGCGGCATTGGAATGCGATGAGAGCATCCTGTCCGGGGAATCCACAGGCTCTGAGAAGTCACCAACACCGGTGGCGGCCGACGCCGCGCTGACCGATATGACCGATCTGGCGTTCATGGGCACGATCGTGAGCGCAGGCGAGGGCCTGGCCGTCGTCTATGCCACTGGCAACCGTGCTGAGTTCGGCCGGATCGCGGCCGGTTTGAGTGAGCGGCAACCCGAGACCGACTTCCAGGTCGGCCTGCGTCGGTTTTCCTATCTGCTGCTACGAGTCGCGATCGCCCTGACCGTCATGATTTTGGTCACCAACTTGATGTTGCACCGGCCGCTGATCAATTCGGCGCTGTTTGCACTGGCCATCGCGGTCAGCATCACGCCACAGCTGCTCCCCGCGGTGGTCAGCACCAGCCTGGCGACCGGTTCCCGGCAGCTGGCCAAGGCCAAGGTGCTGGTGAAACGTCTGGTGTGCATCGAAGACTTCGGCGACATCGACATCCTGATCACCGATAAAACCGGAACACTGACTGAGGGCCGCATCAGCTTGGTCGACACCGTCAACCCGGCCGGAGTACACAACGACTCGGTGCTGCGTCTGGCGCTGTTGGCCTCCGACATCGATCTCGCCGCGGGCGGTGCCGTGACCAACGCGCTGGACAGCGCGCTCTGGGCGCACCCGGGTGCACAACAGCTCGTCGGCGATGGCGTTGAACGAGTAGCGTTTTTGCCCTTTGACCACACCCGGCGAGCGACCTCGGCCTTGGTCGATGACCAGGGGAAACGGCTTCTCGTGGTCAAGGGCGCACCCGAGCAGATGCTGAGTCGCTGCTCGAGCACACCAGAAAATGCTCAGCAGACCCTGGCCGCGTTGTTCGCGGCCGGGCGCCGGGTGGTTGCCGTGACGGTCAAGCCGGCGGCACAACTGGCCACCATCACCGCCGACGACGAATCCGAGCTGATGCTGGTCGGGTTCTGCGTCTTCGCCGACGAACCAAAAGCCGCCGCCCGGCAATCCCTTGCTCAGCTCGCAGAGCTGGGTATCGAGGTGAAAATCGCCACCGGCGACAACGCGCGGGTCGCCGAAAAGGTTTGCGCGGATTTGGGTTTGGTCTCGAAAGGGACGATCACCGGCGCGGAGATGGAACATTTCGGCGACGAGGAATTCGGGCACGCCGCGCAGAACTACAGCATCTTTGCCCGGATTTCGCCCGAGCAAAAAGCACGGCTCATCACCGCGGCGCGACGCACCGGACGATCAGTGGGATTCCTCGGCGACGGGGTCAACGACGCGCTGGCCCTGCACGCCGCCGACGTCGGCATCTCCGTCGACACCGCCACCGATGTGGCCAAGGACGCAGCCGACGTGATCCTGCTGGAAAAGGATCTGGGTGTGCTCGCCACCGGGGTGGCCACGGGCAGAAGGATTTTCGCCAACACCATCAAGTACGTGTTCATGGGCACATCGAGCAACTTCGGCAACACCTTCAGCGCCGCAGCGGCTTCGGCGTTTTTGCCGTTTCTGCCGATGTTGGCCAGCCAGATCTTGCTAGGCAACCTGCTCTACGACGCCTCCCAGCTGGCGATCCCCACCGACCGGGTCGATGAGGAGCAAACTGATGCGCCATCACACTGGAACGTCGCGTTCATCCGCAGGTTCATGCTCACGTTCGGCCCGATCAACTCGCTGTTCGACTTTTTGACGTTCGGATTCATGCTCGGCATCCTGCACGCCGGGGAGGTGGCTTTTCATACCGGGTGGTTCCTGGAAAACCTGCTCACCCAAACGTTTATCGTTTTCGCGATCCGCACCCGCAGGGTGCCGTTCCTGCGCAGTCGGCCGGGCACGCTGCTGATCGTCACGCTGATGTCGGTGGACGTGATCGGCATTGTGCTCACCGTGACGCCGCTGGGCCGCAAACTGGGTTTCGTTCCGCTGCCGTGGCAGTTCTACGCCGCGCTGGCCGTGTTCATCGTCCTGTACCTGGTCCTCGTCGAAGCGACCAAGAAAGTGTTCTACAGCGAGCCGATGCGCGTTTTCGGCCAGCCGTATCGCACCCGCGGCCTGAGCCACCTGATTGCGCGACGCGCCGCGCGCTTCGTTCATTCCGGCGCGAACGTCGAAGGGCGAGTGCCTGTTGGGCGGGTTTCCGCACGACAAAAGGCCAAAGACATCGATGCTGGGTAATGTGAACACGGTGATCACGCGACGTGGTCTACCGAGTTCGGGACTACTGACTGCGCCGCTACGGGTGGTCGCGGCCGGCACCCGAATGGCCGTCACGGTCGCCGCCGTCTCCACCGGCGCCGCCGGAAGCGCCGCCCTGCTGGGCGGCAGCATCGCGGCGAGCATCGGGGGCTCGTTGGCCCGTGCCACGCCGGACGTTTCAGCGTTGGCGCGCGCGGCGGCGGGCATGGCGATCGAGGCGATCGGTGGGCCACCGGGGCGGCGCATCAGGAGCAACGGCCCACGGCACTGGATCGAGGTGCGCGGCCTCGATGGCGAGCACGCCGCAGCGGTCGCCGCCGACGTGCTGGCGGCCGTCCGCGCGACGCCCGGGGTGCGCCAGGCCTTCCTGAATCACACACTTGCGCGGCTCGTGGTCACCCTGGACCCCGATGCCATCGACGGTCCCTCGGCGCCGGAGCTCTGCCGGATCGTGGCGGCCGCCGAACGACGCGACCGGGCCCGTGCCGCGCGAGCCCACCCGAACAGCCTGCCGGGCGACGACGCGCTGTTGATGGGCCGGATGGTGGCTGCCGCGGCCGCCACTTCGGGCCTTGGACTTTCGCTGACCGGCAGCCTGATGCGACTCCCCCGATTGCCCGACTTGGTGGCCGTGCCGCCGACGCTCGCCGACCACCTGCCGCGGCTGCGCCGCGAGCTGGAGCGACGCCTCGGACCGGAGGGCACCGATGTGCTGTTCGGGTTCGTCAACGCCGCGACGGCCGCGTTGACGCTCTCTCCGACGGCGGCGGCCGCGGAGGCCGCGACCCGCACGATGCTGGCGGCCGAGGCCTGGACCGGTCGGCTGACATGGGCCCGGCATGAACCGGTGCTGGGCGAGCGGCTGGTGCCCGACGGCGCGGCCGCGACGCCCAGGAACTTCCCGACTCCGCCCGATGGCCCCGCGGAACGCTACGCCAACCGCGCCGGTGCGGCGGCCGTCGGCGCCGCCGCCGTGGCCGTCCTGCTGTCGCGCAACCTCGACACGGCCGGTGCGGCCGCGCTGGCCGCCGTCCCCAAGCCGGTGCGCACCGTCCGCGAGGCGTTCGGCTGCGCGATGAGCGGCGGCCTCACCGCCCATCACGATGCGCTGGTGCTGCGTCCCCGCGCGCTGCGGACGCTCGACCGGATCGACGCGATCATGATCGACCCGCGAGCGCTCTACACCGACGAATTGATGGTGAGTCGCGTTATGGGAGTCGAGAATTCGTCGCGCGCCCCCGCCTGGGAAGCGGTTCGGGAGGCGCTCGACAACGCTCGCCTGGCACCGGGATGGCACCGGCTGGCCGATATCCCCGGCGCGGGCGACTCCGGTGAAGCGCTGATCAGCCCGGTGCGCGACCCGTTCGCCGCGGCGGTGCTCACCGAGGCGAGACGGTCGCAGCCGCGGGTCTTTTCCCTCGACGACGATGGATTGCGTTCCTTGGCAAGGGGATTCGATCAGCTCTATCCATCGGACGGCTCGATCGACCACGCGGTGGCGGCGGCCGTCGCGGAGCTGAAGGCCGGCGGCTCCACCGTGGCGTTGTTGACCACGTCGGAGATGCGGGCCGCGCATCGCTCCGACGTCACGATCGGCGTGCTGCGGGACCGGCATCCCCCGCCGTGGACCGCCGACGTGGTGGTGTCGGACCTTACCGGCGCCTGGCGCGTGCTGCACGCGCTGCCCGCCGCGCGCGCCGCTACCGGCGGCGCCGTGCGGCTGTCGGCGTCGGCTTCGGTGATCGGCACGTTGATGCTGATCCCCGGTGTGCCCGGACGCGGTTCGACGCCGGTCAACGTGGGCATGGCGGCCAGCTTGTGGTTCGGATACCGGGCGGGCGCAAAGGTTTTCCGGGACAGGTTGCCGGAGCCCGAAACCGTGCACGACTGGCACGGCCTGCCGGTGGGCGAGGTACAGCGACTGCTGCCCCATCCCCGCGACCAACATCTCGAGGAATCCGCCGCGTCGTGGCAGCGGCTGCCCCCGGTTCGTGCGCTTCGCGGCGCGACCGTGGCGTCGTGGCGACTCGTCCGCGATTTCGCCGACGAGATGCGCGACAACTTGTCGGACCCGATCACTCCGCTGCTGGCCACCGGCGCGCTGGCCAGCGCGCTGCTCGGTTCGCCACTGGATGCGGCGCTGGTAAGCAGCGTGCTGTTGGTCAACGCCGCGTTGTCCTCCGAGCAGCAGGTGCACGCCGAACGGATCTTGAATCGCCTGCTGGCCGTGCAGGAACCGCCCGCGCGACGGCGAGTGGGCTCCCCGGATGGACAGCGCAACGAGAAGGTGCCGGCGACGCGGCTGCGTCCGGGCGACATCATCGAGGTCCATGCCGACGAGGTGATCCCGGCAGACGCCCGGCTGCTGCACGCGTCGAACGTCGAAGTCGACGAAGCCACGCTGACCGGCGAGTCGCTGCCGGTGGCCAAGCAGACCGAGCCCACACCGGGCGCCCCGCTGGCCGAACGGACCTGCATGCTCTACGCCGGCACCACGATGGTGGCCGGAACGGCGGTGGCGGTGGTGACCGCGGTCGGTTCGCGCACGGAGATGCGCAGGGCGTTGGCCATGGCGCCGCGGAAAATGCAGGAGATCGGCCTGCAGCGACAGTTGCGGCGGATCACCCGGCGGGCGCTGCCGTTCAGCGTGGCCAGCGGGGGGATGGTGGGGGTGCTCAGCGTGTCGCGGGGCACCCCGCTGCGTGAGGCGGTCTCGAGCGCGGTCACGCTGATCGTCGCCGCCATCCCGGAGGGGCTGCCACTGGTGGCCACCCTGGCGCAGCTGGCCGCCGCCCGCCGGCTCACCGGCGAATCGGTGTTGATCCGCAACCCTCATTCGGTCGAGGCGCTGGCCCGGTTGAACGTGGTGTGCTTCGACAAGACCGGCACGCTCAGCGAGAACCGGCTGAAGGTCAAAGCCGTACGCCCGTTGGCGGGCTTCACTCCCGGACAGGTGCTGGATGCGGCGCTGACCACGAGCTATAGCAGGCACACCCACCGCGTCGACCACGCCACCGACGACGCGATACACCGGGCCGCCGACGACGCCTCGCTGCGGGGCAAGGATTCCGGGGGTTCCCGGCCGGAACCGCGGCGCAGGCGCGACGCCTTCCTGCCGTTCCAGTCCGGGCGTCCCTTCGCGGCCGCGCTCGTCGGCACCCGGCTGACCATCAAGGGTTCGCCCGAGGTGCTCTCATCGGCGCTCCTCCACGACGACGAACCGCTTCTGCAGCGGATCGAGGAAATGGCGGCCGACGGGCTGCGCGTGCTGGCGGTGGCCGAGCGCCGGCTCAGCGCCAAACAAGCGGCGGCCGCCGCGGCGGATCCCGCGCTGCTGGAGACCCTGTGCACGTCGAAGCTCACCCCGATCGGCCTGCTCGGGTTGGCCGACACCCTTCGGCCCATGGCCTCCGACCTGCTGAGGGAACTCGCCCGGCGCGACATCGGGGTGCGACTGATCACCGGTGACCATCCGGAGACCGCGGCCGCGATCGCCCGGGAACTGGGGATCGACGTCACGGCCGATCAGGTGATCACCGGCAGCGACTGGGAAGCCCTGTCCGCCGACCACCGCGCCGCGGCGGTCAAGTCCCGGCTGGTGTTCGCGCGGATGTCACCGGAACACAAGATCGACGTGGTCCAGACCCTCGAGCGGGCGGGTCTGGTCACGGCGATGGTCGGCGACGGCGTCAACGACGCCGCCGCGATCCGGGCGGCCAGCATCGGCGTCGGGGTGGCCGCCCGTGGCAGCGACGCGGCCCGCACCGCGGCGGACGTGGTGCTGCTCGATGGGCGGATCGAAGCCATGCTCGACGCCCTCGACGAGGGCCAGCAGCTGTGGCGGCGAGTGCAGTCGGCGGTGTCGGTGCTGCTGGGCGGCAACCTCGGCGAGGTGTGCTTTGCGCTGCTCACCACCGTCTTGACCGGGCGTTCGGTGCTCAACGCCCGGCAGATGCTGTTGGTCAACATGCTGACCGACGCGCTGCCCGCCGCCGCGCTGGCCGTCAGCCCGCAGACGGGCACCGTCGAGGTCGACCGTGACGAGGCGGCGATGTGGCGGGCGATCGGGATCCGGGGCGCGTCCACCACGATGGGCGCCACGCTCGGCTGGGCGATGGCCAGCGCGACCGGCACTCCACGCCGCGCGGCCACGGTCGGGCTCATCGCGTTGGTCAGCACCCAACTCGCCCAGACACTGGTCGACTCGCACGCCCCGCTGGTGGTTCTGACGACGGTCGGGTCGCTTGGGGCGCTCGTGGTGGTCGTCAGCACCCCCGGGCTCAGCCAGGTGTTCGGCTGCACTCCCGTGGACCCGTTCGCCTGGGGTCAGGCCCTGCTGGCCGCCGCGGTGGCGAGTTCGGTGTCGGCGGTGGCGCCCGACCTGCTGGTCCGCGCTTCCGAGACCGTGCAGCGACGGATCACCGGCGAGAGGTGGGCTGTCGATCAGCGGGACCCAAAGGCATTGCCGTAGAAAGCTGTTCACGTTCCGTACACGGTGCGGTAACCCTCGGGCGCTCGGGTCGCGGGTTCGTCGTGATAACCGTAGAGTTATCGCATACCCAACGAGCAGGTGGTTGAGATGGGGCACGAAAAACGTTTGCGGCTCAAGCCATACCGGACCGCGTCGGAGCAGGTTGACGGCGCCTGGTGGCCGCGGTCGACGAACTTGGTCGACGAACTGCCGAGCCTGGTGACGTCACTGTCCGACCGGCTGGGGCCGGTCGTGATGGTGGGCTACCGCCGCAACGGCTGGCAGGAGACGCCGGCACTGGTGGAAATCGCCGGCCACTCGGTCGAACTGCTGAGCTTCACCAGCGACGAGCCGGCCAGCGTGATCCTGATCGGGGAAGACGGCCGGCACATCACTCTGCACGTCATCCGGCCGGACGCCGGCCAGGAGGTCGCCCGACAAGCGTTGGAACAGGCGGGACTAAGCGCCAACGCCGACGTTGCGCCGGCCGGTCCCGCAAGGATCGCCCGATCCGTGGACGACGTCGCAGCGAAGCTGGCCAGCCACGAGGGGCTCGGCGACGAGCAGCGGACGGCCCAGATCAAGCGCTGGTGCGAGGAAGCCGCCCGGCAATTCGTCGACGCGCCGGTGCAGGCCTTCGTTCCGATCCTGGTCGAACACGTCGTGCGCAATCGCATGATGGAAGCCAGGCAGCGAGATCGTCGTCCGCCGCCGGCGGCTGAATCATTGACCGCGTGATCCGCCGCTCAGGCCATCAGCGGCCATCGGCGGCCATGAGCGCCGTGATCGCCTCGACGTCGGCCGGCCCCGGCAGGCCCCAATCCGGCTTGTAGTCGAACAAGTCATCGGCCTGCACGGTGCGAAGGTCGACGTCGAGCAGCTCGACGGCGTCGAGGGGGACGAGGGCCGGGTGCACGTGGCCGCAGGCGCGGGCCAGGGACAGTAGCTCGAAGCGCAGGGTGGCCAGATAGTTGGCGCAGCGCACCGACTTCAAAGCCGGGTCGAGGCCATGCTGCAGCCATGCCGACTGGGTGGCGACCCCGGACGGGCAGCGGCCGGTGTGGCAGCGCTGGGCCTGGATGCAGCCGATGGAGAACATGGCCGTCCGGGCGACGTTGATCATGTCGCAGCCCATGGCCAGGGCCAGCAGGGCGTTTTCCGGGATACCCAGCTTGGCCGAGCCGATGAACACCACGTCGTGGTGCAGCCCCTCCTCGGCGAAGGCCCGGTAGACGCGCGGGAAGGCCCACTTGAAGGGCAGCGCGACGTGGTCGGTGAAGACCAGCGGAGCCGCGCCGGTGCCGCCCTCGCCGCCGTCGATGGTCACGAAGTCGACGCCCCTGCCGGTGCGTGCCATGCGCGCCGCCAGCTCGGTCCAGAAGGGCGCCTCCCCGACCGCCGACTTGATGCCAACGGGCAGTCCCGTCTCGGCCGCGATGGTCTCCACCAGCTCCAGCAGCCCGTCGACGTCGCCGAACGCGGAGTGGCCCGCCGGGCTCTTGCAGTCCACCCCGACCGGGATGCCGCGGATCGCCGCGATCTCGGGGGTGACCTTGGCGCCGGGCAGCATGCCGCCCAGGCCCGGCTTGGCTCCCTGGCTGAGCTTGATCTCGATGGCCCGGACCGAGGGGGTGGCCGCCACCCGGTCGATCAGACGGGCAAGGCTGAACGTACCGTCGTCGTTGCGGCAGCCGAAGTAGCCGGTGCCGATCTGCCAGACGAGGTCGCCGCCGTTGAGGTGATACTGCGACACCCCGCCCTCACCGGTGGTGTGCAGGGTGCCGGCCAGGGCCGCGCCCTTGTTGAGCGCGGTGATGGCCGCGCCGGACAGCGACCCGAAGCTCATCGCGGAAATATTGACCAGAGACGACGGCCGGAACGCCTTCGCCCGGCCCCGGGCGCCGCCGAGCACCTTCGCCGCCGGCAACGGCACCGCCGGGTCCGGATGCTCGGGTTCCCCCGCGGGCGCCGTTACCGGGAACGCCGCGTGCTTGATGACGGCATAGTTGTGGACCCGCTCCAGGTCGTTGTCGGTGCCGAACCCGAAGTACCGGTTGGTCAGCTTCGACGACGTGTACACCCAGCGGCGTTGGTCACGACTGAAGGGCCGCTCCGCGTCGTTGTCGGTGACGATGTACTGGCGCAGCTCCGGGCCCACCGCTTCCAGGATGAACCGCAGGTGTCCGACGATCGGGTAGTTGCGCAGGATGGTGTGGCGGCGCTGCCACAGGTCCCAGCCCGCAAGGGCGGTCAGGCTCCCTCCGGCGAGGGCGGCCAGGCGGCCTTTCACGCCCGATCGAAATCCGCGTCGGCGCTGTAGGCGCTGTAGACGCCCAGCAGGTCGCGGGCCGAGACGATGCCGGCCAGCGCGCCACCGCGTTCCACCAGGACGTGGCGGATGTAGCGGTCCATCATCCGGGCCGCGGCCTGGTTCACCGTCGCCTCGGCGCCACACCAAACCAGCTTTTTGCTCGCCACGTCGACGGCCCGCACGCCGGTCGGATCGTCGCCGGCGGCGACCACGCGGACGACGTCGCGCTCGCTCAACAGGGCAGCAGGCCGCGCGTCGTCACCGACCACAACGGCTCCGACGTCGCCGGCCACCATGGCCCTGGCGGCGTCGGCGACCGTGGCGTCGGCGGCGACGCGCGCCACGGGATCGCCGGTGATGGTGGAGATGGGCATGGATCCAGCAGATGAGGTAACAGTCACGTCACCATGTTCACCAGAATTTCGCCAGTCCTTCTAGTGACCTCGGTCCTCAATTCAGCCTCAATAGGTCCTAGGGCCTGAGACTTCTGGCCCTAGTGAACTCGTGACAAGCGGGCCAGGCTCACCTGAAACGCCGAAGGGAAATGGTGTGGGCGGTAGAGGTTCTGCGGCTCTCGCTCGGCTGACCCGGCTGATCGGGCCGGTCCTGGTCGCGGTAACCGTCGGCGCCTTGGCCGCCGGCGGGATCGCCTGGCTGGCGGGTTTGCGCCGGGTGGCCGACGGTTGCTGGGTCGTGGGCACCATGGTGGCGGTGGTCCCCGCGGTGGTGTGGGTGCTGGCCGCCCTGCGTCAGAGGCGGATCGGCGTCGACGTGATCGCGGTGTTGTCGCTGGTCGGCACGCTGCTGGTCGGCGAGTATCTCGCCGGTGCGTTGATCGCGGTGATGCTCGCCGGGGGGCGGGCGCTCGAGGCGGCGGCCGAGCGGCGCGCCTCCCACGATTTGCGGGCGCTGCTGGAGCGTGCGCCGCGCTTCGCCCGCCGCCGGGTCGGGTCGACGGTGAGCGTGATCGCTCTGAACGAGGTGGCGATCGACGACCTGTTGGTCGTCGGCCCGGGCGAGGTGGTGCCCGTGGACGGGCGCATCGCCGGCGCGCTGGCGGTGCTGGACGAGTCCGTCCTGACCGGCGAGCCTCTGGCGGTGGAGCGCGGCCCCGAGGAACCGGTGCGCAGCGGAGTGGTCAACGCGGGCATGGCGTTCGAGATGCACGCCACCGCCACGGCGGCCGACAGCACGTACGCAGGGATCGTTCGGTTGGCCGAGGAAGCCGGGGCGGAAAGCGCGCCGGTGGTGCGGCTGGCGGACCGGTACGCGGCGTGGTTTCTGCCGTTGACGCTGGTGGTGGCGGGTGCGGCGTGGCTGGCCAGCGGCTCTGCGGTGCGGGCGGTGGCGGTGCTGGTGGTGGCGACCCCGTGCCCGCTGTTGCTGGCCGCGCCCGTGGCGATCGTCTCCGGCCTGTCGCGGGCCTCGCGGCACGGCGTGGTGATCCGCAACGGCGGCGCGTTGGAAAACCTGGGCCGCGCAACCACTTTGGTGATGGACAAGACCGGGACGCTGACCATGGGACGCCCCGTCGTCGTCGACGTTGCGGCCGCACCGGGGCGCGATGCGATCGAGATCCTCCGGCTGGCGGCCTCGGTGGACCAGATGTCCCCCCATGTGTTGGCCGAGGCGATCGTCACCGAGGCGCGCTCCCGCGGCCTGGCTCTGTCGCTGCCCGCCGCGGTGGAAGAGCAACCCGGGCGCGGGGTCGCCGGCACCGTCGACGGCCGGCGCATCGAGGTCGGCAAGCTCGACGGCGACACCCGGTCGGCGGCCTGGGCCCGCGCAGCAGTGAACCGGGCCCTGCTGGACGCCGCGGCGATCACCTGGGTCCGCATCGACGGGCGACCGGCCGGCGCGGTGCTGCTGCGCGACCCGCTGCGCCGCCATGCGCCCCGTACCGTGCGCCGGTTGCGCAGCGCCGGGCTGAACCGGCTGGTGATGCTCACCGGGGACCGCGCGGAACCGGCCCGCGAGGTCGCCGCCGTGTTGGGGCTGGACGAGGTGTACGCCGAGCAGAGCCCGGCGGACAAGGTGGCCGCCGTACGCGCCGAAAGGGGCCGCGCGGTCACCGTGATGGTCGGCGACGGGGTCAACGACGCACCCGCGCTGGCCGCGGCGAGCGTCGGAGTGGCGATGGGTGCCCGCGGTACCAGCGCGTCGTCCGAGGCCGCCGACATCGTGCTGACCACCGACCGGCTGGAGCGGCTCGCCGACGCGATGGACATCGCCCGCTGGTCAC
The DNA here is from genome assembly GCA_031292665.1 of Mycobacterium sp. Classification (GTDB taxonomy): domain Bacteria; phylum Actinomycetota; class Actinomycetes; order Mycobacteriales; family Mycobacteriaceae; genus Mycobacterium. Next base: position 36,251 of record JARLGR010000183.1, on the reverse strand, counting down.
GGCGCATCGCCGTGCAGAGCGCCGTCGTCGGGATGGGGCTCTCGGTGCTCGCGATGGCCGTCGCCGCGATCGGCTGGCTGCCGCCGGCCATCGGAGCGCTGCTGCAAGAGGGAATCGACGTCGCCGTGATCGGTAACGCGTTGCGCGCCCTGCGCGGCAACCCGGCCGTCGAGGTCGACCTGCCCCGGCTTACCGAGCAGATGCTGCGGCGCTTCGACGCCGAGCACGACCAGTTGCGCGACGCCGTCGGCCAGCTGCGCGACGCGGCCGACCGCTTGGCCGCCGCACCCGACGAGTCGGCGCTGCAGGCGATCTCCCGCGCCCACGCCCTGCTGACGGAGCGGATCCTGCCCCACGAACGGGCCGAGGAAACCCAGCTCTACCCCGCGCTGGCCCGGTCCCTGGGCACCAGCGAGGCCACGGCCACGATGAGCCGAACCCACGCCGAGATTCAGCGGTTGTCGGACCGGGTCGGCGCCCACTTGGCGCTGGCCCAGAGCAACGGCGCCGGCGGCATAGCTCCGGACCAGCTCGACGACCTGCTCGCGTGCCTGTACGGGCTCTACGCGCTGCTGCGCCTGCACTTCGTACAGGAGGAGGAGAACTACTTCACGCTGAGCGAGGACGAGTCGGAGACGCTATCCCGCTGAGGGCGGTCGTTGCATCACCGTGCCCAACAGCTCCGAGCCGTACTCGATGTTGTCGTAGTCCCGCCCCTCGCGCCGCCGGTTGCCCGCCGCGGCCGGCGGCACCCCCATCGGGGTCATCGGCATCCCAAGCCACGGGGGCGTTTCCGAAGGAAGCGACGCCACCGCCGAGGCGAGTTGCACGGGTGACTCCGTCGGGAACAGTCCCACCACACCGGGCGGCGCAACCAGCTTGCCGACCATGACTCCAACACCCACCTCCGCGGTAGGTGCTTCCGCCCATCCGGCCGCGCCGAGGGCGCTGGCGAATCGCGCCTCCGCCGCCGCCAAGCTGGCCTCGCCTTCCGCCAACCCCGCTCCGACGTCACCGCCCAGCGACTCGAACCCCTTGGCGGTCGCCAATTGCGCCAAGACACCGATGATGTTCACCGGATATCCGCCCGCGGCGATCGTCTGGTTTGCCCACGTGTCCGCAAGGCCGAACCAACCTGTGGTGGGGTTGAAGGCTTGGAGCTGCGACAGGATCGAGGCCGCCTGAGATTGGGCGGCGGCGGGCACCAGATTTGCCTGCGTTGCCAGCCCCATCGGATCCACGATCACGGGCGGCGGCGAAAATTGCTGCGACACAATGGCGCTCGCCGACGTTGCCGCATAGCGATACATCGCCGCCGAGTTGTTTATCCACATGGCTACGTATTCGGCCTCGGTTTCGGCGATCGCCGGCAGGTTGATCCCGAAAAAGTTGGTGGCCAGCAGCCACGCCAACCGCGTCCGGTTGGCGCTGACCGCTGCGGGAGGCACAACCGTGAAATGAGTCAGCTCGAACGCCGCTGCGACCGCCCGCACCGAGGAACCGACCACCTCGCACTGCTGCGCGGTGGCACTCAGCCAGGCGAGGTAGGGTTCGACGGCTTTCGCCATCGCCATCGAGGACGGACCGCGCCAGTCCGCGGTCAGTGACGACAACACCGAGGAATAGCTGCCAGCGGATTCCTCAAGCTCGATGCTCAGTTGCTGCCAAACGGCCGAAGCCCCGATCAGCGACCCCGCACCGGGCCCGGAGTGAATCAGCGCCGAGGTGATCTCGGGCGGCAGCATGCCAAAATCCATCACGGCTTACCCCGAAGAACGGCCCGGGTAGGACGATCGCGGCGCGTCGGACCCCGCGAAAATTCTCGGTGTCCTACTGCTGCGTCCGCTGTTGTGGGGCACCATCGTCGGCCCTCATCCCCCGCTTGGGGGCCTTTGCACCACTTTTTTCGGGAGCTCCGCACCGCACTCGAGGTCTTCGACGTTCTGCTGCTTCCTCTTGCGCCAGCCACTGCCCGCAGAGATCGGCGGCGGCACCATCATCGGCATCATCGGCATCATCGGCATCGCGGAGTTCCCGGCAGGTAGCGGCGACACCGACGAGGCGAGTTGCACCGGCGATTGCGCAGCCGGCAACAGCCCCACCACAGCGGGCGGGGCGGTCAGCTTGCCCACCGTGACACCCACGCCCAGCGCGGCCGTCGGTGCCGTGGCCGATCCGGCGGCCCTGACCGCACTGGCGACTTCGGCCTCCGATGCGCCCAGCGCGGCCTCTCCCTCCGCCAGGCCCTGGCCGACTTCGCCACCCACGGACTGAACCCCCTGGGCGGTCGCCAACTGCGCCTCCACGCCGAGCAGGTTGATGGGAAACCCGGACGAGAGGAACTGGTTGCCCCAGGTGTTGCCCAGCTGGAACCAGCCATTGGTGACCAGATCTCCGGAGTTGGAACCGATCAGCGACGACAAGATCGAGGAGAGCGAGGCGGCACTGTTGGACGAGGTGGCCGCGGGCACCGTGCTGGCCTGAGCGGCCGCCCCGGCCGGATTGGCGATCGTCAGCGGTGAAGAGAACTGTGGCAGCGCGGTGGCTTGCGCCGAGGCCGCCTGATAGCTAGTCATCGCCGCTGCGTTGTTCGTCCACATCGTCTGGTACTCGGCTTCCGTTTCGGCGATCGCCGCCGTATTGCTACCGAACCGGTTGGTGGCCAGCAACTGCGCCAGCCGTGTCCGATTGGCGGTGACCTGCGCGGGGGTGACCACTGCCGCACGAACGGAGCTCAATGCCGTCGCCGCGGCCTCTGCCGAGGCGCCCATCTGCTGCGACTGCTGCGCGGTGGTGCGCAACCAGATGAGATAGGGCTGCACCGACTGGACCATCGCCATTGCGGACGGACCGCTCCACGTTTCAATCAGTCCCGACAACGCCGACGCGTAGACGGCAACGGAGTTCTCCAACTCCACGGCCACCTGCTGCCACGCGCCGGAGGCCTCGATCAGCGAGCCCGCTCCGGGCCCGGTGTGGATCAGCGCCGAAATGATCTCGGGAGGCGCGAACAAATCCATGATTCTTACCCTCCCTGCGCGGGTAACGCCATTGGAAAATTACGTCGACTAGGCCGCGACGAACCCTGGAACATTGTGCATCGACGCCTCTCCCGTGCAGCCCGGACCTTATCCCCTTTTGTACCGGATGTGACGAACGATATACCTGTGACGCTAGTCAGCCATGAGTTTTCGATCACGAGGCCTTGGTCCCGACAGAAATGGTCGTAGGGCCTTTTTAGGGCACCCGGCGGGTCACACGGTCACCGAGGCGCCGCGTTGGACCTCGACGATTAGGTCGGCCATGCCGCGGCATTGCATTTCTCGCGTGAAATCGTCCAACGGCGACGCAAAGACGCCGTAGTCGTCGAAATAGACGGGGATTATCTTCGGCAGCCTGAGCATCGCCACGAGTTCTGCGCCCTGACGGCCGTCCATAGTTACCGTCAGGCCGAACGGAAGCCGCCGCCCGGCCGGCAGCCGGGTACCGCCGAGGTGTAGCACCCCGGCGTCGATCGAGTCGAAACGCTCGGGGATCTCGTTGAGCTCTTCGATGAGCAGGGTGTCCCGGAGACATAGAGCCTGCGCCCGCGGTGAGTCCCCGGAAGCGAACTCCAGCATGGTGCCCATCACCGGCGGCAGCAGCCGATGGATCCCGATCGGTGCGTGGCGCCCGGGCAGCGACGTGATGGTGACGTTCGTGCCGCTTTCGGAGATCGTGTGGTGTTGCCATGTCGACAGACCGCGGGCGCGGGCGAAGCCGCGCGATGGAGCCGCTTGGCCGCGTCGGGCGTCGTGACGATCGGGAGTCCATGGTCGAGTCCCCGCTGCGCCACCCGGTCCCAGTGGTCGCCGTGCATGTGCGACAGCACGACGGCATCGATCGGCGGGAGTTGGTCGATGCGCAGCGCCGGGTCCTTGAGCCGCTTGGACACCAGCCCGTAACCGAGGTAGGCACGCTGCCCCCGGTGCAGGAAGTTCGGGTCCGTCAACAACGTCAGCCAACCCGCGGAAATCAACGTGGTGGCGTTACCGATGAAGGTGACGGTGATGTCCATGGCCACGGGCTACCCGGTCCCGGGGTCTTCATGCCACTCACAACGGCGGTGGGTCGTCGTCGTCGGTGTGCGGCGGGGCGGGTCCGGTGTAGGTCGGGCGTTCGGTTGTCCGCGCGGCGCGGGCCTGATGATTCTGCCTGCGTTCGGTATTGATTTGCGCTGCCCGGGGTGGTGACATAGGTGCACCCGGCCGGGGAGGTCAGGATCAGCGTCCCGTCAGCCAGTTGCTTGTCGGTCCAGCCCCAGAACGTCTTCACCAAATGATGACACCGGATTGCCAAACTACATTTCAACTATGACTGCCTAGACCGTCGTCGACGACCTCGCTGACAGCATCTCTTCTGCTTGCGAAGGCGAGCGATTATCCTTCCGCAATGGCGTCGAGCGTGTCGGGCAAGGTCGCATTCGTTACCGGCGGGGCGTCCGGCATCGGCGCCGCGTTGACGACCAAGTTGGTCGAGGAGGGCGCCGAGGTCTGGATCGCCGATCGTCAGATCGGCCCGGCGCAGGAGCTGGCTCAACGCCTCAACAGTGGTGGGGCAAAGGCACACGCGATCGAGCTCGATGTGCGCAATTACTCATCGTTTGAGCGCGCCGTCGCCGAGGCGGTGCAGCAATCCGGGCGGATCGACTACCTCTTCAACAATGCCGGCATTGGGGTCGGCGGTGAGATCGACTCCTACACGCTTGATGACTGGAATGACGTCTTCGACGTGAACCTGCGCGGTGTGGCACACGGCATCCAAGCGGTGTATCCGATCATGATCCGGCAGCACTCCGGACACATCGTGAACACAGCCTCGATGGCCGGTCTTGTCACCACTGCGGGCCAGGGGAGCTACACCGCCACCAAACACGCCGTCGTCGCGATCTCGAAAACGTTGCGGATCGAGGCCGAGCGCCACGGCGTGCAAGTGTCGGTGCTTTGTCCGGGCGTGATTCGGACCCCGATCCTCGCTGGCGGTAAGTACGGGCGGAACAACGGCCTCAGCGACGAGTCAATGCTCAAATTCTGGGAGCAATTGCGGCCCATGGCACCCGAAATCTTCGCCGAGCGCGCCCTTCGCGCCGTGTTACGCGGAAAGGCGATCATTGTGGTGCCAGCGTGGTGGAAGGCATGGTGGTACCTAGAGCGGCTCTCGCCATCGTTGTCGATGCGAGTTATAAGACCAGCGCTCAAGCGCCTACGTGAAATGGAATCCACCGCCTCCTGATCTGCGTGCCTATGGTCAGACGCACCGGTTCAAACGTCGCGTGGGGCCGGTACGGGGGGCAATCCTGCCGCCGGACACGCAGGAATACGTTCGGCGTAGCCACGTTCGGCAAGTTCGAACGTAATCATTGGTGGTGGTAGCCGGAACCGCGAAGAACACTTCGCCGTTTTGTCTCGCGCACGCTACTACTACTACTACTACTACTACTACTACTACTACTACTACTACTACTACTACTACTACTACTACTACTACTACTACTACTACTCGTGGCGAGGGCGCCGGGCTAAAGCCTCTTCCGTTAGTGAACGGCCGATACCTCGCCGTTTAGCGGCGATGTTGAGTGCTCGACTTCTAGACACTCCGGAGTTAGGACGGCGGGCCGGAAGGTAATCACGCCGACCGGCTCGTTGCCAGATTCGGCACCGACGAGGGCGGCGGTCGGCTTCGTTGCCTGTGCACCGGCAGGGTAGATCGCCGGCACCGTGCCGCCGGGCGACGGCAGCATGCCGATGTCGCCGGTTCGACTGCACGGCAAGGTGTTTCCGCTCGTTGAGGGGAACGCGAGTACAGTAACTCCGATGGCTGTCGCCCCGTCGAATGAGCGGATGATTGCCGGGGTCGCCGCCGCGTCCGTCGCGCTCGGGGTAGCCCAGCTGGTGGGCATCCCGTTCGGTGCGCGGGCCGATGCGCGTGCTGCGATCGGCTCAGTGGTCGTCGACCTGACACCGGGGCCCATCAAAGAGTGGGCGATTCAGACCCTGGGCTCTCTGGACAAACTTTTCGTGGCCGTCGTCGTGCTCGTGGTGATCGCTACGATCGCTGCAATCGCCGGGAGCCTCGAGACCCAGCGCCGCCCGCTCGGCAGCACCGTGATCGCCGCGGCGGGCGTCCTCGGATGCATCGCAGTGCTGTCGCGGCAGGGTGCGACAGCACTCGACACGATCCCCACCGTCGCGGGCGCCGCCTGCGGCGTGGCGGCCCTACGCTGGCTCACCCGTCGGTTCTGGCCCGGCCCGGGAGACCCGGAAGACAGAGCCGACCACGACCAGCCGGATGCCGGCAGGCGCAGGTTGGTCATGGTCGGATTGCTCGGATTCGGAGTAGTGAGTGGTGTGGTGGGTGCGGTCATCACGCGGTTGGTGCATTCGGTGGCAGCTGACCGCAACAGCTTCACACTTCCCCGACCCCGCACATCGGCGCCACCCATACCTGCTGATGTGCAACCGAACGGCGTTGCGCTACCGAGCTTTATCACCGCCAACACCGACCTTTACCGGGTGGACACCGCACTCAGTGTTCCCCAACTCAGCCACGGCGACTGGCGGCTGCGCATCCACGGCATGGTGGACCGCGAAGCCACCTACAGCTTCGACGACCTCGCCCACTTCGACGTCGTCGAAATGGTGACGACGCTGACCTGCGTGTCGAATCCCGTTGGAGGCAAGCTGATTTCGACGGGCGTCTGGACGGGCTACCGGGTCGCTGATCTGCTGGCGGTGGCCGGTGTGCACGCGGACGCCGATATGATGCTCTCGACGTCGATCGACGGGTTCACCGCCGGCACGCCAGTTGAAGCGCTCACCGATGGCCGCGACGCGCTCCTGGCGGTCGGCCTCAACGGTCAGCCGCTGCCGATCGACCATGGGTACCCGGCCCGGCTGGTAGTACCCGGGCTCTACGGGTATGTGTCGGCCACCAAGTGGGTCGTCGAGATGGAGCTGACTCGCTTCGACAGAGCAAAGGCGTATTGGACGCGGCAGGGCTGGGCACCCCGTGCACCCATCAAGACCGAGTCGCGGATCGACGTGCCGACAGGTGGTCAGAAGGTTCCGATGGGACCCGTGGTGTTTGGCGGTGTCGCGTGGGCACAAAATCGTGGCGTGCGGGCCGTGGAGGTCCGCATCGGCGATGGCGTGTGGCAGCCCGCTGAACTGGGCGCGAGCTATTCCAACGAGACGTGGCGGTTGTGGAGCTTCCCCTGGCAGGCGAAAAGCCCTGGGAAACACACCATCACCGTGCGCGCCACCGACAACACCGGGGCTGTCCAAACCGCAGATCAGGTTGGTCCCGTCCCCGACGGCGCCACCGGCTGGCACACGGTGGACTTCACCGTGGCGGAGTCGTGAAGCACTATTTCGACGAGAGTTTCCGCCAACTGAATACCGCAATCACGATGCCGATCAGCACCGTGATCGGACCAATGATGGACCATGTCGTGGTGTTGCTCATCGGGCTACCACCAAGCACTCCGAATCCCTGGAGCGCCCAGATCAGACCGAACACTGCGACGATCAACCCGACCGCGAATGTAACGACGAATGCCCTTCTCATATAGGGACCCTACGCGCCGGGTTTGGTCACTCTGGTCGAAGCGGCGCCGAAGTCGATCAAGTAGGTGAAGTCGTCGCTGGTCATCAGCGTGTTGGAGGGGTTGGCGTTGCGGTGCACAAGCTATTGCGGTTACTTCCGCTCCGTCATCGACTCCCACAGCCACCCTTATTACCCGCGCCGACGGCCTCGCACGATACAGCGAATCAAGCGCGGCATTCTTCTTAACTTGCCTTTGAACGGCTTCCTGCGGTGATGGCACCGACTGGCCGAAGAACACTTTAGTGAGCGGCATCACCGGAGGGGCCTAAAGGCCTCGGTGTGAGGGTGCAGCGAATACAGCGTCGGATCGAGGAACCCTTCCGCTTGCTACGCGCTAGGGGTGCGGCGTGGTGGGTGTCGTCGTAGGCGATTGCTGAGGACCCATCGGTCCACTTGGACCCATTCCTCCCGGTCCCACCATTCCGCCGGGTCCCATCATCCCGCCGGATCCTATCATTGGGCAGGTACCGTCACGGCCACCGTAGTAACCCCGGTGCCAGCCATAGTGGGCACTTGAGGACCAGCCCAAGAAGAGCCCCGAGAAGAAGATCACCGCGACGACGAACACGATGCCAGCGACTATGACCACCCACGCCGCCACCTGGCCTAGGCGGCTACGCGCGCCGCCATCGTCGTTCGCGGATTGCCGAGTCGCGGTGGTCGGTAAGGCCCTGGATTCAGGAGTTTGCGTCATGTTCCGAACGATTCCACACACATACCCCGCGGGGGTAGGGACTATCGGCCCTGGAAATTGCAGCGCGTACCTGGTCGACTTGCGAGAGGCTGCCGCGAGAGGGCGGCGGCAACCTTAACTTTGGTGTTGCATGGGAATATGTCTCGGAGGGATGCGCCGATGATGTACGACGGCTGGTGGGGCGGCGGATGGGGTTGGGGCGGCTGGCTTTTGATGTCCGTTGTGATGGTGTTGTTCTGGGTAGCCGTGATCACCGCCATTGTCCTTGCTATCCGCTACCTGGTCAGCTCAGGCGGCGCCAGGGGCCGTCCGCCCCGTTACGAGCCGCCGCGCCCCGAGGACGTGCTGGCCGGACGCTTTGCTCGGGGCGAGATAGATGAAGACGAATACCGTCGGCGCATTACGCTGCTGCGTGAACACCGCTAATCACGATGGCTAGGTTGACGCGACGGGCGGCGCTTGCCACGCTCGGCGGGCTTGGAGCGGGCAGCATCCTCGGTCTGCGGTTTGTCCATCGCAGCATCTTTGAACCGCCCTCGACGGCTATCCGCCTCACCGACGGAGGCGGTTTTGGGGGCGCGGGTCGCATGGACATGAGCCGCTACATGGAGATGTTCATGCGGCACAGCGAAATCAATCGTCGCGTTGAGGACATTCCCGGAGGCGTGCGCACCACCACCGAATCGAGTTCCGCAGACCTCGCCGCCCAACTACAGGCGCATGTCTCAAGCATGTACGCCCACCTCGATCAGGGAACCGAGGTCGCCTGCATGAGCCAAAGCCTGCCGACTCTTTTCCGGCACGCCAGCGGCTACCGTCGCCAGCTCACGTTCACCCCTACGGGTGTGATCGCCGAGGAGACCGCCGACGATCCCGCCCTCACCGACGTCATCCGCGCACACGCGCGGGAGGTCACCGGCTTCGTCCAGGACGGGATGCCCGCCATGATGCAGGGAATGATGGGACCCGGCTGCATGATGGGGCCCGGTCACTAAGCAGCCGCCTGACCCTCGTCTCGCATTAGCAGCCGGGCGGCCTTCGCCCCTACTCGCTGCGTTCAAAACCAACCCGCCGCCCACCGATGTGCTAAAGCCAGTAGTGGTTAAAACTCAACACGCTTTTGGAAGCGCGCATCGGCCAGGTTCGACCAGTGGCAAAACAGCGTCGACCAGTGGCGGAACAGCATCATATCCAAGCTCGGGGAGCTGCGCGAACAAGTGACCCGCAAGGGCAAAGCCGACGCCGAACTGCAAGGCCACGGGCATCGACGTGACCAAGAAGCGTGGAGACCTGGTTTTCGACGCGGTGTAGCCGCTCCTCTTGTGTGCCAGGCAGAATGGCCTCCACGCTGGCGTGGAGCTAGGCGTAGAAGAGTCCGACTGCGGTGACGACTGCGCCTAATAGCTGAAGCGACGTTCCTGCGGTCTGCATGGCGTCCATCCGACCACTAATCGCTCAATCAGGCCAAAGGTAGGCAACGGTTAGTCAACCCGTTCACTGTCTGTAGGCGCGGCTCAGCCGATTCACCCCCTGAACTTGACACCCTCCTGCGCCGTCTTCGCCCATTCGTTGATATCGACGACTGGATAGACCTGGAAGACGTTGTAGGGCGCGAACTTGCCAGTGCTGTCCAGCAGCTCCGCCGGGTTGTCGGTCTCCACCACCGCGAACCCGCCTTCGGCGTCGAGCCGTCCGACGAATTGGTGGAACGTCGTGCCTTTGGGTGGCTTCCACTTCGAAAACAGTTCCAAGCCGCGCCGCATGGCGTCCTCGTTTTCCTTGCCGCTGCCGACAAGACGGCTCGTCCACGCCATAACGTACTTCATCGAATCCTCCTAAGCACTTGGCTGAACTTGTGGTTTGTGCGGAACCGGCCAGAGCGCCGACGCAGCCGCACGGCTCAGAGTGTCCTCCCCCACACGGGCCGCCTCAAGAGCCAAAGGGCACCAGTTCCAGCAGTATCAGCGGCAGCAACCGCATGGTCGTGGCGGTCAGGCAGGGGCGCAGGAGCGCGAACACTATTGCTGCTCAGCGGGCCGCCCACCTGGCCCTATCCGCCCCACTCGTCAAGTGTCCTTTAGACAATCGTTGGTGCGTATGGCAATAGCACTTGATCTTGGCCGCATGCGTGGGCCCGCCGTCGGCGTACGGGATCGTATGGTCCACATCGCAGTCGGACGCCGGTCGGTCGCAGCCGGGCCAGCGGCAGGGGCAGATCCCGGCAGCGCACGAAATCGGCCAACGCCTTCGACGGCACATAGCCGTCCTCGGGTGGGGCGTCGGCCGGATGGACCAGCGGCACCAGCTTGGCGGAGGCGGCCAACTCCCTGACGAGTTCCGGAGTGATGAGCCCGTCGGCGCACACCTCCGACGCGGGTGTTGAGCCCCTGCCGGCGAGGGTGAACTGTTCGACGACACATGCGATCCACCAGCGCCCCGACCGCTCGGAGGCGTCTATCGGACATGCGTTCGAGTCTAATTGGCTCCACCGGCATTGATTCAGTTGATCCGATCGTGCCCGGGGGCTTATCCGATTCGGATCAGACGAGGAACTGGTTGACAGCATCGACAAACTCAGTCGGGCAGTCACGCACCAGCCAATGTCCGCACGGTTCCAGAATTCGCACGTCTCCGTCCTGAACGAGCTGCGATGCTCGGACCGAGTCCGCTACGGGCACGATCTTGTCGTTCCGCCCGGCGATTATCAGGGTTTTGGCTTTGATTTGCGGCAGCCTCGGCGCGAGCGACCAGCCCTCGGGTCCGAGGCTGAACGCCCATCGCTGTGTGGCGGCAAACGCTTCTCCTGCATGGGGGCGCTTGCTGTTGACGAGGACTGCGTCGATCAGGTCGTGGGTCAGCGCCGTCGCGTTCTCAATGATGCGGCTGCGCAGTTGCATTCGGGTGAGGCGACGGCCCATGCGGGCGTACCACCTGTGCATTTGGCTGTTCATTTTCGGGTGGTTGGCGACCCACTGCGCTGTGCGCAAGAACTTGAACTTCTCGGTCACGCCGCCGGGGTTGATGGGAACAATGCGGCGCACCACGTCCGGGTGGCTGATGGCCACTTCGAGCGTGATCCATCCCCCGAGCGACAATCCCGCGAGGTCGACCCGATCGACACCAAGTCGGTGAATCAGATCGGCGATCCAGTCCGCATACCAGGGAATGGAAAAAGGCGAATCCGTGAATTGGGTCTCGCCGTACCCGGGCAGGTCCGGCGCTATGACGCGACGGCGCTGTCCCAGAGAAGTCAGCGCGGAACCGAAGGAGACCAGCGCCGAGTCGGTACCTGCACCATGGAGCAGGACGAGCGGGGCGAGCCCATTGGCCGGGCCAACCTCAAGGATCCGGGTGCGGATGCCTTGAACATCCATGTCACCGGCGTCGACCCCCGCGGGAATCGGCAAGGCGGTTTCCGTCATCGCGGCGATGACCCCGGCGGCGGGTTTCGGCTACGGGCCCGGTCGGCGGCTGACGAACTCACGCCGCACTCCCGTCACCGGGTCATCGAACTCGAGGCGCTGCGCCAGCAACCGCAGCGGCGTGCTGAAGTCGTCGGCCGGCACATCGATCACCGTCGGATACAACGGGTCTCCCTCGATCGGTATCCCCAGCGACACCATGTGCACCCGCAGCTGGTGGGTGCGTCCGGTGCGTGGCGTCAACCGGTACAGACCGTCGGAAACCCTCTCAACCAACGTCTCCGCGTTGGGCTCACCCGGCTCGCAGACCGCCTGCAGGTGGCCCCGGCGTTTGACGATGCGGCTTCGGACCACCCGCGGCAGCTCCAGTGCCGGATCGAAGGCGGCCCGCGCGAGATAGGTCTTGGCCACCAGGCCGCGGGCGAACAGCGTCTGGTAGGCCCCGCGCACCTCGCGGCGGGTGGTGAACACCAGCACCCCGGCGGTCAACCGGTCCAGCCGATGGGCCGGGGTCAGTTCCGGCAAGCCCAGCTCGCGCCGCAGTCGCACCAGCGCGGTCTGTGCGACGTGCCGCCCGCGCGGCATGGTTGCCAAGAAGGGCGGCTTGTCGACGACCACGATGTCCGCGTCGCGATAGAGCACCGGGATGTCGTAGGGCACCGGCACTTCGTCGGGCAGCTCGCGGTAGAGGTAGACGTGCGATCCGGCGGGCAGCACCGTGGCCTCGTCGACCACAGCGCCGTCGGCGTCGACGACTTCTCCGGCCAGGACCTTCGAACGGGCCGGCGCGCCAAAGCGGGCGGTCAGCTCGGCCAGCACCGGCCCGCCATCCAACCGCACCCGGGCGGGCCCCAGCCCGTCGCGAAGCGGGAGCGGGGCGGCCCTCACCACAGGCTCAATTGAGCGGTACCGGCTCGAGGATCTCGGCGCGCGCCTCCGGGGCGCTGGCCCGCAATTCGTCGGCCGACACGTCGTCGGGCTGGGCCTGCGAGAGGATCTCGGCCTCGACCCGTGCGGTGTAATTGGCGACCTCACGCTCGACGTCGTCGGCGCTCCAGCGCAGCACGGGCGCGACCGCTTCGGCCACCTCCCGGGCGCAGTCGACGCCGCGGTGCGAGTACTCGATGGAGATGCGCATCCGGCGCGCCAGAATGTCCTCCAGGTGCAGGGCCCCCTCGGCGGTGACGGCGTAGAGCGCTTCCACCTTCAAATAGCCCGGCGCCTCTTTGATCGGGCGCAGCAGCTCGGGAGCGTCGGCCGCCAAGCCCAAAACCTCGCCGATCAGCGAACCGTAGCGGTCCAGCAGGTGGCGCACCCGGTGGGGGTGCAGGGCCTGCAGCGCACCGACGTGCTCCGCCTGGTTGATCAGGGCGAAGTAGCCGTCGGCGCCCATCAACGGGACCTTCTCGGTGATCGACGGCGCCACCCGCGTCGGGATGAACTCGGCCGCAGCGTCGACGGCGTCGGCCGCCATGACCCGGTAGGTGGTGTACTTGCCGCCGGCGATTGCCACCAAGCCCGGCGCGGGCACCGCCACGGCGTGCTCCCGGGACAGCTTGGAGGTCTCCTCGCTTTCCCCCGCCAGCAGCGGCCGCAGCCCGGCGTAGACCCCGTCGATATCGGCATGCGTCAATGGGGTGGCCAGCACGGTGTTGACGGTGCCGAGAATGTAGTCGATGTCGGCCTTGGTGGCCGCGGGGTGGGCAAGGTCGAGGTTCCAGTCGGTGTCGGTCGTTCCGATGATCCAGTGGGTCCCCCATGGGATGACGAACATGACCGACTTCTCGGTGCGCAGGATGATCGCGACGTCACTGACGATCCGGTCGCGCGGCACCACCACGTGCACGCCCTTGGACGCGCGCACCTGGAAGCGGCCGCGCTGCTTGGACAGCGCCTGGATCTCGTCGGTCCACACCCCGGTCGCGTTGACCACGACGTGGCCGCGGACTTCGGTGATCGCGCCGTCCTCGGAGTCGCGGACCCGCACGCCGGTCACCCGGTCGCCCTCGCGCAGCAACGCGATCACCTGGGTGGAGGATCGCACCACCGCGCCGTAATGCGCGGCGGTGCGCGCGACGGTCATGGTGTGCCGGGCGTCGTCGACGACGGTGTCGTAGTAGCGAATCCCACCGACCAGCGAGCTGCGCTTGAGGCCCGGGCTCAACCGCAAAGCGCCGGCGCGGGTCAGATGCTTTTGCGCCGGAACCGATTTCGCGCCGCCGAGCCGGTCGTAAAGGAAGATGCCGGCGGCCACGTACGGGCGTTCCCACCAGCGCTTGGTCAGTGGAAACAAGAACGGCAACGGCTTGACCAGATGTGGCGCCAACGTGGTGAGCGACAGCTCGCGCTCGTAGAGCGCCTCGCGCACCAGCCCGAATTCGAGTTGCTCGAGGTAGCGCAACCCCCCGTGAAACATCTTCGACGAACGGCTCGACGTGCCGGAGGCGAAATCGCGCGCCTCGACCAGCGCGACCTTGAGCCCGCGCGTGGCGGCGTCCAACGCGCACCCGGAGCCGACGACGCCACCGCCGATGACCACCACGTCGAACTGCTCGGCGCCGAGTCGCTCCCAGGCTAACGCGCGTTGCCGAGGTCCCAACGTGGAAGCCGCCCAGGTCTGCGCGCTTTCGGGCGCCTGAATCGGGTTGCTCACGAACACAGACTCCTGTCGGTTACTCGTCAGTAGGACGGGTGCTTCCCCAAGGCTAGCTTTGTTGGCGTCATTCGCCGCCTTCAGTCCAGATCGTCGTGGGCCATCAGCCGGCGCGCGGCCTCGGTGATCGAACCGGACAGCGACGGGTAAACGGCCAGCGTCTGCGCCAACTCGTTGACGGTGATGCGGTTGGTCACGGCCACGGCGATCGGCAGGATCAGTTCGGAGGCGATCGGCGCCACCACCACGCCGCCGATCATCACGCCGGTGGACCGCCGGCAGAAGATCTTGACGAAACCCTGCCGCAGGCCCGACATCTTCGCCCGCGCATTGGTGCGCAACGGCAGCATGATGGTCCGGGCCGTCACCGAGCCGTCGTCGATCGCCGACTGCGGCACGCCGACGGCAGCGATTTCAGGCCTGGTGAACACCGTCGCCGCGACCGTGCGCAGCCGGATCGGGCTCACGCCCTCACCCAGCGCGTGATACATCGCGATCCGGCCCTGCATGGCGGCGACCGACGCCAGCGGCAGCAGGCCGGTGCAGTCGCCGGCGGCGTAGATGCCGAGCACCGAGGTCCGCGAAACCCGGTCCACGGTGATGTAGTTGCCCCGGCCCAGCTCGATGCCGACGCGTTCCAGGCCGAGGCCGCCGGTGTTGGGCACCGACCCGATGGTCATCAGGGCGTGGCTGCCCTCGACGGTGCGGCCGTCCGTCATCGTGACCAGGACGCCGGTGTCGGTACGGGTGACCGACGCCGCGCGGGCGTTCTTGACCAGCTGCACGCCCCGTTCGGAGAACGCTTCTTCCAGGACCAGCGCGGCGTCGGCGTCTTCGTAGGGCAGCACCCGGTCCTGGCTGGCGACCACCGTGACCGGCACACCCAGCTCGGTGTAGGCGTGGACGAACTCGGCGCCGGTGACACCCGAGCCCACGACGATCAGGTGCTCGGGCAGCGCCTCCAGGTCGTAGAGCTGGCGCCAGGTCAGGATGCGCTCGCCGTCCGGCTGGGCCGACGGCAGGATCCGCGGGCTGGCCCCGGTGGCGATCAGCACCGCGTCCGCCTCGTACTCGCTGGTGGAGCCGTCCGCCGCGGTCGCCTTGATGCGGTGGCAGGCCATCCCCGGGGTGGGGTCGACCAGCTCGCCGCGGCCGGCGACCATGTAGACGCCCACGCTGCGCAGCTGCGCGGCAATGTCTGCCGACTGCTCGGCGGCCAGCCGCCTGACCCGTTCGTGGATCCGCGGCAGCGAGATCTTGGCGTCCTCGAAGTCGATGTCGAAGCCCAGCCGCGGCGCCCGGCGCAGCTCGGTGCGCAACCCCGTCGAGGCGATGAACGTCTTGGACGGCACGCAGTCATCCAGCACGGCCGCCCCGCCCATGCCGTCGGAGTCGATCACGGTGACGTGTGCCGAATCGGGGTGTGAGGTGGCGGCGACGAGCGCGGCTTCGTAACCGGCCGGGCCTCCGCCGAGGATCACGATGCGGGTCACCACAGTTCATAACCTAGTCGGAGGCCGCATGAAGCGCTCGGGGTGAACACCGCGCGAGTGTGCGCCGTTTAAGCTTTCCCCGTGCCGATCTACGCCGCTTACGGGTCGAACATGGATCCCGAGCAGATGCAGGAGCGCGCGCCCCATTCGCCGATGGCCGGAACCGGCTGGCTGCACGGGTGGCGGTTGACCTTCGGCGGCGAGGACATCGGCTGGGAAGGCGCCCTGGCCACCGTCGTCGAGGATCCGGGTTCCAAGGTGTTCGTCGTCCTGTACGACATGACGCCGGCGGACGAGAACAACCTGGACCGGTGGGAGGGATCGGAGTTCGGCGTCCACAAGAAGATCCGATGCCGGGTGGAGCGCATCGCGTCGGACACCAACACCGATCCCGTGCTGGCGTGGCTGTACGTGCTGGACGCCTGGGAGGGCGGCCTGCCGTCGGCGCGATACCTGGGCGTCATGGCCGACGCCGCGGAAATCGCCGGCGCACCAAGCGACTACGTCCACGACCTGCGGACACGTCCGGCCAGCAACATCGGCCCGGGGACCAGCGCATGATAGTTCCTTTTCGCGAGCGTGCGTGTTCCCCCGCAAGCGGGAGGTGCCCCCAGCACGCCGACACCCCGTTTGAGGTGGCATTCTGCGCACCTTCGCGAGAAAGTCAGGCGGCGCGAGCTCGCTCCAGTCGCATTTCGAGCCGCCGCACGAGTTCGACGGGCCGGTACCTGACATCCGCGGCCACCAGGTCGAGTCCGCGCAGTCGCAGTGCGGTGGTCAAGTCACCGCGGCCGTAGATGCCATACCGAACCCGATGTAGTGCAACGGCATTCAGCTGTGCTTCCAACCCGCGACGGGTGAGGAATGTCAGCGCCTGGGCGGACGTGACGACTCCGCCTTGGACGTCGAGTAGCTGGCTGAGCGCTGAATGCATGCCGGTCATCGTCGGGGCACTGCGTAGTGTCCACAATTCAGCGTGACGAGCGCGCGCAGAATGCCGGGCAACACGGCGTGTCGGCGTGCTGGGGGCACCTCCCGCTTGCGGGGGAACACGCACGCTCGCCGTCTAGATGAACGCGGCAGCCTGCTCGATGATGTTGACCATCAGGCGCACCCCGATCGGCAGGGACCGCTCGTCGAGGTCGAACGTCGGCTGGTGCAGGTCCAGTTGCGGCCCCTCGCCCGACCAGACGCCCAGTCGCGCCATCGCGCCGGGTATCTCCTCCAGGTACCAGGAGAAGTCCTCACCACCGCCGGATTGCCGGGTATCCGCCAGCACCTCCGGGCCGACGGCTTCGATGGCGTGGGTCAGGATGTGCGTCGAGACCTCCTCGTTGACCACCGGCGGAACGCCGCGGTGGTAGCGCAGCGTGTGCTCGATCGCCAGCGGCGACAGCAGCGCGGACACGGCCTGGCGGATGATCGCTTCGAGGCCGACCCAGGTCTGGCGGCTGGCGGTGCGGACGGTGCCCGACAGCACGCCGTTCTGCGGAATGGCGTTGGCGGCCACTCCCGCGTTGACCGCACCCCAGACCAAGACGGTGGCGTTGCGCGGGTCGATGCGGCGCGACAGCACTCCGGGCAGCCCGGTGATCAAGGTGCCGAGGCCGTAGACCAGGTCGGCGGTCAAATGCGGACGCGAGGTGTGCCCGCCCGGCGAATACAGCGTGATCTCTATCGAGTCGGCGGCCGACGTGATGGGGCCCTGCCGCACCGCGACCCGGCCGACCGCAAGATGGGGATCGCAGTGCAGGGCGAAGATCCGCGACACCCCGCTGATCGCCCCGGCGGCGATGGCGTCGATCGCCCCGCCGGGCATCAGCTCCTCGGCGGCCTGGAAGATCAACCGCACCCCGACCGGCAGTTCCGGCACTGACGCCAACACCTGCGCGGTACCCAGCAATATCGCGGCGTGCGCGTCGTGCCCGCAGGCGTGGGCGACGTTGGGCATGTGCGACGCGTACGGGGCGCCGGTCCGCTCGGCCATGGGCAGCGCGTCGATGTCGGCCCGCAGCGCGATCCTGGGCTCACCCTCGGGACCGAGATCACAGACCAGCCCGGTTCCGCCAGGCAGCGCCTTGGGGTTGAGCCCCGCGTCCGCCAATCGTTCGGCGACGAACTGGGTGGTGGCGTACTCCTGCCGGCCCAGTTCCGGATAGCGGTGCATGTGCCGGCGCCACTCGACCAGGTCGTCGGCGCGCGCGGCCAACCACGATTCGGCGGTCTCGGCGAGGCTCATGCGTGTGCCCCGCTGCTTCTGAGGTCGTGCGCGGCCATGACTCGGTCACGCTGTGCGGAGGTCTGTGCCAGGTGGACCACCGTGCGGGCCAGCATGATCGCGCCCTCCACCACGGCGCGGTCGGCGCTGGGACCGGCGGCGGCCGCGGCGAAGGCGCGCTGGTGAACCGTGGCGCCGCCGGCGTCGACCCCGACCACCGGGTGAATGCCCGGCAGCACCTGCGTCACGTTGCCCATATCGGTGCTGCCCATGGGAAGCCCCGCCTCGAACTCGCGTGCCACCGGCTCCCGCCCGAGGCGGCGCATCTCCTCGCGAAAGACGTCGGCCAGCCACGGGTCGGGATTGAGCTCCGCATAGGGCGGGGCGGGCTGGTCGACCTCGTAATCGCAGCCGGTGGCCAACGCGCCCGCGGCAAAGCACGCGAATATCCTGCCCTCCAGCTCTCGCAGCGAATCCGACTCGAACGCCCGCATCGCATACTGCAGGCTCGCGCGCCCCGGGATGACGTTGACCGCCTGCCCGCCGTCGGTGACGATCCCGTGCGCCAGCTGGCCCGGCGCGAATTGCTGCCGCAGCACCCCGATGGCCACCTGCGCGACGGTCACCGCGTCGGCGGCGTTGACCCCCGAATACGGTGCGACCGCCGCGTGCGATTCCTTGCCGCGGTAGTGGACGACCGCTTCGGACAGCGCCAGCGAGCGGGCCGCGGCGATGTCGGCCGGCCCGGGATGGATCATCACCGCCGCCGCGACATCGTCGAAAACCCCGGCCCGCAACATCAGCTCTTTGCCGCCACCGGCCTCTTCGGCGGGCGTGCCCAGCAGCGCCACCCGAAGGCCCAGGTCGTCCGCCACCTCGGCCAACGCCAGCGCGGCGCCCACCGCCGACGCCGCAATGATGTTGTGTCCGCACGCGTGCCCGATCTCGGGCAGCGCGTCGTACTCGGCGCAAATCCCGATGACGAGCGGTCCGCCACCGAAGTCGGCGCGGAACGCGGTGTCCAGACCACCGGCACCCGCGGTGACCTCAAAACCGCGTTCGGCGACGAGCGCCTGCGCTTTGGCGCAGCTGCGGTGCTCATTGAATGCCAGCTCCGGCTCGGCATGGATGGCATGGGATAACTCGACAAGATCGGCACCACGTCGCCGCACCACATCTTCGACGCTGTCTAACGGGGCTGTGGGCACCCTCGCAGTATCTCACCCACGAGACCCAGCGATTAGCCGCGACTCCAGCGGTATGTTCATAGGTCTTTATTCCAACGATAAGTATGTACTCTTGAGATTCACGTGACAATATGTTTGCATCGCAGGCGATGCCTGACGTAACGCGACATCCGTCGCTGGAGAGCAAAGTGGCGGCAAGAAACAACCACGACAAGCACTCGAAAAAGCACCGGGTGGCAATGATTGAGCAGCACACCGCTGGCCTGCTGCCCGGGTGGTACGTGCTCGATGGCTTCTTTTGGGACGACGAGTGTTCCGTCGTCGCGGGACCGTTCATGACGCAGGATGACGCGTTGAATTGCCGCTCGGCGCTCGAACGCAGCGAAACCCATCACCGGTACTACATCGACGAGGTCGCGGCCCGATTATCGGAGGGGAAATAGCATTCACCGGACGCGGGGGCTTCTTGCTCGCGCCGTCCCCCTCGCCGATTCGCGGCTGGGCGGTTCCCCCGACACGGCGCCCGTCGTCGCCGGGCTAGGCTCGCGCAGTGTGAGCGACCGTGCGCCCGACCCCGGCAACCTCGCGCGGCGGGCGGCGGAGGTCATCGCCGAACGCACCGGCGTCGACGAGCACGACGTCGCGGTCGTCCTCGGGTCGGGGTGGTCGCCGGCGGTCGCGGCGCTCGGCTCCCCGACCTCCGTGCTCCCGCAGGCGGAAGTGCCCGGGTTCGCGCCGCCAACCGCCGTCGGGCACACCGGCGAAGTGTTGTCGACGCGCATCGGTGAGCACCGCGTCCTGGTGATGGTCGGCCGTGTGCACGCCTACGAGGGGCATGATCTGTGCCACGTCGTGCACCCGGTCCGGGCGGCGTGTGCAGCCGGTGTCCGCGTCGTGGTGCTCACCAACGCGGCCGGTGGGCTGCGACCGGACCTGACGGTCGGCCAGCCCGTGCTGATCAGCGACCACCTCAACCTGACCGCGCGGTCGCCGTTGGTCGGCCCGCAGTTCGTCGACCTGACGGACGCCTACGCGTCGCGGCTGCGCAAGCTCGCCCGCCAGGCCGACCCGGAGCTGAGCGAAGGCATCTACGCCGGCCTGCCCGGACCGCACTACGAGACGCCCGCGGAAGTCCGGATGCTGCAGATGCTGGGCGCCGACCTGGTGGGCATGTCGACGGTGCACGAGACGATCGCGGCCAGGGCGGCCGGCGCCGAGGTGCTGGGCGTGTCGCTGGTGACCAACCTGGCCGCAGGCATCACCGGCGAACCGCTGAGCCACGCCGAGGTGCTGGCCGCCGGGGCCGCGTCGGCAACCAAGTTGGGAGCACTGCTGGCCGATGTCATCGAGCGCGTATAGCCCGGCTCTGACTCACATGACGCCCGAGGAGTGGATCGCGCACGACCCCGACCCCGCGACGGCCGCCGAGCTCGCCGCGTGTGACGCGCAAGAACTTGCCGCGCGATTCGCCCACCCACTCGCCTTCGGCACCGCGGGCCTGCGCGGGCCGGTGCGCGGCGGACCCGACGCCATGAACGTCGCCGTCGTGGTGCGCGCCACCTGGGCGGTAGCGCAGGTGCTCGGCAATCCCGCCGGTGCTCTGGTGGTGGTAGGGGGCGACGCCCGGCACGGTTCGGCGTCCTTCGCCACCGTGACAGCCGAAGTGCTTGCGGCCCAAGGATTTTCCGTACTGCTGCTGCCCGTCCCGGTGCCCACACCGGTGGTCGCATTCGCGGTGCGCCACACCGGGGCCGCCGCCGGCATCCAGATCACGGCCTCACACAATCCGCCGGCCGACAACGGCTACAAGGTGTACTTCGACGGCGGGATCCAGATCGTCTCCCCCACCGACCGGCAGATCGAAGCCGCGATGGCCGACGCTCCCCCGGCCGACCAGATCGCTCGCCATCCCGTCGCACCCACCGAGACCGACCTTCTCGAGCGTTACATCGGGCGCGCCGCCGGGGTGCGCCGGGCAGGCGGATCGGTGCGGGTGGCCCTGACGCCGCTGCACGGGGCGGGCGGCGCGGTGGCGGTCCAGACGCTGCGGCGCGCCGGATTTCACGACGTGCACACCGTCGGCGCACAGTTCGCGCCCGACCCCGACTTCCCCACCGTCGCCTTCCCGAACCCAGAGGAGCCCGGCGCGACGGACGCGCTGCTCGCCCTGGCCGCCGACGTCGGGGCCGACGTCGCCATCGCGCTGGACCCCGACGCCGACCGGTGCGCGGTCGGCATACCCACCGCATCGGGTTGGCGGATGCTCTCTGGCGACGAAACCGGTTGGCTCCTGGGCGATTACATCCTGTCGCACGGGTCCCCCGGTGCGAGCACCGTGGTGGCCAGCACCGTGGTGTCGTCGCGGATGCTGGCGGCGATCGCCGGGCACTACGGCGCAACCCACGTCGAGACCCTCACCGGCTTCAAGTGGCTGGCGCGCGCCGACTCGAAGGTCCCCGGCGGCACCCTGGTGTACGCCTACGAGGAAGCAATCGGGCACTGCGTCGACCCGGACGCCGTGCGCGACAAGGACGGCATCAGCGCCGCGGTCCTGGTGTGCGATCTGGTGGCCACGCTGAACGGTCGGGGCCGTTCCGTGCCCGACGCTCTCGACGAACTGGCCCGACGGTACGGCGTGCACGACGTCGCGGCGGTGTCGCGTCGGGTCGCCGACGCCGGCGAGGCCGCCGAACTGATGCGCCGGCTGCGGGAGTCCCCGCCCAGGCAACTGGGCGCGTTCACCGCAAACGTCACCGATATCGGCGACGCGCTGATCCTCACCGGCGGTGACGACGAAGCGTCGGCGCGGGTGGTGGTGCGTCCGTCGGGGACCGAGCCAAAGTTGAAGTGCTACCTGGAAGTTCGCTGCGCGGTGACCGGTGATCTGCGCTCCGCCCGCGACCGGGCCGGCGCGCTGCGCGACGAGCTGGTCTCGGCGGTCAAGGGTTGGTAGCTAGCGCGGCCCGAATTGGCGGTCGCCCGCGTCGCCGAGACCCGGCACGATGTAGGCGGCCTTGTTGAGCCCGTCGTCGACGGCCGCGGTGAAGAGCCTTGCGTTCGGTGCCGTCTTCTCAAGGGCCGCAACGCCTTCCGGGGCGGCCACCGCGCACAGCACGGTGATTTCCGTTGCGCCGCGGCGCTGCAGCAGACCGACCGTATGTTTCAACGACCCGCCGGTGGCCAGCATCGGGTCGAGGACCATGACCAGGACGCCGGTCAGGTCATCGGGCAGAGACTCGAAATACCCGGTGGCCTGGTGGGTTTCCTCGTCGCGGGCCACACCCACGAATCCGACCCGGGACTTCGGCAACAGCGCGAGCGCCTGGTCGACCATGCCGAGTCCGGCGCGCAGCACCGGAACCAGCAGCGGCGGGTCGGCCAGGCGCACTCCGAGCGTCTCGCCCAGCGGCGTGTGAACCGCAAACGTCTCGGTTGCCGCGTCGCGGGTGGCCTCGTAGACCAACATCGCGGTCAGGTCGCGCAACGCGGCCCGGAAGCCCGCGTCGCCGGTGTGGCGGTCGCGCATCGTCGTCAGCCGGGCGACCGCCAGCGGGTGATCAACGACGCGCACCTCCACGGGGTTTGAGCTTATATAACAATCGGAACTAGCTGTGCTGACACGCGCGCGCGTCCCGCGGGACGCCTCGACGCACTCATATACTCCCCGCGTGCGGCGACCAAGACGACTGATGCCGATCGCGTATCGAGCCCTCGGGCTCGGCGCGGTGGCGATCACGGCGGTGGCGGGCCTGCAGCCGGCAGCCCCCGGGGTCGGCCTCGCGACGGCCGCGATTCCGCAGGCCTCGCACATCGTCATCGTGGTGGAAGAGAACCGCTCCCAAAACAACATCATCGGCAACAAGTCGGCGCCCTTCATCAACGCGCTGGCGGCCAATGGCGCGATGATGGCCCAGTCGTTCGCCGAAACGCATCCCAGCGAGCCGAACTACCTGGCGCTCTTCGCGGGCAACACTTTCGGGGTGACCAAGGACAGCTGCCCGGTCGACGCCGGCGCCGCGCCCAATCTGGCGTCCGAATTGCTGGCGGCCGGCTACACGTTCGTCGGATTCGCCGAGGGACTGCCCGCCGTCGGCTCGACGGTGTGCAGTGCGGGCAAGTACGCGCGCAAGCACGTGCCCTGGGCCAACTTCAGCAACGTGCCGCCGGCGAACTCGTTGCCGTTCTCCGCATTCCCGACGGGAAACTATGCCGCCCTGCCGACGGTGTCGTTCGTCATTCCCGACAACGACGACGACATGCACGACGGCTCGGTCGCCCAGGGCGACGCGTGGCTGAACCGCGAGCTGTCCGGGTACGCCAACTGGGCGGTGGCCAACAACAGCCTGCTGATCGTGACGTGGGACGAGGACGATAACGGCAGCCACAACCAGATCCCGACCGTGTTCTACGGCGCGCACGTGCGGCCCGGCACCTACAACGAACAGATCAGCCACTACAACGTGCTGTCCACGTTGGAGCAGATGTACGGCCTGCCCAAGACGGGTTATGCGGTCAACGCCCCGGCCATCACCGACATCTGGGGCTAGGCCCGATGGGCTGCCACGCCGGCCGTCGCTATTCTGTGCCGCATGGCTGCTGACCTCGTGCCCATCCGCCTGAGCCTGTCCGCCGGTGAGCGCTACACCATCTGGGCGCCCCGCTGGCGCGACGCCGGCGACGAGTGGGAGGCGTTCCTGGGCAAGGACGAGGACCTGTACGCCTTCGAGACCGTTGCCGACCTGGTGGCCTTCGTGCGTTCCGACACCGACAACGATCTGGTCGACCACCCGGCATGGACGGACATCACCGCGGCGCACGCGCACAAGTTCGAGCCCGGCGAAGACAAACAGGTCGATCTGGTGGTTGTCGAAGAGCTGGTGTCGGAGAAGCCGACCGAGGAGTCGGTGGCCGCGCTGGCGGGGGTGCTGGCGATCGTGTCGTCCATCGGATCGGTGTGCGAGCTGCCCGCCGTGTCGAAGTTCTTCAACGGCAACCCCAGCCTGGGCACCGTGTCCGGTGGAATCGACCACTTCACCGGTAAAGCGGGGCAGAAACGCTGGAACGCGATCGCCGAGATCATCGCCCGCAGCTGGGACGACGTCCTCACCGCGATAGACGACATCGTCAGTACCCCCGAGGTCGACGACAAGCTGTCGGCCGAGGCCGCCGACGAGCTCGCCGAGGAGCGCGAGGAAGAAGCCACAGAAGACGCAGCAGACGAGCCGGAAACCGAAGAGGCCACAGAGGAGACCCCGGGCGAGTCGGACGACGAGGAAGCCGAGGACTCCGACGAAGCCGAAGCTGCGGTCGACCAGGACTCAGGCGAGGACGGGGAACCCCGCGCGGCCGGGGACGCCGTGGTGCTGGGTGGCGACGAGGACTTCTGGCTCAAGGTGGGCATCGACCCGATTCGGATCATGACCAGTTCCGGCACGTTCTACACGCTGCGCTGCTACCTGGACGATCGCCCGATCTTCCTGGGCCGCAACGGACGGATCAGCGTGTTCGGCTCCGAGCGCGCGCTGGCCCGTTACCTCGCCGACGAGCACGACCACGACCTGGCCGATATGAGCACCTACGACGACATCCGCACCGCCGCCACCGACGGTTCACTGACGGTCGGGGTCACCGACGACAACATCTACGTGCTCAGCGGGCTGGCCGATGACTTCGCCGACGGGCCGGACGCGGTGGATCGCGACCAGCTGGACCTGGCCGTGGAGCTGCTCCACGACATCGGCGACTACTCAGAGGAGAGCACGGTCGACAAGGCGCTCGAGACCAGCCGGCCCCTGGGCAAGCTGATCGCCTACGCGTTGGAGCCGGGCTCGGTCGGCAAGCCCGCCCCCCCGTATGCCGCGGCGGTGCGTGAATGGGAGAAGCTGGAGCAGTTCATCGACGGGCGGCTGCGGCGCGAATAGCGAAGCGCGTTTGACGGGCCATCGAGTCTGCTCTTTACTGGCGGCAGCATCCGCCGTCGGTCAACGCGCGGCCAGACGGGCCTAGAACGGGAAGGTGAGCCACGTGTCGCTTCCCGGCATCGGCCCGTTGCCGCTGTACGGGTTTCAGCGCCCGGGCATGTTGCTGTTCCTGCTGGTCCCGCTCGCGCTGGTGGGCCTCTATGTAATCGTCCAGCTCCGGCGACGGCGCCGGCTGCGCCGATTCACCGAGGCCCAGGTGCCGCAATCACTGTGGCGGCACCTGCCCATCGCCGTCTCCATGCTCGGCCTGGCCCTGCTGACCATCGCGCTGGCCACACCCACCCATGACATGCGCATCCCGCGCAACCGCGCGGTGATCATGCTGGTGATCGACATGTCGCAGTCCATGCGGGCCACCGACGTCGAGCCCAATCGGCTCAAGGCGGCCGAGCAGGCGGCCGGCCAGTTCGCCAGCCAGCTGACACCGGGCATCAACCTCGGGCTCGTCGGTTTCGCGGGAACGCCCTACCTGCTGGTGCCGCCCACGCCGCAGCACCAGGCGACCCTGGACGCGCTCAAGAAGCTGGACTTCGCCGACAGCACCGCGACCGGCGAGGCCATCTTCACCGCCCTGCACGCGATAGGAGCCACAGCCGTCAACGGGGGCGACAATCCCCCACCGGCCCGCATCGTGCTGCTCTCCGACGGCGGCGAGAACAAGCCGTCGGATCCCAACGATCCGCACGACGGTGCCTACACCGCGGCGCGACTCGCCAAGGACCAGGGAGTGCCCATCTCGACGATCTCGTTCGGAACCCAGAACGGCGAGATCGAGATGGACGGACAGCGGGTTGCGGTCCCCGTTTCCACCGACCAGATGAAGACCATCGCCAAGCTGTCGGGCGGCCAATCCTACGCCGCCACCAACCTCAAAGAGCTCGAGAAGGACTACAACGCCATCGAGAACGAGATCGGTTACCGCATAGTGGCCGGCCCGGGAAGTTCCGGGTGGCTGCGGCTGGCCGTCATCACCGTTCTCGTCGCGGCCGGGTTGGCGCTGGTGATCAACCGCCGACTTCCCGTCTGACCGCTCAGGAAGGCAACCTGCGGTTGAGGAGCAGACCCGCCAGGACGGCGCCGGCCAGGACGAACGCACCAAGCAGCATCCACGCGAGGCTGGCGTCGCCCTTCACGGTTTCGTAGCCGATCTGGTGCTGCAGGGTCGTGTACACCTCTTTGAGCGACTCGAGGCTGTCGGCGTGGAACGCCTGGCCGTCGGTGATCTCGCAGATTTTCTGCAGCGTTTGATCGTCGACCGGAACCGGAATCGTGGCGCCCTCGTAGTCCACGGTGCCGTAGGGCGTGCCGAACGAGATCGTCGAGATCTGGATCCCTTGGGCTTTGGCGGCCCGGGCCGCGGTGAAGGCCCCCTGCGGGGCGTTGGGGTCCAGTGGCACGTTCTCGGCGCCGTCGGACTCCAGCACGATGCGCGCGGGTGGCGGACCGTCGCCGCCGCCCATCACCGAGCCGACCGTCGCGATCGCCTGCATCGCCGTGAAAATGCCTTCCCCGGTCGCGGTTTTGGGCGCCGGCTGCAGGCCGTCGATCGCCTTTTTGACGGCCTCGCGGTTCGTCGTCGGGGGGACGAGCAGCGTGGCGTTGGCCGCGAACTCCACCAGACCCAGGTTGATGGCCGGTGTCAGTTCGCTGGCGAACTGCTTGCCGGCCTCCTGCGCCGCGGCCAGCCGGGTGGGCGGCACATCGTTGGACGCCATGGACTCCGAGATGTCGATGACCAACATGACGACCGCCCGGTTGAGCGGGATGCGGACGTCGGACGTCGGACCGGCCATCGCGGTGGTCAGCAGCACCAACGACGCGGCGAGCAGGATCGTCGGCACGTGGCGCCAGCCGCTGGGCCGGGCCGGGGCGACGCGCTCCAGCACCTCCATGTTGGCGAAACGCAGCACTTTGCGGCGGCGGGCGAACTGCAGCGCGACGTAGATCCCCACCACCAGCAGCACGGCGAGCAGGAACACGAAGAACCAGGCGTGCTGGAAGCCGGTGAGTGAGACGGGGCCCAGCAGCGGCAATTTCACCTCACCACGGTGATGGCCGGATCGCTCGCCGTCAAGTTGATGGCGTCCGGCCTCGACGGACGGTCAGTCCAGTGCGAGTGGCGGCAGGGCTGCGACGGCAAGCGAGCGGGCTTCCTCGGGAGCGATCCCGAGGGCGCGCAGCACCAGCTCGGCGGTGGTCGAGCCCGCGTCGCGCCAGCCCTGGTGGCCGTCGAGAACCAACTGCATCGCGCTGACGGTGGCCCCGCTGACCAGCGATGCGACGGCAACCTTCAGGTGGGGGGCGATGTCGTAGCGCCCCGTGGAAAGGCCCTGCTCGATGTCGCGCATGGGTGGTCCGACGAGCAACGCGCGCAGCGCTTCTTCGGTGAGTCCGAACCGCACCAGGAAGCGGCCGATCGAGGGGTTGTCATGGGCGAGTCGCACGACGAGTCGCACGCCCGTTGCCAGCCGCAGCGGGGCGTCACTTGCGCCGACGTCGTCCAGGGCGGCGGCGACGCGCGCGTGCAGAGTACTGGCGACGTTGTCGACGACGCGGGCATAGAGCCCCTCGACGGAGTCGATGTTGCGGTACAGGGTGCCTCGAGCGACCTGCGCCTCGGCCGCCAGCTCGCTCATTGTCACCTCGGCGCAGCCGCGTTCGGCGAACACGCGCATCGCCGCGGCCGTGACTCGTTCATCGATGGCGCTCACATAGCTCCTTGGACGTGGAGTGACCCCTCCATACCATATTGACTTAAATTAAACAGTAGTGTTCAATTTTAGACGTGTCGAGTCGGACTGCAGCGGCGCGCGTTCCCACGCTGTCGGTCGACCTGTACGGCAACGACACCCTGCTGACGCCGGCGGAGACCTACCGCCGGATCCGCGACGCCGGCGCCGCCGTCTGGCTGCCCAAGAACCGACTGTGGGCCATGGGCCGCTACCGCGATGTCCGCCAGGCGCTTGCCGACGACGACACATTCAGCAGCGGCAGCGGGGTTGCCGCCAATCCCCTCACCAACGCGCTCACGGCGGGTATCACCCTCATGAGCGACGGCGACACCCACGTCAAACGGCGCCGCCTGCTCTTGCAATCGCTGTCCGCCAAGGCGCTGAGCGCCGTCGAACCGGCGCTGGGCGCGGAAGCGGGCCTACTGATTGAAGAACTCTGCCAACAGCATCAATTCGAGGGAGTCTCCGAGTTCGCCGCGCACCTTCCGGTCCGGGTGGTTGCCGATCTCGTCGGGGTCGACATCGACCACAAGAAGATGCTCAAGTACGCCCGCGCCGCATTCGACGTGCTGGGCCCGAGCAACCGCCGGACCGCGGTCGCATTCCCGGCGGGACTCGGGTTCTGGCGCTACGCGCGAACGCTTCGCCCCGAGAGCGTCAAACCCGGCGGATGGGCGGAGTCGATCCTGGCGGCCGGGCGCGACGGCGCCTTGAGCCCGCAGGAAGCCAAGGCCATGGTCATCGATTTCGTCAGCCCCAGCCTGGACACCACGATCTTGGCATCAGCGCAGCTGCTGTGGAGCCTGGGCACCAACCCTGACGTGTGGCAGGAACTTCGGCGCAATCCCGACCTTGTTCCGGCCGCGGCGTCCGAAGCGGTCCGGCTCGGCTCGCCGGTGCGGGGCTTCACCCGAAGGCTGAAACAGGACACCGAGATCGAGGGTGCCGTGCTGCGCAAGGGTCAACGCGTGGTGCTGCTTTACGCGTCGGCCAACATGGACGAAACCCAGTTCGCGCAACCGGAAGTCTTCTCGTTGCACCGCACGGGGGGAAACCTGGGATGGGGATTCGGCGCCCACGCCTGCGTCGGCATGCACCTGTCCAAGCTGGAGATGCACGCGTTGCTGCGGGCGATGATCCCCAATGTAGAGCGCATCGAGGTCGGCCAACCGGTCCGGATGCTCAGCAACACGCTGCAAGGTTTCGCATCGCTGCGCGCCAGTTTCGCGGGGCCGAGTTGACCACCGAGACCGGGCCTTTCACCCCCCCACATCCCTCTCACACCGTCATCTAGGAGTAGAGCATGCATCTCGCCGCGACTATCCTCTCTGTCCTGCTGGCTCTTCTGATGGCCGCCACCGGTTCGATGAAGGTCCTCAACACCTCGACCGCACAGAAGAACAGCCGTCACCTGGGCTACAGCACCGGGCTGAGCCGCTTGATAGGCCTGGCCGAACTCGCCGCCACCGCCGGATTGCTCATTGGAATCGCCTGGCACCCATTGACGTTGGTGACGGCGGCGGCCGTTGTCGCGCTGATGGTTGGCGCGGTCACATATCACGTCAGAGCGGGTGACGATGCCCGCGCCCTGGCACCTGCCGTCATCACCGCGGCCGCGGCGGGGGCATTGGTGATTTTATCAATTCCGCGGTAGCTACGTTATGCGGCGGTCAAATCGGGGAACTCCGGTCCAGGATGGCGCCTACCCCGGGCGCCGCGACGAACAGGAGCTGAAATGATCGGGTCGATAATCCTCGCCATCATCGTGGGTGCGGTCATCGGTGTGGTGGCGCGTCTCGTGATGCCGGGCAAGCAGAACATCGGCATGGTGATGACTGTCGTCTGCGGCGCCGTGGGCGGCCTGATCGGTTCCGCGGTGGCGAGCCAGTTCGGATACCACAACGCCAACGGTGGGATCGCCTGGATTCCGTTCTTCGTCGGGGTCGCCGCCGCCGTCGTGCTCATCGCGATCTACGAATCCGTGACGGGTCGCCGCACCGGCACCAGGCTGCCCCGGTAGCCTGCCAGCCCAACGGCTTTCGCCGCTCGCCCGATGTTCAGGGCGAGCGGCGTCAGCCGCTGATCAACACCGCGTACCGCGGCTTGATCACCTCGTCGATGATCGCGAGCCGCTGGTCGAACGGGATGAACGCCGACTTCATGGCGTTGATCGTGAACCGCTCGAGGTCGCTCCACCCGTAGCCGAACGCTTCCACCAGTCGGGACATCTCCAGGCTCATCGACGTATCGCTCATCAGCCGGTTGTCGGTGTTGACGGTCACCCGGAACCGCGTCCGGGCCAGCAGATCGAACGGGTGGTCGGCGATGCTCCTGACAGCGCCGGTCTGCACGTTGGAGCTGGGGCATAGCTCCAGCGGAATTCGCTTGTCCCGCAGGATCGATGCCAGCCGGCCCAGCCGGACGTGCCCGTCTTTCAAGACGTCGATGTCTTCGACGATACGCACCCCGTGGCCCAGCCGATCGGCGCCGCAGAACGCGATCGCCTCGTGGATAGAGGGCAGCCCGAACGCCTCACCCGCATGAATGGTGAAGCGCGCGTTGTTGTCTCGCATGTATTCGAACGCATCGAGATGTCGCGTGGGCGGATTGCCGGCTTCGGCGCCCGCGATGTCGAAGCCGACCACACCCTTGTCCCGCCACCGGACCGCCAGCTCGGCGATTTCCCGCGACACCGCCGCGTGCCGCATGGCGGTCACCAACAGCCGGACCACGATCGGACGTCCGGCTGCGGCGCAGGCCTTCTCGCCGTCGGCGAAACCGGACAGCACGGCGTCGACGATCTCGTCGAAGTACAGCCCGCGGTCGATGTGCAACTCGGGAGCGAAACGGATCTCGGCGTAGACCACCGAATCGGCGGCCAGGTCTTCCACGCACTCATAGGCCACGCGGTGCAGGGAGTCGGCAGTCTGCATCACGGCCACGGTGTGCGAGAACGGCTCGAGGTAGCGCTCCAGGGAGCCGCTGTGCGACTGGGTGCGAAACCACGTCGCGAGCTCGTCGACGTCGGTGGCGGGCAGCTCGTCGTAGCCCGTCTCGCCGGCGATGTCGATCACGGTCGACGGGCGCAGCCCGCCGTCGAGGTGATCGTGCAGCAGGGCCTTGGGCGCCTTGGTGATCTGCTTCAAATCCAGCTTCATCGCTTAATTCGGCCCCGTCGTCACTCGGCGATCCGATCGATGATGAGCGGCCGGGAAACCGGTGGTGTATCGCCGACGCTCCAACCGCCGCCCAGCTCGGCCAGCGCGGCGGCGAATCGTTCCGGTGTGTCGGTGTACAGGGTGAACAGCGGCTCACCCGCGGCGACCGGCTCCCCGGGACGGCGGTGGATCCTGACGCCGGCGCCCGACTGCACCGCAACGCCCGGACGGGGTCTTCCCGCGCCCAGCCGCCAAGCCGCCAGCCCCACTGCCATTGCGTCGATATCGCCCATTGTGCCGCCCCGGGCGGCGGTCACCGTCTCGGCATGCGCACCGAGCGGCAGCGGCACCGACAGGTCACCGCCCTGCGCCGCGATGAGCCGACGGAACCGGTCCATCGCGGTGCCGTCGCGCAGCGTCTCGGCGGGGTCGCGGCCGGCGACCCCGGCGAGCTCGAGCATCTCGGTGGCCAGCCGCAACGTCAGCTCCACCACGTCCGGCGGCCCGCCGCCCGCCAGCACCTCCAGCGCCTCGGCGACCTCGAGGGCATTGCCGACGGTCGCGCCCAGCGGGCGGTTCATGTCCGTCAGCAAGGCATGGGTGGGCACCCCGTGCGCCACCCCCAACTCGACCATGGTGTGCGCCAGCTCGCGGCACTGCGCCTCGGAGGTCATCAACGCCCCGGAACCGACCTTCACGTCCAACACCAGCGCGCCCGCCCCCTCGGCCAGCTTCTTGCTCATCACCGAGCTGGCGATCAGCGGCAGCGACTCCACGGTGGCGGTGATGTCCCGCAG
Source organism: Mycobacterium sp. (assembly GCA_031292665.1). Taxonomy (GTDB): domain Bacteria; phylum Actinomycetota; class Actinomycetes; order Mycobacteriales; family Mycobacteriaceae; genus Mycobacterium. The sequence continues at coordinate 4,272 of JARLGR010000183.1, read as the reverse complement.
CGCGTACAGCTTGGCGTCGGCGGGCGCCAGCTCGCCGGCGGCGAAGATGGCCGCGCCGACGTCGCGAAGTTGCTCGCGCACGCGCTCGGTGGTGAGTTCCGCGGTGAACCCGGCGATGGACTCCAGCTTGTCGATGGTGCCGCCGGTGTGCCCCAGGCCCCGGCCCGACGCCTGCGGCACCGCCGCGCCGCAGGCCGCGACGACGGCGACCAGCGGCAGAGTGATCTTGTCTCCCACGCCACCGGTGGAGTGCTTGTCCACGGTGGGTAACGGCACGTCGCTGAAGTCCATTTGCCGGCCGGAAGCCACCATCGCGGCGGTCCACCGGGCGATCTCGCCGCGGTCCATGCCGCGAAACAGGATGGCCATCGCCAGAGCGGCCATCTGCTCCTCGGCGACCCGGCCGTCGGTATAGGCCTCGATGACCCAGTCGATGGCGGCGTCGGACAACCGGCCCCCGTCCCGCTTGGTCCGGATCACCGTCGGCGCGTCGAGCGACACCTTCATGCCCGGGCGAGGTCGTCGGGACCGAAGGCGTCGGGCAGCAGCTCGTCAAGGCGGCGCGGCCCGGCCGGGTGGTCGATCAGCAGTCCGGGCCCACCGTGTTCCAGCAGCACCTGGCGGCACCGCCCGCACGGCATCAGCACCGACCCGCGCGCGTCCACGCACACCAGGGCTACCAGCCGTCCACCGCCCGTGGTGTGCAGGGCGCACACCACACCGCACTCGGCACAGAGACCAAGGCCATATGAGACGTTCTCCACATTGCACCCGGTGACCACCCGGCCGTCGTCGACCATCGCGGCCGCGCCCACCCGGAATCGCGAGTACGGCGCATAGGCGCCCGACGATGCCCGGACTGCCTTGTCCCGCAATGTATCCCATTCAATTTCTGGCATGCGTAACCCCGCTGACTGGATGGGCCCGGATGGGCCGTGTCAGTAGGTCACCCTAGCCCTGACGGGCACTCCGCCTGGCGGACTGTCCGGCGCAGGCAGCGGCCCGGCCGGGTTAGGCTGAATTGTCCGGCTTGGGTGGCCAACGAAGGCGGTGAGGACAGGGTTGAGTACGCAGGCAGCAACCGCGGACCCGGCAAAGGTGACGGCGCGCAAGCGGCGGCCGCCGCGGACCCTGTATCGGGGCGATCCCGGGATGTGGTCGTGGGTCCTGCATCGCATCAGCGGTGCCACGATCTTCTTCTTCCTCTTCGTGCACGTCCTGGGCCAGGCTGTGCTGCGGGCGAGCCCGCAGACCTACAACGCGGTGATCCGCGACTATCAAAACCCGATTGTCGGCCTGATGGAATTCGGGCTTGTCGCCGCCGTACTCTTCCACGCGCTCAATGGGATCCGGGTGATCCTCATCGACTTCTGGTCGGAGGGAACCCGCTACCAGCGGCAGATGCTGTGGATCGTCGCTGTCGTCTTTTTGCTGCTGATTGTCCCGTCCGGGGTCGTGCTGGGCATTCACCTGATGGAGCACCTGCGATGAGCACCCCGGACCTGCAGCTCGGGCGGGGCCGGGCAGCGCCGGTCAAGCAGCGCCTCTACGACCGCCCGGCCAGCCTGGACAATCCGCGCTCCCCGCGGCGGCGCGCCGGTATCCCCAACTTCGAGAAGTTCGCCTGGCTGTTCATGCGGTTCTCCGGGGTGGTGCTGGTAGCGCTCGTGATCGGGCACGTCTTCATCACGCTGATGTGGGACAACGGCGTCTACCGCATCGACTTCAACTTCGTGGCGCAGCGCTGGGCGTCGCCGTTCTGGCAGACGTGGGATCTGCTGCTGTTGTGGCTGGCGCAGCTGCACGGTGGCAACGGCCTGCGCGTCATCATCGACGACTACAGCCGCAAGGACACCACCCGGTTCTGGCTGAACTCGCTGCTGGCGGTGTCCATGCTGTTCACGCTGATGCTGGGTACCTACGTGATCATGACCTTCGACCCGAACATTTCCTGATTCAGGGAGGCGACCCGGTTGATCCAGCAACACCGATACGACGTGGTGATCGTCGGCGCCGGCGGCGCCGGGATGCGGGCGGCCGTCGAGGCCGGACCCCGGGTTCGCACCGCGGTGCTGACCAAGCTGTACCCCACCCGCAGCCACACCGGCGCCGCGCAGGGCGGCATGTGCGCCGCCCTGGCCAATGTGGAAGACGACAACTGGGAGTGGCACACGTTCGACACCGTCAAGGGCGGCGACTACCTCGCCGACCAGGACGCGGTGGAGATCATGTGCAAGGAAGCAATCGACGCGGTCCTCGACCTGGAGAAGATGGGGATGCCATTCAACCGCAGCCCCGAGGGCCGCATCGACCAGCGCCGCTTCGGCGGCCACACCCGCGATCACGGCAAGGCCCCGGTGCGCCGCGCCTGCTACGCCGCTGACCGCACCGGGCACATGATCCTGCAGACCCTTTACCAAAACTGCGTCAAGCACGACGTGCAGTTCTTCAACGAGTTCTACGCGCTGGATCTGGTGCTCACCGAAACGCCGAGCGGCCCGGTGGCCACCGGCGTGGTCGCCTACGAGCTGGCCACCGGAGAGATCCACGTCTTCCACGCCAAGGCCGTCGTGATCGCCACCGGCGGTTCCGGCCGCATGTACAAGACCACCTCCAACGCGCACACCCTCACCGGCGACGGCATCGGCATCGTGTTCCGCAAAGGACTCCCGTTGGAGGACATGGAGTTTCACCAGTTTCATCCGACGGGCCTGGCCGGCCTGGGCATCCTGATCTCCGAAGCCGTTCGGGGCGAGGGCGGCCGGCTGCTCAATGGCGAGGGCGAGCGGTTCATGGAGCGCTACGCCCCGACGATCGTCGACCTGGCCCCCCGTGACATCGTCGCCCGCTCGATGGTGCTCGAAGTGCTGGAGGGCCGCGGCGCCGGCCCACATAAGGACTACGTCTACATCGACGTCCGCCACCTCGGTGAGGATGTGCTGGAGGCCAAGCTGCCCGACATCACCGAGTTCGCCCGCACCTACCTGGGGGTGGACCCGGTGCACGAGCTGGTCCCGGTCTACCCGACGTGTCACTACGTGATGGGCGGCATCCCGACGACCGTCACCGGACAGGTGTTGCGGGACAACACGTCTACCGTGCCGGGTCTGTACGCGGCCGGCGAGTGCGCGTGCGTGTCGGTGCACGGCGCCAACCGGCTGGGCACCACCTCGCTGCTGGACATCAACGTGTTCGGCCGGCGGGCCGGTATCGCCGCCGCCAATTACGCGCGCGGGCATGACTTCGTCGATACGCCGCCCAACCCGGCGGCGATGGTCGTCGGCTGGGTGAGCGACATCCTCTCCGAGAGCGGCAACGAACGCGTCGCCGACATCCGCGTCGCGCTGCAGCAGTCGATGGACAACAACGCCGCGGTGTTTCGCACCGAGGAGACCCTGAAGCAGGCGTTGACCGACATTCACGCGCTCAAGGAGCGCTATTCACGAATCACGGTGCACGACAGAGGGAAGCGATTCAACAGCGACATGCTGGAAGCGATCGAGCTCGGCTTTCTGCTGGAGCTGGCCGAGGTCACCGTGGTCGGCGCACTGAATCGCAAGGAGTCCCGTGGCGGGCACGCCCGCGAGGACTACCCGAACCGCGACGACGTCAACTACATGCGGCACACCATGGCCTACAAGCAGGGCACCGACCTGCTGAGCGACATCGCGCTGGATTTCAAGCCCGTGGTGCAGACCCGTTACGAACCCAAGGAACGGAAGTACTGATGGCCGTCGATTCAGAGGTCGACACTGCGCTGGAACCACCCTTGCCGCCCGTTCCCGAGGGCGCGGTGATGGTGACGGTGAAGATCGCCCGGTTCAACCCAGACGACCCCGATGCCTTCGCGAAAAACGGCGGCTGGCAGAGCTTTCGGGTGCCCTGCCTGCCCAGCGACCGGTTGCTCAACCTGCTGATCTACATCAAGAGCTACCTGGACGGCACTCTGACGTTCCGGCGGTCCTGCGCGCACGGGGTGTGCGGCTCGGACGCCATGCGGATCAACGGCGTGAACCGGCTGGCGTGCAAGGTGTTGATGCGCGACCTGCTGCCCGACAAGCCCGGCAAGCAGCTCACCGTTGCGGTCGAACCGATCCGCGGGCTGCCGGTGGAGAAGGACCTGATCGTCAACATGGAGCCGTTCTTCGACGCCTACCGGGCGGTGAAGCCGTACCTGGTCACCACGGGGAATCCGCCGACGCGGGAACGCATTCAGAGCCCGACCGACCGCGCCCGCTACGACGACACCACCAAATGCATCCTGTGCGCGGC
>JARLGR010000182.1 GCA_031292665.1 Mycobacterium sp. | reverse complement strand
GTCTGCGAGCTGTCCATCTCGGACTGCGCGGACTTTCTCAACGCGCTCACCCTCGGTCCGCGCGAGCAAGCGATCGCCGGGCAGGTGCTCAAGGAAATCCAGTCGCGACTGGGCTTTCTGCTCGATGTCGGGCTCGAGTACTTGTCGCTGTCCCGTGCGGCGGCGACGCTGTCCGGCGGTGAGGCACAACGCATCCGCCTGGCCACCCAGATCGGGTCCGGTCTGGTGGGCGTGCTCTACGTGCTCGACGAGCCGTCGATCGGGCTGCACCAGCGCGACAACCGTCGCCTCATCGAAACCCTCACCCGCCTAAGGGATTTGGGGAACACCCTGATCGTCGTCGAGCACGACGAGGACACCATCGCGCATGCCGACTGGATCGTGGACATCGGCCCGCGGGCCGGCGAGCACGGCGGCCGAATCGTGCACAGCGGAACCTACGGCGAGCTGCTGGCCAACGAGGACTCGATCACGGGCGCCTACCTGGCGGGCAGGGAGAGCATCGAGATCCCCGCGATCCGGCGTCCCCTCAACCGGCGTCGCCAGCTCACGGTCGTGGGCGCCCGCGAGCACAACCTGCGCGGCATCGACGTGTCTTTCCCGCTCGGCGTGCTCACCTCGGTGACCGGCGTGTCCGGCTCCGGCAAGTCGACACTGGTCAACGACATCCTGGCCGCGGTGCTGGCCAACCGGCTCAACGGCGCCCGGCAAGTCCCGGGCCGGCACACGCGGGTCACCGGGCTCGACCACCTGGACAAGCTGGTGCGGGTCGACCAGTCGCCGATCGGCCGCACGCCGCGTTCCAACCCGGCCACCTACACCGGCGTGTTCGACAAGATACGCACCCTGTTCGCGGCCACCACCGAGGCCAAGGTCCGTGGTTACCAACCCGGCCGATTCTCGTTCAACGTCAAGGGCGGTCGCTGCGAGGCATGCACGGGCGACGGCACCATCAAGATCGAGATGAACTTCCTGCCCGACGTTTACGTCCCGTGCGAGGTGTGCCACGGCGCCCGCTACAACCGGGAGACCCTCGAGGTGCACTACAAGGGCAAGACCATCGCCGAAGTGCTCGACATGTCGATCGAGGAGGCGGCGGAATTCTTCGAGCCGATCACCGGCATCCACCGCTACCTGCGCACCCTGGTCGACGTCGGCCTGGGCTATGTCCGGCTCGGCCAGCCCGCGCCGACGCTGTCCGGCGGCGAAGCGCAGCGGGTGAAACTGGCCGCGGAACTGCAGAAGCGCTCGACGGGGCGAACCATCTACATCCTCGACGAACCGACCACCGGGCTGCATTTCGACGACATCCGCAAACTGTTGAACGTCATCAACGGCCTCGTCGACAAGGGCAATACCGTCATCGTCATCGAGCACAACCTCGACGTCATCAAAACCTCGGACTGGATCGTCGACATGGGCCCGGAGGGCGGCGCGGAGGGCGGAACCGTTGTCGCCGAGGGAACCCCGGAGGACGTCGCCGCGGTGCCGGAAAGCTACACCGGCAAGTTCCTCGCCGAGGTAGTGGGCCGCGCCGACAGAGCGGCCAGTGCGCCACGGCGATCGAACCGGCGCAGCAAAGCCACCGCCTAACCGGTCTTCGCGCGACACATAAACGTCTGCGACGACATGCCGGGCGAACGGCGCCATGGTTTATATCTCGCCGCTTTCGTGCAGGCGCGCTGGGACCTCACCGGTCCTCGGACCGCATTGACTCGCGGATCTGGGCCAAGCGCTCGGCCGCGGCGCGCTGGCGCTCTTCGAACTCGCTTTCTACGGATCGACCCTCGGGCGACTCCGCGTCGAGCTCCCCGGCGCCCTGTGCGGCGCCGAAGCGGCTTTCGATTTTCTCGCGGACGAATTCGAAGGTAGGCAAGCCTTTGCTGTCGTAACCTGGGTCGGGGCTTGTTTGGTCGCCGGGCATGCTGCCTAGGCTACTTCGGCTGGCATTTGGTGTCGCGCCCTTTGCCGTTAAGCCTCGGTGGTTTCCCGCTGATGGTCATCCGTGTGACTGTCGCGGCTATACAACCGCACCACTGGTGAACCACGCGGGCGGCAGGTACACGAGTTCGCCGCGATGCTTGAAATGCGATGCGTCCGAGGGAATCTTGACCGGTACCACACTGCCGTGCGGGGGACGGGTTCGTTTGGCGGCCATCGCGATGACGGTGGCCTGGTCGGTCTGGTCGGGCAACGGACCGGAGGTCAGCTGACTCCACGCGGCCTGCACCGTGGGGAAATACCCCACCCACAGGTTGAGCGCCAACCCCGCACACAGCAAACACATCGGTGCGGCCAGCAGGCCCGCGCCACGGCGCCACGGGCGTGCGGTGCGCCAGCCGAGGATCAGTACCGCCACCGCTATGCCGGCCAACGCGATCCACAGCAACAAGGTGGACGGCGCGGGTTCGTCGGACAGGCCCCGGTCGACGATGTACCAGTGCGTCACATAGGCCGCGGAACCGCCGATCAAGGCGGCAGCAGGCAGCCACAGCGTCCTCCAGCGCCGCGACCGCCAGCCGGCCGCCAGGGCCAGGACGCCGGCGGTAACGACCTGAACCGTGGTAGGAAGCCAGCCGTGCACGAGCGAGGTGTGACTGCCTGCCAGCAAATGCGCCGCGGCATGGGGCATGGACGCTGTCACATGGTCCATTGTGAGCTATTGCTAACCGGCTTGGAACATATTCGCCTAATGTTCGCCCTGGACTCGTCGGGCCCGGCGAACCCGCCCCTAATGCGGCTTGGCCAGCGGGAACGGCAGCGTCTCGCGAATACTGCGGCCGGTTATGAGCATGACGAGCCGATCTATGCCCATCCCGAGACCGCCGGTCGGGGGCATCGCGTATTCCATGGCCTGCAGGAAATCCTCGTCGAGTTCCATCGCCTCGGGATCTCCGCCCGCGGCCAGCAGCGACTGTTCCTGCAGCCGCCGCCGCTGCTCCACCGGATCTGTGAGCTCGCTGTAGGCGGTGCCCAACTCGAGGCCCCACGCCACCAGGTCCCACCGCTCGGCGACGCCGCGCACGCTGCGGTGGGGCCGCGTGAGCGGGGACACGGACGTCGGGAAGTCGATGTAGAACGTCGGTTGCTCGGTCCGGTCCTCGACCAGGTGCTCGTAGAGTTCGAGGACCACCGCGCCCGCGTCCCAATGCGCCCGGTAGGGAATGTGTGCCGCGTCGGACAGCTTGCGCAGGGTGGCCAGGGAGGTATCGGGATCGATGCGCTCGCCAAGCGCCTCGGAGACCGCGTCGTGCACGGACTTCACGGGCCACACGCCGGCGATGTCGACCGGCTCGAGGCGGGAGTCGTTGCCGCCGGCGTCGGAGCGGGGCCGCAGCACGATCTGCTCGCCGTGTGCGGCTTGTGCGGCGTTCTGGATGAGCTCGCGGCAGCCGTCGATCCACACCGTGTAGTCCGCGTGTGCCTGGTAGGCCTCCAGCAGGGTGAACTCCGGGTTGTGGCTGAAATCCGCACCCTCGTTGCGGAAGGCCCGCCCGAGTTCGAAGACTCGCTCCACACCGCCCACGCACAGCCGCTTCAAGTAGAGCTCCGGCGCGATCCGCAGGAACAGATCCATGTCGTAGGTATTGATGTGGGTGACGAACGGCCGGGCCGTGGCCCCACCGTGAATCTGCTGCAGGATAGGCGTCTCTACTTCGATGAACCCCTTGGCGAACAGCGTTTCCCGGACCGACCGCAACACGCCGCTGCGGGCCTTGATCAGCTCACGCGACTCGGGGTTGACGGCCAGATCGACGTAGCGGGTTCGCACCCGGGCTTCCGGGTCGGTGAGCCCCTTCCACTTGTTGGGTAAGGGCCGCAAGCACTTGCCGATCATCCGCCAGTCGTCCACGATCAACGAGCGGGTTCCGTTCTTGCTGAAGCCCATGTGTCCGGTCATCTCGACCAGGTCACCGAGGTCGATGGCTGCGGTGAAATCGGCGGTACGGCCATGCTCCGGCCGCGAATTGTCAAGCAGCACTTGCATTTCGCCGGACCAGTCACGCAACTGGGCGAACAGCACCCCGCCGAAGTCGCGTATCCGTAAGATCCGGCCCGAGACCGAGATGGTCTCCTGGTCGTCGGCGTCCAGCGCCCGGGCGATCGTGTGACTGGGCGGCGATCCCACCGGATAGGCGTCAACGCCCTTGCGCTGCAATATCTTCAGCTTGCTCAGGCGCACCCGCACCTGCTCGGGCAGGCGAGCCTTCGACTCCTCTGCTTCGGCGGCGCCCTCCCGACGTTGCAGGTCGCTCACGTCGGGCGCGGACCCGTCGGGGTGCAATAGGCCGGACTCGGCCAACCGGGCCGGTACGGCGGGATGGTGGCCGGTGTGCACCTTGTCCCGCCGGCTGAACGGTAAGACGAGGAAACCTTCGGCGATGACCGACGCGACGCCCACCCGGGGGATCAGCCGGGCGTCCTCGTAGCAGGCGTAGCGGGGGATCCATTCGGGTTGGTATTTCATATTCGAGCGATACAGCGTCTCCAGCTGCCACCATCGCGAGAAGAACAGCAGGAATCCGCGCCACAGCCGGGCAACCGGGCCGGCGCCGAGTTGCGCGCCCTGCTCGAACGCCGACCGGAACATCGCGAAGTTCAGCGAAATACGCGTGATGCCGTGGGTTTCGGCGTTCAGCGCGAGATCGCTGACCATCAGTTCGATCGTGCCGTTGGGGGATTGGGGGGAACGGCGCATCAAGTCGAGGGAAACGCCGGTGGTTCCCCAGGGGACCAGCGAAAGCATCGCGACCACTTCGTCGCCGCGGTCCAACGCCTCGACGAGCAGGCAGTCGCCGTCAGCCGGATCGCCGAGCCGGCCCAGCGCCATGGAAAAACCGCGCTCGGTCTGGGTGTCGCGCCACGCGTCGGCGCGGGAGATGGTGTCGGCCATCTCCTCGGGCGAGATGTCGCGGTGCCGCCGGATGCGCACGGTGAGGCCGGCTCTGCGAGCTCGGGTGACGGCTTGGCGCACCCCGCGCATGTCCGGGCCGGACAGCTTGAAGTCGGCGGTCCGCAGAATCGCCTCGTCACCGAGCTCCAGGGCGTTGAGCCCGGCTTCGCGATATGCCTGCGCTCCCTGCGAACTGGCGCCCATGACGCCAGGCGCCCAGCCGTACGTTTGGCACAGGGCCAACCAGGCGTCGACGGCCTGCGGCCACGCCCGGGGGTCACCCACCGGGTCGCCGCTGGCCAGGCAGACGCCGATTTCGACTCGGTAGGTGATGGCGGCGCGGCCGCTGTGCGCGAAAACCACCGACTTGTCGCGACGCGTCGCGAAGTAACCCAGGGAGTCGTTCTTGCCGAACAGCTCGAGCAGCCCGCGGATGGCGGACTCGTCCTCACCGGTGAGGGCGTTCTCGGAGCGCTGCGACTGGAACAGCACGATCGTCGCCGCGATGAGCGCCAGCGCGCCGAACAACCCGAAGATCGCACTGAGAAAAACGTGCGGCCGGCCGGTGAACTGATCGGGGTCGACGATGGCGAACCCGACCACCCGGTTCACCACGTACCAGAAGCGGGAGTCGGGCGCCAGCGTGCCCGGGAACATCTCGACCAGGCCCCAGGACGCCAAGATCCCGATGATGTCCCCGACGACCAGCACCGCCGCCGCTTTGACCAGAGCCGCTTTGCGGACCTTGGCCCAGAACTCCCGATAGGCCAACACGAGAAGAACGACGGCGAAGACGTGCACCGCGAACCCCAGGTTCTCCCCGAAGTTCTCCGCGGCGGTGTTGCCACCCGCGGCGATGTCAGCGGCATTCAACACGGCGGCAAGGATCATGTTGCCGAGCAACAGCACCCAGGCGACGCGTTTGCGCGCCGTCAGCGCCGCGGCCAGCAACGCGAGCACGAACGACCACGCGATGCTGGTGTCCGGGAAATTGAAAAGGTAGTTGTTGATGAATTCCCGCGGAGCCTTGATCAGCCACCGGATCAGCGGTGACACGCTGGCCAGCAGGGACAGGGTGGCGATGACGCCCACGGTCCAGCCGGCCGCCGCCGGAACCCAGCGGAACCGGGAATTCGACCGGCTGCCCGAACGACGAGGAGTAGCGACTGTCACAGACCGCGAGGATATGCCCTCAAACCTAGAAAGTCCTGATGATGCGCCCCGGAGTCGCCGGGTGTGGTTTGTCATGTTTAGCCGGCCCGTGCGACGGCAGCCCAAAATCCGTCCGGCCGGCGCCTGCCGTCGGCGAATCGCGGAAAGACGGCCCATGGCTGCTAAACTGTTGTCCGCGACCATCCCGGCGAAGGCCAGGAACAGTAAGTGGAGTCCCACTCCCACCGCTAGCTACGAGCAGACTTCGAGTCCTATCCAGGGCGAAACGGTCCGGTCACAGGCGTGATGCACGCCTGTTCCGCGGGCAACGCGGGCGGCTTGATTGATTTCGGGCCGTGATCGGTCGGCATTGGGCCCTGCTGGTGCAGGGCCTTTCTGCTGATGGTGTGGTGTTTCCACCGACTGAATCCGGACCGACCCAGGCGCTGGTCGTTACCGGAAGATACATGAAAGCCCAACAAGGGAGGCCCCATCAGCACTGAGACCCGCGTCAACGAGCGCATCCGCGTACCTGAAGTCCGATTGATTGGCCCAGGGGGGGAGCAGGTAGGCATCGTGCGCATCGAAGACGCGCTGCGCGTTGCCGCGGACGCCGATCTCGACCTCGTCGAAGTAGCTCCAAACGCCAGGCCGCCGGTCTGCAAGATCATGGACTACGGGAAGTTCAAATACGAGGCGGCGCAAAAGGCGCGCGAATCCCGCCGGAACCAGCAGCAGACCGTCGTCAAGGAACAGAAGCTGCGACCCAAGATCGACGATCACGACTACGAGACCAAGAAGGGCCACGTCATCCGCTTCCTGGAGGCGGGATCGAAGGTAAAGGTAACCATCATGTTTCGCGGACGTGAGCAGTCCCGGCCCGAGCTGGGCTATCGACTGCTACAGCGGCTCGGGACCGACGTCGCCGACTACGGATTCGTCGAAACGTCCGCGAAGCAGGACGGCCGCAACATGACGATGGTGCTGGCACCGCATCGCGGCGCGAAAACTCGCGCCAGGGCGCAGCATCCCGAACAACCGGCCCACGATGCCGAAGCGACCGGCGACAGCACGCCTTCACCGAACTGACGAGAACAGCAGAACCTGAGAAACTGAGGAAATATGCCCAAGGCCAAGACCCACAGTGGGGCGTCAAAGCGGTTCCGGCGCACCGCGACCGGAAAGATTCTCCGCGAGAAAGCCAATCGCCGGCACCTGCTCGAGCACAAGCCGACCAAACGAACCCGGCGGCTGGCCGGCCGTACGACGGTTTCAGCCAACGACACCAAGCGCGTCAACTCGTTGCTGAACGGCTGACCACCGCGCCGGATGACCGGCACCAGACCTTAAGAACCATTCACTGCCTGAACGAGAGTAGGAACAACCATGGCACGCGTGAAGCGGGCGGTTAACGCCCACAAGAAGAGGCGCACGGTCCTCAAGGCCTCGAAGGGCTATCGCGGCCAGCGGTCCCGTCTCTATCGCAAAGCCAAAGAGCAGCAGCTGCATTCGCTGAACTACGCCTTCCGTGACCGCCGTGCGCGCAAGGGCGAGTTCCGCAAGTTGTGGATTTCGCGGATCAACGCGGCTGCCCGCGCCAATGACATCACCTACAACCGGCTGATCCAGGGCCTCAAAGCCGCCGGTGTAGAAGTGGACCGCAAGAATCTGGCCGACATCGCGGTCACCGACCCGGCAGCGTTCAGCGCGCTCGTGGACGTCGCCCGGGCGGCACTGCCCGACGACCTCAACGCTCCGTCGGATTCGGGAGAGGCTGCCTAGCCCGGGGTGCTCACCGAACGCTCGGCCAGGGTGGCGGCGGCGATCAAGCTGCATCGCCACGTCGGCCGCCGGCGAGCGCGACTCTTCCTCGCCGAGGGCCCCAACCTTGTGGCGGCGGCGTCGGCTCGCGGGCTGGTCCGGGAGGTGTTCGTCACCGAGCCCGCCGGGCAGCGGCACGCGCCGTTGCTGGCCACGCTGCAGTGCCCGATCCATCCGGTCAGCGAGCGGGCCGCCAAGGCTCTCTCCGACACCGTCACCCCCACCGGGCTGGTTGCGGTGTGCGAGATGCCCGCGACCCGCCTGGAGGACGTGATGGCCAGCTCGCCCCGGCTGGTCGCGGTCGCTGTGGAGATCAGCGAGCCGGGCAATGCGGGCACACTCATTCGCATCGCCGATGCCATGGGCGCAGGGGCGGTGATCCTGGCCGGGCACAGCGTCGACCCGTACAACGGCAAGTGTTTGCGCGCCTCGACCGGCAGCATCTTCTCGATTCCCGTCGTCGTCGAACCCGACGCGCAGGCCGCCGTCGCCTCCATGCGCGCCGCGGGGTTGCAGGTGCTGGCCACCACGGTGGACGGCGAGCGGCGCCTCGATGAGGTCGGACTCGCCGCGCCGACGGCCTGGCTGCTCGGGCCCGAGGCGCACGGTCTGCCGGCCGGCCTGGCGGACCAGGCCGACCACCGCGTGCGCATCCCGATGGCCGGCGGCGCCGAGAGCCTGAACGTGGGCGCCGCGGCGGCCATCTGCCTCTACCAGAGCGCGCAAGCGTTGGGCTGCTTCCGCTGAGCGGCCTTGCGGCCTGTCTCATCTGCCACAGGCGTATCGGCTGAGGAGGCGACGCACTTTTCGCCCGCCTACGAGCGACAGTGCACCTTTTTCGGAGAACCATTTCGAATGGGCGAGCGTTTGACCGCTGGCCCGACTGCCGAGTCTGCGGTGAGGGATTCGACTCTGCGTGCAGGGCCGCCCCAAGCCCGGGGATCGCGCCCTCATCGCAGACTCGACGGCGCTTAAGCGGCCTTCTTGGCTCGGCCCCGGGCGGGCCGCAGGCCGGCCAGGGAAAGCGTGGTGTGCATCAGGGAGCCGGTGCGTTCCATCAGCACCTTCGCAGGGTCCAAAGCGACTTTGGGCCGGGGAGGAAAGTAATGCATCGGCAGCCCGCGGCGGTCACGCGGCGGTGCCATGAACGCCGGAGCCTCCACCAGCGGCGCGTGGGTCGGGATCCGTCCCTCAGCGCGGCGGTAGGCGGCCAAAGCCCTTGGATGCAGCCGGATTTCGTCAGGAACCCCCAGAAAAGCCAGCTCGACCACCTTGCCGAAGAGGCGCAGCAGGACCTCGTCGCCCGGTGTCCAATGCATGCCCGCCTTCTCCCGAACCGCGGGCTCGAAGAGGCCCGCCGCGATCCAGCGCTGGCCGGCCACCAATGGCTTGAACAGCTGGTCCCAGATCGGCGTCGGCACGAGGACGAACTTCGGCTTGGGAATCCGCATCTGGAAGATGTCGAGGGTCGCCTGGTTGATCTCCAACTCCTCGCGGCAGACCCGGTCCCAGTACTCCAGGAAATCCTCCCAAGTTTTCGGCACCGGCCGCATGCTCATGCCGTACATGCGGTACCACTGGACGTGTTCGTCGAACAGTTGTCGCTTTTCGGCCTCGGTTAAGCCGCCGCAGAAGTACTCGGCGACCTTGATGACCAACATGAAAAACGTGGCATGCGCCCAGTAGAAAGTCTCCGGATTCAGCGCGTGGTAACGGCGTCCCGCGGTATCGACGCCCTTGATCGTGTTGTGGTAGCCCTTGATCTGCTGGCCGGTCTGAGCGGCCCGGTCGCCGTCGTAGACCACGCCCATGATCGGGTACACCGACCTGGCCACCCGCTGCAAAGGCTCGCGCAGCAGGATCGAATGCTCTTCGACTCCCGCACCCAGTTCCGGATACATGGTCTGGATCGCGCCGATCCACACACCCATCATTCCGGTGCGCAAGTCGCCGAAGTATTTCCAGGTGAGTGAGTCTGGTCCGAGGGGATCAGTGGAAGTAGTGGATGCGGCAGTCATCGCGGCCTCCTACTCTGACTGCGCTCACGATAACTTTGACAACGCACGTTGTCTACGATTTGGGCCCCCGCGCGCGATGGTGTTACCGAGGTTCCATCTGACTGTTGCAACGTTGTGATCAACGAGTTTGGTGCGAGATGTGACACAAACGGCGGCACCGCGATTGCCTGGCTCCGCCGAAACGAAATAACCTGGCGGCGTGGAACTCGCGCGTCGCGGTCCGGACCCGGGCGAGTCCGAAGAACCGGTGACGCCGCCCGAGCCGCCAGGGCGTTCTCCGGTGTCGGTGCACAGCGCGACGCAGTGGTTCAAAACCAGAAATCGCAGCCCCGGGGCTGTGGCGTTCATCCGGCGCGCGCGACGGGTGCTGCCCGGCGACCCCGAGTTCGGCGATCCGCTGTCCACCGCGGGCGAGGGCGGTCCGCGCGCGGCGGCGCGAGCCGCCGACCGGTTGCTCGGGGATCGCGACGCGGTGTCGCGCGAGGTGAGTCTCGGCGTGTTGCAGATGTGGCAGGCGCTGACCGAGGCGGTTTCTAGACGGCCGGCCAACCCCGAGGTGACGCTGGTCTTCACCGACCTGGTCGGTTTCTCGACGTGGTCGCTGCAGGCCGGTGACGAGGCGGTCCTTGCCCTATTGCGCCAGGTCGCGCGGGCCGTCGAGCCACCGCTGCTGGACGCCGGCGGGCACATCGTCAAACGCATGGGCGACGGCATCATGGCGGTATTCCGCGACCCGGTGGTCGCGCTACGGGCGGTGCTGGTCGCCAAGGAGGCGCTGAAAACGGTCGACGTGGCGGGGTACACGCCATGCATGCGCGTCGGGATTCACACGGGGCGGCCGCAGCGGCTGGCGGCGGACTGGCTCGGTGTGGACGTCAACGTCGCCGCCCGTGTGATGGAACGGGCCACCAAAGGCGGAATCATGGTGTCCAGCGCGACGTTGGACCTGATACCACAGAGCGAGCTGGACGCGTTGGGCATCGTCGCCAAACGTGCACGTAAACCGGTGTTTGCGCACAGAAGCGCAGGCATCCCCCCAGACCTGGCGATATATCGCCTCAAGACTCTTAGGGAGTTAACAGCCTCCGATGACATTCCCGAAACAAATCCGCAACCATAATTGGTGTCAATGATCGGGGGCATCTTGTCCCGGCTTGCCCGGGTCCAGTTCACTTTGGGGTACGCGGCTGCGCTCCTCGCGATCAGCTGCGTCATTTTGGCGCTCGGCCCGCACGCGCATGACGTGATCGTCCAGCGTGCCAGCACCAACGTGCACAATCTGGCGCACGGACACCTGGGCACCCTGCTGGGCAGCGCGCTGGTGGTCGACGCTGGCCCGCTGTACTTCTGGTTGCCCTTCCTGACGTGCCTGCTTGCCCTGGCCGAGCTGCATTTGCGCACCATCCGGCTGATGGTGGCGTTCGTCGTCGGCCACATCGGCGCGACGCTGCTGGTGGCGGCGGCTCTGGCCGCGGCGGTCGAGTTCGGCTGGCTGCCGCTGTCGGTTACCCGAGCCAGCGACGTGGGGATGAGCTACGGCGCCCTCGCGGTGCTCGGAGCGATGACCGCGGTGATTCCCCAGCGCTGGCGGGCGGCCTGGGTCGGCTGGTGGGTAGCGGCGGGAGTGGCCGCGGCGATCATCGGGAGCGACTTCACCGATGCAGGTCACACCGTCGCCGTCATCCTCGGCGTTCTCGTATCCTCCCGATTCCGGCAGCCGATCCACTGGACGCCGGTGCGCCGTCTGATGCTGGCGGCGTCCTCGGGCTTCGGCTTCCTGATGCTCGCTCACCACTGGGGCACCATGGCCGCCGCGCCGGCGTTCGGTCTGCTCGGCGCGTTCGTGGCCTACAAGGTGGCTAAATTCGCCACGGCCCGTAGGTCGCTACCGCTTCCGCCGGTAGCGGAAGAAACGCTGACCGGTGCCGAGCCGGTCGTGGTCGGCTAAGCGTCCGTCCCCAATCTGCGTCCGCGCGTTCGGTGCAGCGTGCGCCGAGTGGCATGCGCCGGGTCACTATGATCGGCACGTCCAGCCAGTCGCATCAGCTTCGTCAGCAAGGAGTGTGCCGCCGCGTGGGTGATCAACCCGTCGACCTGTCGCCGGAGGCCTTGGCCCAAGCGGTCAGCGCCGCCGAGCAGGCCATCGCGCTCGCCGACGACCTGGAGACGCTGGCGCGCATCAAGACCGAGCAGCTGGGCGACCGCTCGCCGCTGGCGCTGGCACGACAAGCGCTGGGCACCCTCCCCAAGGACGAGCGCGCGGACGCCGGCAAGCGCGTCAACACCGCGCGCGCCGAGGCCCAACGCAGCTACGACGCGCGGTTGGTGGCACTGCGCGCCGAGCGCGACGCCGCGGTGCTGGTCGCCGAGGGCATCGACGTGACGTTGCCGTCGACTCGGCAGCCGACCGGCGCCCGCCACCCGATCACGATATTGGCCGAGCACGTCGCCGACACCTTCATCGCCATGGGCTGGGAAGTGGCCGAGGGTCCGGAGGTCGAAACCGAGCAGTTCAACTTCGACGCGCTCAACTTCCCCGCCGACCACCCCGCCCGCAGCGAGCAGGACACCTTCTACATCGCGCCGGAGGATTCGCGTCAGCTGCTGCGCACCCACACCTCACCCGTGCAGGTGCGAACCCTGCTGGCCCACGAGCTGCCGGTCTACATCGTCTCCATCGGCCGCACGTTTCGCGCCGACGAACTCGATGCCACCCACACGCCGGTGTTCCACCAGGTCGAAGGGTTGGCGGTGGACCGCGGCCTGTCGATGGCGCACCTGCGCGGGACGTTGGATGCGTTCGCGCGCGCCGAGTTCGGCCCCTCGGCGCGCACCCGGATCCGGCCGCACTTCTTCCCGTTCACCGAGCCGTCCGCCGAGGTCGACGTCTGGTTCGCCAACAAGAAGGGCGGCGCCGACTGGGTCGAGTGGGGCGGCTGCGGCATGGTGCATCCAAACGTGTTGCGCGCCGCGGGAATCGACCCCGATGTCTACTCCGGGTTCGCCTTCGGCATGGGCCTGGAGCGCACCCTGCAGTTCCGCAACGGCATTCCCGACATGCGCGACATGGTCGAGGGCGATGTCCGGTTTTCGCTGCCCTTCGGGGTGGGTGCCTGATGCGCGTTCCCTACAGCTGGCTGCGCGAGGTCGTGAACGCCGGAGCTCCGGGCTGGGACGTCGCTCCCGCGGATCTGGCGCAGACGCTGGTGCGGATCGGCCACGAAGTCGAGGAAGTGCAGACCCTCGGGCCGGTCGACGGCCCGCTGACCGTCGCGCGGGTGACCGATATCGAGGAGCTCACCGGCCTCAAGAAGCCGATCCGAGCCTGCCTGGTGGACGTCGGCACGGATGAGCAGCGCGAAATTGTCTGTGGGGCAACAAATTTCGAGGTCGGCGATCTGGTGGTGGCGGCGCTGCCCGGGACCACCCTGCCCGGCGGGTTCGCCATCACGGCGCGCAAGACCTACGGCCGCAACTCCGACGGCATGATCTGCTCGGCCGCCGAACTCAATCTGGGCGTAGACCATTCGGGGATTTTGGTGCTGCCACCCGGCGCCGCCGATCCGGGAGCCGACGCGGCCGCGGTGCTCGGACTCGACGATGTCGTGTTCCACCTGGCGATCACCCCCGATCGCGGTTACTGCATGTCGGTGCGCGGGTTGGCCCGCGAGATCGCCTGTGCGTACGACCTGAACTTCGTCGACCCGGCCGACATCAAGCCGCTGCCGGCCGACGGCGAGGCTTGGCCGCTGAGCGTGCAGGCCGACACCGGCGTCCGCCGGTTCGCGCTCCGCCCGGTCGCGGGGATCGATCCCACCGCCGTCTCGCCCTGGTGGCTGCAGCGCCGGCTGTTGCTCTGCGGCATCCGCGCCACGTCCCCGGCGGTCGACGTGACCAATTACGTGATGCTGGAATTGGGCCACCCCATGCACGCCCACGACTGCGACCGCATCACCGGCGGCTTCGGTGTGCGGTTCGCCGAGCCAGGCGAGACCGTCGTCACCCTCGATGACATCGAGCGCCGGCTCGACCCGGCTGATGTCCTGATCGTCGACGACGCGGCGACCGCGGCGATCGGCGGCGTGATGGGAGCGGCGAGCACCGAGGTGCGCGCCGAATCCACCGACGTGCTGCTGGAGGCGGCGGTGTGGGACCCGGCCGCGATATCGCGCACGCAGCGCAGGTTGCACTTGCCCAGCGAGGCCGCCCGCCGCTACGAGCGCGGGGTAGATCCGGCCATTTCGGTGGCCGCACTGGACCGGTGCGCCACCCTGCTCGTCGACGTCGCCGGGGGAGCGGTGTCGGAACGCCTTACCGACTGGCGGGGTGCTCCGCCGTATGATGACTGGTCACTGCCGCCGATCCGGATCGCCGCCGACCTGCCGGACCGCTTCGCCGGGGTGGCCTACCCACCGGGTACCGCCGCCAAGCGGTTAGCGCAAATCGGGGGACTGCTGGTCGACGAGGGCGACGCGCTGACGGTGACGCCGCCGAGTTGGCGACCGGACCTCGTGCAGCCCGCCGACCTCGTCGAGGAGGTGCTGCGGCTCGAGGGACTGGAGGTGATCCCGTCGGTGCTGCCGGCGGCTCCGGCGGGCCGGGGGCTTACCGCCGTGCAAAAGCGGCGCCGCGCCATCGGAAAGTCGCTCGCGCAATCCGGCTACGTCGAGGTTTTGCCGACGCCGTTTTTGCATGCCGGCGTGTTCGATCTGTGGGGTTTGCCGGCCGACGACCCGCGACGTACCACAACGCACGTGCTCAACCCGCTGGAGGCCGACCGCCCGCACCTGGCGACCACCTTGCTGCCCGCCTTGCTGGAGGCGTTGGGCCGCAACGTGTCTCGGGGCCTCGTCGACGTCGCACTGTATTCGCTGGCGCAGGTGGTCTGGCCGACCGAGGAAACCCGCGCCGTCGACCTCATCCCGGTGCACCGGCGGCCCACCGACGGCGAGATCGCCCTGCTCGACGCGTCGCTGCCCCGCCAACCGCAACACGTCGCCGCCGTGCTGGCCGGCCTGCGCGAACCCCGAGGCCCCTGGGGACCCGGCCGCCCGGTCGATGCCGCCGACGCGTTCGAGGCGGCGCGAATCGTGGCGCGCGCCAGCGGAATTGACGTCACGCTGCGGGCGGCCCAGTACCTGCCGTGGCATCCGGGTCGGTGCGCCGAAGTGCTCGTCGGGGAAACGACCGTCGGTTACGCGGGGCAGTTGCACCCCGCCGTGATCGAGCGCTCCGGCCTGCCCAATGGCACCTGCGCGATGGAGCTCAACCTCGATGCGATTCCCATCGTCGAGGCTTTACCGGCACCCAGGGTTTCGCCGTTCCCCGCCGTGTTCCAGGATGTCAGCCTCGTGGTGGCCACGCACGTCCCGGCCCAGGCCGTGGCGGACGCCGTCCGCGAGGGCGCGGGCGAACTGCTGGAAGACATTCAACTGTTCGACGTTTTCACCGGCCCGCAGATCGGCGAGGATCGCAAATCGCTGACGTTCGCGCTGCGCTTCCGCGCGCCGGATCGCACGCTGACCGAGGACGACGCCAGCGCGGCGCGCGATGCCGCGGTGCGCCGCGCCGCCGAGGCGGTGGGCGCCGAACTGCGCGCCTAGCGGTCCGTTGACCAGCGCTGTTGGGTCGCAGCGCTTTTCCGGCTGTTCCGGACCGTAACCAGGAGGGCATAGAAAACGTCTTTCTCCCCGGCTTCCCAGGAAGTGTTTATTCGATTGGACCAATTCAGAGATTCCTGTGGTTCCGATGGGCCCGGTCGGGCGACCTGCTGCCCAAGGGTTCGATCCCCGCACATATCGCGCAGGACTTCACTAATCTGTCCAACGCATTCACCAACTTCGGGTCCACGCCCGAATCCGCAAAACCTCGGTATCACCTTTGGCTTGCCGCTACAGGTCCTTTTCGACGGGATCGGTGCGCCGATCAACGCCCCTCAGCGCACTCAATTCCAGCACGACTGCGTTTACCAGCGCATTGCAAGCCAGAAACGTGTCCCTGGCCGTCGCGGCAATTCTCGACGCCCGCCGCCATTGCGAACGGCTTCCTCAATGGCGAAACGCTGATAAATCTGCCGAAGCTGACGGTCAACATAGAGGCGCCTCCTCACCACGCAGACGACGGCTTCGCTTCCGCTGGACGGCCTGCTCACGCCGCACGGTCCCGTGATCAGCGACCTGTGGGGCCGCTCCCGGGCACGCAAATCGGTGGCTTCATCCCCGGCTCACTGAGCTTCAGGCGTGAGCTCGAGTCGGGTGATTACACCCACTGTGTAGTCGTCGAGGGCCACGACGGTGCGGTTGGCCTCCAGTTTCGATGCGTGACCCCCGTTAAATCTGCTGCAATGCTGCGGTTTGACGGGGCTTAAACTGAAGGCGAGAACAAGAATTTTCGGTTCTTGCTCGCGCGCGCGAAGGTGCTATTAAGCTAATTTTCCTGGGTGCTAACGCAGTGACCGTCGCACAGCTCGATGGGAGATGGACATGTCGTTTCAGGTTGCGCCGGACTCGGTGCAGTCGGCGGCCCAGAATCTGTCAAACATCCACTCGACGCTGGAAGACGCCAGTGCATCGGTTGCGGCGCCCACTACGGGGGTTGCGGCCGCCGCCGAGGACGAGGTGTCGGCCGGGGTCGCCGCGTTATTCAACTCGTTCGGCCAGGAGTACCAGGTCCTCAGCGCCCAGGCGCAGGGGTTTCACGCGCAGTTCGTCAACCTGTTGAACGCGGGCGCCGGCGCCTACCTGAGCACCGAGGTCGCCAACGCCGAGCAGGCCCTTGCGAGCCAGGTGACGGCGCCCGTGCAGGGATTGCTGGGCGCGGCAACCAGCACGAGCGGCGGCGCTGCCGCGGCCTTTGCCTCGAGCGTGAGCGCTGTGCACCCGGCTGCCTTCCCGATCCTCGGTGGCCTTGGGGGCGGCACAGTGGGCTCGCTCTTGGGCGGTCTTGGTGGCGGGACGCCGGGCGGCTCGCTCTTCGGCGGCCTTGGGGGCGGGACAGTCGGCTCGCTGCTGGGCGGTTTCGGTGGCGGAGCGCCTGTGGGCTCGCTCCTGGGGGGCCTTGGCGGCGGATCGTTGGTCTCCAGCCTCAACGGCGTTGCTACCGCTCTGGAAAACGGTAACGCGTTCTCGCTCCTTACGGCCCCGATCGGGACCGGCTTGCAAACACTCTCGAGGGAAATCGCGGCTCTGCCGACAACGTTGCAGTCCTGTGGAAGTGCGCTGGCGCCCGGACTTCTGCATGCCGGCGCCAGCACCGGCAGCACCGGAGGCCCGTATCAAACCCTCTTCGAAGACACGATCGCCAACCTGCAAACACTGGGCACCGGCATATCCGCCAACCCGGCGCCCTTCCTGCACCAGATCATCACGAACGCGACGGGCTACGCGAACACGATCGCCGCGGACTTCCAATATCTCATTCAGAACTTCCCGACCGTGTTGGCAAACATGCCAGCGAATATCCAGGCCGGACTGCAGGGGTTGCTGGCCTTCAACCCGGCGCCCTACATTCAGCAGTTCATTCACAACCAGATCACCTACGCGAACATCATCGCCACGTCGCTGCAGAACGCGGGCCATGACTTCCTTATCGGCCTGGAGGCGTTGCCCGCGGCCTTCCAATCCGCCTGGCAGCAGCTCATGGCGGGCAATATCGGCGGGGCTTTTAGCGACGTCACGGGGGGATTCCTGGGCCTCTTTGTCACCGGCTTGGATGTCACCAGCACGGGCAATGTTTTGGTGGCCCCGGGCGTCAACGCCAATGTCGCCCTGACGGGAACCTTGGCGGATTTGAATCCGATATTCTCCATTCCGGGAATGATGGCTCAGAACTTGACCAACCTGCTGCCGGCCGGTTCCATCGCGGCGCAGATCTCACAGAACGCGACCAACGTAATCAACACGCTCACAGATACGTCTTTGACAGCGCAGGCGTTCGTGACGGTCACTCTCAGGCCCTTGCCTCTACCTCCGACTCTTATTGTGAACGCCACGGTCGACGCCTATGCCGGATTGCCGACGGCGCTCACCATCGAGGCGCTGGGGGGGCCGCTCAACGCCCTTGATGCAACGTCCGCCAGCTTGACGCAATTCGTCGGCCAGTTGCAAACGGGTGACCCGATCGGGGCGATTACGACGCTCGCCGATAGCCCGGCCTATATCGCCAACGCCTTCCTCAACGGCCAATCGACGCTGCCTCTAAGTTTTGATATCGACGGGTATCCCGCTGTTGTGAACCTTCCACTGGACGGACTTCTCGTCCCTCAGACTTCGTATACCGCATCGATATCGGGTCTTCCTCTGATTGGATCGCTTACCGTTCCCGTCGGCGGCACGCCGATCAGTGGACTCGCCACCGGCCTGCTCGTCTACGCACCCGAGCAACTGGCATCGGCAATTTCCTAGTCGCAGTCGTCACGGACGTGGCGTCGAGAGGCGCGTGTCCGCAGTTGCCTCGCCATGTTGGCAAGCCCGAGGTTCGGGTGCCGCAATTCTTTCGGACGTGGCGACCCGCACTACGAATAACCGCCGACACGAGATAACGAAAAAACGAATCTCCCGCGCGCGTGAACGATTTGCGCTTACGCTCATTGCCTCAATGGTCTTCGGCCGAACGCGGTGAGTCGACGGGAGATAGACATGTCTTATGTATTGGCGACGCCGGACATGGTGACAACAGCGGCGCAAGATTTGGCGGGTATTCATTCGACGCTAAGCGAGGCGACCGCGGCGGCAGCCGGTCCCACGACGTCCGTAATGGCGGCGGCCGAGGACGAGATATCGGCGGGGGTCGCGGCGCTTTTCGGGGCCTTCGGTCAGGAATACCACGCTATCGGGGCACAAGCGGCGGCGTTTCATGCGCAATTCGTCAATTTGTTAAACGGAACCGCGGCTGCTTATGTCGGCGCCGAGGCCGCCAACGCGGAGCAGACCGTGGCGAACACGCTGAATGCGCCCGCGCGGACGCTGTTGGGAGCGGAGTCGTCGATGCAGACCGCCGCGGCGGCCGCTACCGGCGCTGCCGCGTCCGGTGGCAATGTCGTCGGCCCGTATCAAAGCCTGATCGCGAATACCTTCGCCAATGTGCAGAGCCTCGGCAACGACTGGGTTACCCAGACGGCGCCTGCCCTGATCCGCGCGGGCACCGGCTATCCCGAGCTGCTTGCCACGTCGCTGGCGAGTGGAAACCCGATGTCGATCGCCACCGTACCCGGACAAATTGGGCTGGGCTTCGCAAAAGTGGTTTCCGCCGTTAGCGCCCCGGTATCGCTATCCATAACATCTCTGAACTCGTCGGGCGCATCACTTGCGCTTGGCATCGGGCTACCGGAACTCCTGGCCTTCGATGCTTTGGGCGCTCAGGTCAACGTAAGCAGCGCGATCACAGCAACCGGCGCAGAAATATCCAGCGCGATACTGGCCGGCAACCCGCTGGCTGTGGCCACCGCGCTCTTCGACGCGCCCGCCACCGTCGCCAACGCGTTGCTCAATGGCGAACAGACGCTTTCGGTGAGCCTGCCGCTGTCTGGATTTTCAGTGACGGCGAACATCCCCGTCACCGGGCTCCTCGTTCCTCTCCAGCCCCTTTATGTGACGGCGACGGTGCCTGGTGCGCCCCTGTTCAATACCGTCACAGTGACGGGTCCACCTGTGGGCGGCCTCATTCCCGCGCTGGTGGATTATGCGCCTGAAGCGCTAGCGGAAGCGTTCACCGCCTAGCCCCCGGAAGCCCGGACTGGGCCGCCGTTCTCGTTGACGTTGCCGGGGTTGCCGGGGTTGCCGCCAGTCGGGCTGCCCAACCTGCCGGCGATCGGCGCCGACCTGGGGCTGGCGCTGACCGGTGGGCTCTCGGGGGGTCTGGGGCTGCCGCCGATCTCGCTGCCTAACCTGGGTTCGCTGGGTGTGGAGTTGAGTGCGGCGCTGAATGGGTTGAGCGCGTCGCTGAACGCGATGTTGTCGGGCAGCCTGAACGTGGGCGCCAACCTGTCCGGGCTGATTCAGACCGGCGAGACGCTGGCGGCGCACTTCGGTGCGGGGCTGGGTAACCTGGCAGCCAACATCGGGGCGGGCCTGAACGCGGCGATCCAGACGGGCGAGACCCTGGCCGCTAACTTCATTGCCGCCTCGCCGACGCTATCCCTTCCCAGCCTGATGCTGTCGATCGATGCTGCGCTGTCAGGGGGCCAGCCTCGGTGGTGCGCTGAACGGCCTGCTACAGGCCGGCGGGGCCCTGGCGGGTGGCCTTACCGGCGGCCTCGCGGGTCTGGTCACTTCCGTCGAAGCTCTCGGGGGCAGCGTGGGCGCCGGCCTGGCGGGGCTGGCGCAGACCGGTGGAGCGCTGGCGACAATCTGGGCCAACACCCACCCAGGCGGTGGCGGACGCGCTCGCCGGCGGTCTGGCCGGGAGCGTCGGGGTCGCGTTCCCCGGGCTGTTCCAAACCAGTGAGTTGCTTGCAATAGGACTCGAGGGCGCCTTGTCTGGGATCGCCCAGACTGGTGGTGCTCTCACCACATCTCTGGAAGTGGCCCTGAACGACCTGGGACTCTCCCTCCAAACCGCCTTGCATGCGAGCCCGGGCATCGGTGCAGCCGCCTAGACCCGCTACAGCCCCGGCGCCCCGGCGGAGACCTGTCGGTACTTGTGTAGAAGCGAAGCCCGAACCGATATGGCGCTCCGGGGCGCTGCACGTCCGCATCAGGGCGGGATCGCATGGATTTGCAAACTACTGCATACCCATGCAGAATCGTCGAAATGGCCGACGTTCTGAAGGTGGCGGTTGCCGGGGCCAGCGGCTATGCGGGCGGTGAGATTCTACGGCTGCTGCTCGGGCATCCCGCCTACACCGAGGACCGACTCGCCATCGGCGCGGTGACCGCCGCAGCCAGCGCCGGCAGCACGCTGGGTGAGCACCATCCGCACCTGACCCCGCTGGCGCAGCGAGTGGTCGAGCCCACGGACCTGTCCGTGCTCGCGGGCCACGACGTTGTGTTTTTGGCCTTGCCGCACGGGCATTCGGCGGCGCTGGCCGAACGACTCGGCGACGAAACCCTGATCATCGACTGCGGCGCCGACTTCCGGCTCACCGACGCCGCCGCCTGGGAGCGGTTCTACGGATCCCCGCATGCCGGCAGCTGGCCCTACGGGCTGCCGGAACTCCCCAGCGCACGGGAGCGGCTCCGCGATGCGCGGCGCATCGCGGTTCCCGGCTGTTACCCGACGGCGGCGTTGCTGGCGTTATGGCCCGCGGTGGCCGAGGACCTGATCGATCCTGCCGTCACGGTGGTGGCCGTCAGCGGCACCTCCGGAGCCGGTCGCGCCGCCAAGACCGACCTGCTCGGCTCGGAGGTCATCGGGTCGGCGCGGGCCTACAACATCGCCGGTGCCCACCGGCACACCCCCGAGATCATCCAAGGGCTGCGAGCAGTCACCGAGGGTGACGTGACGGTGTCGTTCACCCCCGTGCTCATCCCGACGTCGCGCGGCATCCTGGCCACCTGCACCGCGCGCACCCGCTCGCCATTGTCTCAGCTGCGCGCGGCCTACGAAAAGGCCTACGACGGCGAGCCTTTCATCTACCTGATGCCTGAAGGTCAGCTGCCGCGGACTGGCGCGGTCATCGGCAGCAACGCGGCGCACATCGCCGTCGCGTTGGACGAGGCGGCCCAGACCTTCGTCGCGATCGCCGCGATCGACAACCTGGTCAAGGGCACCGGTGGCGCCGCGGTGCAGTCGATGAACCTGGCGCTGGGTTGGCCCGAGACGGAGGGCCTCTCGGTGGTCGGAGTCGCGCCATGACCCACACAGCCGCCGCGGCAGCTTTGCTGCGCGAGCAGGGTGTTACCGCCCCAGCCGGATTCCGGGCCGCCGGCATCGCCGCCGGCATCAAGGCGTCCGGCAAGCGAGACCTCGCCCTGGTCTTCAACGAAGGACCCGATTACGCCGCCGCCGGGGTCCTCACCCGCAACCAGGTCAAAGCCGCGCCGGTGCTGTGGACCCAGCAGGTGCTGACCACCGGGCACCTCCGCGCGGTGATCCTGAACTCCGGCGGCGCCAACGCGTGCACTGGACCCGGCGGCTTCCAGGACACCCACGCCACCGCGGAGGCCGTCGCCGCCGCGTTGTCGGACTGGGGGACCGAGACCGGGCCCATCGAAGTCGCGGTCTGCTCCACCGGGTTGATCGGCGACCGGCTGCCGATGCAAAAGGTGCTCGCCGGTGTGCGCGAGATCGTCCAGCAGATGGCCGGCGGACTCGGTGGCGGCGACGATGCCGCCCAGGCGATCATGACCACCGACACGGTGCCCAAACAGGTTGCGCTGCATCATCCCGACAACTGGACCGTCGGTGGGATGGCCAAAGGCGCGGGCATGCTGGCCCCGTCGCTGGCCACCATGCTGTGCGTGCTCACCACCGACGCGGCCGCCGAGCCCGCCGCGCTCGACCGGGCGCTGCGCCGCGCGACCGCCCGCACCTTCGACCGGCTCGACATCGACGGCTGCTGCTCGACCAACGACACCGTCCTGCTGCTGGCGTCGGGGGCCAGCGAGGTTGCCCCGTCGCAGGCCGAACTGGACGAGGCCGTGCTGCGGGTGTGTGACGACCTGTGCGCCCAGCTGCAGGCCGACGCCGAAGGCGTCACCAAGCGGGTCACCGTGACCGTGACGGGTGCGGCGTCCGAGGAGGACGCGGTGACCGCCGCACGAGTGATCGCCCGCGACAGCCTGGTCAAGACGGCGGTGTTCGGGTCCGACCCGAACTGGGGCCGCGTCCTCGCGGCCGTCGGCATGGCGCCGGTCACCTTAGATCCGGAGCTGATCACAGTGGCGTTCAACGGATTCCCTGTGTTCGTTGACGGCGCCGGCACTCGCGGGGCCCGCGAAGTGGACCTGTCGGCGCCCGACATCGACATCACCGTCGACCTGCGCGTCGGCGACGCCTCTGCCGCCATCCGGACCACCGACCTTTCACACGGCTACGTCGAAGAGAATTCGGCCTACAGCTCATGACCGTCAATACCGACGCGTTGCCCACCGGAGTCAAGGCCCAGGTGCTGGCCGAAGCCCTGCCCTGGCTCAAGCAGTTGCACGGCAAGATCGTCGTCATCAAATACGGCGGCAACGCCATGACCGACGACGCGCTGCGACACGCCTTTGCGGCCGACATGGCGTTCCTGCGCAACTGCGGCATCCATCCCGTCGTCGTGCACGGCGGCGGTCCGCAGATCACGGCCATGCTGCGCCGGCTCGGCATCGAAGGCGACTTCAAGGGAGGCTTCCGGGTCACCACACCGGAAGTGCTCGACGTGGCGCGGATGGTGCTGTTCGGGCAGGTGGGCCGCGAACTGGTGAACCTGATCAACGCCCATGGTCCCTATGCCGTCGGCATCACCGGCGAGGACGCGCAACTGTTCACCGCCGTGCACCGCAGCGTCACCGTCGACGGGGTGGCCACCGACATCGGCCTGGTCGGCGACGTCGGCAAGGTCAACACCGTCGCGGTGCTGGATCTCATTGCGGCAGGTCGCATCCCGGTGGTCTCGACGCTGGCGCCGGACGCGGACGGTGTGGTGCACAACATCAACGCCGACACCGCCGCGGCGGCGCTGGCCGAAGCCCTGCGGGCCGAAAAGCTGCTGATGCTGACCGACGTCGAAGGCCTGTACACCAGCTGGCCCGACCCCGGCTCGTTGGTCAGCGAAATCGATTCCGCCACGTTGACGCAACTGCTGCCCACGCTGGAGGCGGGGATGATTCCCAAAATCGAGGCCTGTCTCCGAGCGGTCGCAGGGGGAGTCCCAAGCGCGCACGTCATCGACGGAAGGGTCAGACACTCTGTGCTGGTTGAACTTTTCACCGACGCCGGGACCGGCACCAAGGTGGTGAGCGCGTGACCAACAACGAGGCGCTTAAGCAGCGGTGGGAAGCCGTGATGATGAACAACTACGGCACGCCGCCGGTGGCCCTTTCCGGCGGCGACGGCGCCGTCGTCACCGACGTGGACGGCAAAGCCTACCTCGACTTGCTCGGTGGTATCGCGGTCAACGTCCTCGGCCATCGCCATCCCGCGGTCATCGAGGCAGTGACGCACCAGATGTCGACGCTGGGCCACACCTCGAACCTCTACGCCAGCGAACCTGGCATCGCGTTGGCCGAAGAACTGGTCGCGCTGCTGGGTGCCGACACCCCGACGCGAGTGTTCTTCTGCAACTCGGGCGCCGAGGCCAACGAGGCGGCGTTCAAGATCTCCCGCCTCACCGGACGCACGAAACTGGTTGCCGCGCAAAGCGCATTTCATGGCAGGACAATGGGCGCGCTGGCGCTGACCGGGCAGCCGGCCAAACAGGCCCCGTTTGAGCCGCTGCCGGGTGAGGTCACGCACGTGCCCTACGGAGACGCCGACGCCCTGGCCGCCGCGGTCGGTGACGACACCGCGGCGGTGTTCCTCGAACCGATCATGGGCGAGGGCGGTGTCGTCGTACCGCCCGAGGGCTACCTGGTCACCGCTCGGGACATCACCGCACGGCACGGCGCGCTGCTGGTGCTCGACGAGGTGCAGACCGGAATGGGCCGCACCGGAGCCTTTTTCGCCCACCAGCACCACGGCATCACCCCCGACGTGGTGACCATGGCCAAGGGGCTCGGCGGCGGACTGCCCATCGGCGCATGCCTGGCCGTCGGGCCGGCCGCCGACCTGCTGACGCCCGGCCTGCACGGCAGCACCTTCGGTGGCAACCCGATCTGCACCGCGGCGGCGCTGGCGGTGCTGCGGGTGCTGGCGGCCGAGGACCTGGTCCGGCATGCCGAGGTGCTGGGCAAGGCGGTGCGCCACGGCATGGAAACGCTCGGCCACCCGCTGATCGACCATGTGCGCGGCCGCGGATTGCTCTTGGGCATCGCGCTGACCGCGCCGCGGGCCAAGGAGGCCGAGGCGGCCGCCCGGGACGCCGGGTTCCTCATCAACGCCGCCGGACCCGACGTCATCCGGCTGGCGCCACCGCTGATCATCACCGAAGCCCAAATCGAGGACTTCATCGCCGCCCTGCCGGGAATCCTCGATATCGCCGGGGAGGCAGCGTGACTCGACATTTTCTGCGTGACGACGATCTGACGCCCGACGAGCAGGCCGAGGTCCTCCAGCTGGCCGCCGAACTCAAGAAGGACCCGTTCGGCTGCCGTCCCCTCGAGGGGCCGCGCGGGGTCGCGGTCATCTTCGACAAGAACTCGACCCGCACCCGGTTCTCCTTCGAGCTGGGCATCGCCCAACTCGGCGGGCACGCCGTGGTCGTCGACGCCCGCAGCACCCAACTGGGCCGCGACGAAACCCTGCAGGACACCGCGCAGGTGCTGTCCCGCTACGTCGACGCCATCGTCTGGCGGACGTTCGGGCAGGACCGGCTCGAGGCGATGGCCTCGACCGCGACGGTGCCGGTGGTCAACGCGCTCTCGGATGAGTTCCATCCGTGCCAGGTGCTCGCCGACCTGCAGACCATCGCCGAACGCAAGGGTTCACTAAAAGGCCAGCGGCTGACCTACTTCGGGGACGGCGCCAACAACATGGCGCATTCGCTGATGCTCGGCGGGGTGACCGCCGGCATCCACGTCACCGTCGCCGCACCGGACGGCTTCGGGCCCGCCCCGGCGCTCGTGGCCGCGGCCGAGCAGCGCGCCCAGGCCACCGGCGCCTCGGTGACCATCACCGCCGACGCCGACGCGGGCGCGTCCGGCGCCGACGTACTGGTGACCGACACCTGGACGTCGATGGGGCAGGAGGACGACGGGCTGGACCGCGTCAAGCCGTTCCGGCCGTTCCAGGTCAACCAGCGGCTCTTGGGCCTGGCGGATCCGGAAGCCATTGTGCTGCATTGCCTTCCGGCCCATCGCGGCCACGAGGTCACCGACGAGATGCTGGACGGGCCGGCCAGCGCGGTGTGGGACGAGGCCGAGAATCGGCTGCACGCGCAGAAGGCGCTGCTGGTGTGGCTGCTGGAGCGCGCGCGATGACGCGCAGCGGTTCGAAGGCCGCGCCCGAGACCACCCGCGCCGGCCGGCAGGCCCGCGTCGTGGCGATCCTGTCGTCGGCGTCGGTGCGCAGCCAAAGCGAACTGGCGGCGCTGCTGGCCGACGAAGGCATCGACGTCACCCAGGCCACGCTGTCGCGGGACCTCGAAGAGCTTGGCGCGGTGAAGTTGCGCGGCGCCGACGGTGGCGTCGGCGTCTACATCGTTCCGGAGGACGGCAGCCCGGTGCGCGGGGTATCGGGCGGCACGGCACGGCTTTCCCGCCTGCTGAGCGAGCTCCTGGTCTCCGCCGACGCCAGCGCCAACCTTGCGGTGCTGCGCACCCCGCCCGGTGCGGCCGACTATTTGGCCAGCGCCATCGATCGCGTGGCACTACCGTACGTGGTCGGCACCATCGCCGGCGACGACACCGTCTTCGTGGCCGCCCGGGAGCCGATGACCGGCGCCGAGCTCGCCAAGACTCTGGAAAGCCTCACTTAACGTAAGGAGATTGGTCCATGTCAGAACGCGTCATCCTGGCGTATTCCGGTGGTCTGGACACCTCGGTGGCGATCAGCTGGATCGGCAAGGAAACCGGCCGCGAGGTCGTTGCCGTGGCGATCGACCTCGGCCAGGGCGGCGAAGACATGGAGGTCGTACGTCAGCGCGCCCTGGACTGCGGCGCCGTGGAGGCCGTGGTCGTCGACGCCCGCGACGAGTTCGCCGAGGGCTACTGCCTGCCCACGGTGCAGAACAACGCGCTCTACATGGACCGCTACCCGCTGGTGTCGGCGATCAGCCGGCCGCTGATCGCCAAGCACCTGGTGGCGGCCGCGCGGGAGCACGGCGGCAGCATCGTCGCGCACGGCTGCACCGGCAAGGGTAACGACCAGGTGCGGTTCGAGGTCGGATTCGCCTCGCTGGCACCGGATCTGGAGGTGCTGGCGCCGGTGCGCGATTACGCGTGGACGCGGGAGAAGGCGATCGCGTTCGCCGAGGAGAACGCCATCCCGATCAACGTCACCAAGCGCTCGCCGTTCTCGATCGACCAGAACGTGTGGGGCCGCGCGGTGGAAACCGGCTTCCTGGAACACCTCTGGAACGCCCCAACCAAGGACATCTACGCCTACACCGAGGACCCCACGCTGAACTGGAGCACGCCCGACGAGGTGGTCGTCGGGTTCGAGCGCGGGGTGCCGGTGTCCATCGACGGCGAGCCGGTATCCATGCTGCAGGCCATCGAGGAGCTCAACCAGCGGGCCGGCGCTCAGGGGGTCGGGCGCCTCGATGTCGTCGAAGACCGGCTGGTGGGCATCAAGAGCCGCGAGATCTACGAGGCGCCGGGGGCCATGGTGCTGATCACCGCGCACACCGAACTCGAACACGTCACCCTCGAGCGCGAGCTGGCCCGGTTCAAGCGGCACACCGACCAGCGCTGGTCCGAGCTGGTGTACGACGGGCTGTGGTACTCGCCGTTGAAGACCGCGCTGGAGAGCTTCGTCGCCAAGACCCAGGAGCACGTCTCCGGGGAGATCCGGATGGTGTTGCACGGCGGGCACATCGCGGTGAACGGGCGGCGCAGCGCCGAGTCCCTCTACGACTTCAACCTGGCCACCTACGACGAGGGCGACAGCTTCGACCAGTCGGCCGCCAAGGGCTTCGTCTACGTGCACGGGTTGTCGTCGAAGATCGCGGCCCGCCGGGACGTGAAGTGAGGTATTCCGCGCGCGAGTGTGCAATCTGCGACGCGACACGCCGCCGAAGCGTCGTGAGATTCACATTCGCGGAGAAAAAGTGAGCACGCGCGAAGGTTCGCTGTGGGGCGGGCGGTTCGCCGACGGCCCGTCCGAGGCGCTGGCCGCGCTCAGCAAGTCCACCCATTTCGACTGGGCGCTGGCCTCGTACGACATCGTCGCCTCGCGGGCCCACACCGTGGTGCTGTTCCGCGCCGGGCTGCTCACCGAAGACCAGCGCGACGGGCTGTTGGCCGGGCTGGACAGCCTGGCGGCGGACCTCGCCGACGGCAGCTTCGGCCCCGTCGCCAGCGACGAGGACGTGCACGCCGCGCTGGAGCGCGGGCTGATCGACCGGGTCGGGCCCGACCTGGGCGGCCGCTTGCGGGCCGGCCGGTCCCGCAACGACCACATCGCCACCCTGTTCCGGATGTGGCTGCGTGACGCGGTCCGGCGCGTCGCGGCCGGGGCGCTCGACCTCGTCGCCGCGCTGGCCGCGCAGGCCGCCGCACACCCGACCGCGATCATGCCCGGCAAGACACACCTGCAGTCGGCCCAGCCGATCCTGCTGGCCCACCACCTGCTCGCGCACGCCCACCCGTTGCTGCGCGACGTCGACCGCATCATCGACTTCGACAAGCGCGCCGCGGTCTCCCCGTACGGCTCTGGGGCGCTGGCCGGCTCGTCGCTCGGCCTGGATCCCGATCGGATCGCCGAGGAACTGGGGTTCGGCGCCGCCGCCGACAACTCCATCGACGCGACCGCCGCCCGGGACTTCGCCGCCGAGGCCGCGTTCGTCTTCGCCATGATCGCCGTCGACCTGTCGCGACTGGCCGAGGACATCATCATCTGGAGCTCGACGGAATTCGGCTACGTGACGCTGCACGATTCGTGGTCCACCGGCAGCTCGATCATGCCGCAGAAGAAGAACCCCGACATCGCCGAACTGGCCCGCGGCAAGTCCGGGCGGCTGATCGGGAACCTCGCCGGGCTGCTGGCGACCCTGAAGGCCCAGCCACTGGCCTACAACCGTGACCTGCAGGAGGACAAGGAGCCGGTCTTCGACTCCGCGGCCCAGCTGGAGCTGCTGCTGCCGGCGATGGCGGGGTTGGTGGCGAGCCTGACGTTCAACGTCGAACGGATGGCGGCGCTGGCCCCGGCCGGCTACACGCTGGCCACCGACATCGCGGAATGGCTGGTCCGCCAGGGGGTGCCCTTCCGGTCCGCGCACGAGGCCGCCGGGACCGCCGTGCGGGCCGCCGAGCGGCGCGGCGTGGGGCTCGACGAGCTGACCGACGACGAGCTGTCCGCCATCAGCCCCGAGCTGACGCCACAGGTCCGCCAAGTGCTGACCATCGAGGGCTCGGTGTCGTCGCGCGACGGGCGGGGCGGCACCGCGCCGAGTCGCGTCTCCGAGCAGCTCACCGCCGTCCTGGCGACGTGCGAGGAGTTTCGCGGTCGGCTGAAGTGACTTTGCTCTCCGTGCCGGGTATTGGCGGGCAGACTAAACTTCCAGTCTGAGTGTCCTGGTGAACCCATCACCCCGGATCTTCGTTACCAAAGGGTGGGACCGATGAGCGTCATCGCCGGAGTGTTCGGTGCCGTGCCGACGTATCGGTATTCCCAGCAAGAGCTCACCGAGTTCTTCCTCAGCGTCCCCAAATTCGAGGGCTACGAAGACACCGTCCGGCAGCTGCACGCCAGCGCCAAGGTCAACAGCCGCCACCTGGTGATGCCGCTGGAGCGGTACCCGGCGCTGACCGACTTCGGGATGGCCAACCGGATCTTCATCGAAAAAGCCGTCGACCTGGGCTGCGAGGCTCTGTCGGGCGCGCTGGAGGAGGCCGGCCTGCAGCCCGCGGACCTGGACGTGCTGATCACGACGACGGTGACCGGCCTCGCCTCCCCGACGCTGGATGCCCGGATCGCCGGGCGGCTCGGGCTGCGCGACGACGTGCGCCGGGTGCCGCTGTTCGGGCTGGGCTGCGTGGCCGGCGCGGCCGGCGTGGGCCGCCTGCACGACTACCTTCGCGGTCACCCGGACGGCGTCGCGGCCCTGGTGTCGGTGGAGCTGTGCTCCCTGACGTACCCCGGCTACCAGCCGTCGCTGGCGGGCTTGGTCGGCAGCGCGCTGTT
Organism: Mycobacterium sp.; assembly: GCA_031292665.1. Lineage (GTDB taxonomy): Bacteria > Actinomycetota > Actinomycetes > Mycobacteriales > Mycobacteriaceae > Mycobacterium. The sequence goes on along the minus strand of JARLGR010000182.1, from coordinate 22,259 downwards.
CGGCGACGGAGCCGGGGCGGTGGTGGCCGTCGGCGACCGCCGCGCCGACCAGGTCTGCGCCGGCGGGCCGGGCATCGTCGATTCGCGCAGCCGCCTGTATCCCGACTCGCTGCGCACCATGGGCTACGACGTCGGTGCCACCGGGTTCGAGCTGGTGCTGTCGAAGGATGTGGCCGGCGTCGTGGAGCAGTATCTGTACGACGACGTCACCGGGTTCCTGGCCGCGCACGGCCTGGAGACTACGGACATCGGCGCGTGGGTCAGCCACCCCGGGGGTCCGAAGGTGATCGAGGCGATCAACGCGAGTCTGAGTCTGCCGCCGCAGGCCCTGGAGTTGACGTGGCGCTCGCTCGGCGAGATCGGCAATCTGTCGTCGGCGTCGGTCTTGCATGTTTTGCGGGACACCATCGCCAAACCGCCGCCCAGCGGCAGCCCCGGGTTGATGATGGCGCTGGGTCCGGGCTTTTGTTCCGAACTCGTGTTGCTGCGCTGGCACTGATGCGGGCTTATGGACAGCCCATGGACAGGCCCTCGGTAGCGTAAGGCGTCTCTTGCTGGGCCCGAAGATGCGTGACACGAGAGGCCGCCGCTCATGAGCGGCGGCCAAGACGAGCTCGTCAAAGCACTCCGCAAAACGCTGAAGGAAAACGAGCGGCTCAAGCGGGAGAACCTTCAGTTCCTTGCCCTGGCTACCGAGCCCGTGGCGGTGGTAGGGATGGGCTGCCGGTATCCCGGCGGGGTCGATTCCCCGGAAGCCCTGTGGCAGATGGTGCTTGAAGGCCGCGACGTGGTGTCGGGGTTCCCGGCGAACCGAGGCTGGGACCTCACGACGCTGTTCGACCCCGACCCCGACGCGGTGGGCAAGTCCTACTCCCGCGGCGGCGGCTTCCTGGCGGACGTGGCGGATTTCGACGCCGCGTTCTTCAACATCGCCCCGAGCGAGGCGCTGGCGATGGACCCACAGCAGCGCCTGCTGTTGGAGGTGTCGTGGGAGGCGTTGGAGCGGGCCGGGATTGACCCGTTGACGCTGCGCGGTTCGCCGACGGGCGTGTTCGCCGGCATCTTCCACGGTTCGTACGGCGGGCAGGGCCGGGTGCCGGGCGACCTCCAGCGGTACGGGATGCGCGGTTCGACGCTGAGTGTGGCGTCGGGGCGGGTGGCCTACGTGCTGGGGCTGGAAGGCCCGGCGGTGTCGGTGGATACGGCGTGTTCGTCATCGTTGGTCGCCATGCACCTGGCCACTCAGTCGTTGCGCTCGCGGGAGTGTGATCTGGCGCTGGCCGGCGGCGTGACCGTGATGGCCACCCCGGCGATGTTCGTCGAATTCAGCCGGCAGCGCGCGCTGTCCGCCGACGGTCGCTGCAAGGCGTATGCGGGTGCCGCCGACGGAACCGGGTTCTCCGAGGGCGCCGGTGTTTTGGTGCTGGAGCGGTTGTCCGATGCGCGTCGGTTGGGGCATCCGGTGTTGGCGGTGCTGCGCGGATCCGCGGTGAACCAGGACGGCGCCTCCAACGGCCTGGCGACGCCGAACGGGCCGTCGCAGCAGCGGGTGATCCGCGCGGCGCTGTCCAACGCCCGGTTGGCCGCGGCGGGCGTGGATCTGGTTGAGGGGCACGGGACCGGGACCACGTTGGGGGATCCCATTGAGGCGCAAGCCCTGTTGGCGACGTACGGGCAGGACCGGCCGGGGGACCGGCCGCTGTGGCTGGGATCCATCAAGTCGAACATGGGCCACACCTCGGCTGCGGCGGGCGCCGGCGGTGTGATCAAGGTGGTGCAGGCGATGCGGCACGGCGTGCTGCCGAAGACGCTGCACGTCGATGTGCCCACGCCGCATGTGGATTGGTCGGCGGGGTCGGTGTCGTTGCTGACCGAGGCGCGGCCGTGGCCCGCTACTGATCGCCCGCGGCGCGCGGGGGTGTCGTCGTTCGGGATCAGCGGCACGAACGCGCACGTGATTGTCGAGCAGGCCCCCTCCGAAAGCCCTGCGGCGCAGGGCGGTGACGTGCCGGTGCCGTGGGTGCTGTCGGCTCGGTCGGGGGACGCGCTGGCCCGCCAGGCGGCGCGGCTGCTGGCGCGGGTGAACGCCGACCCGGGCCTGCGCATGGTGGACGTGGGGTGGTCGCTGGTTTCGACCCGGTCGCTGTTCGACCATCGGGCGGTGGCGGTGGGTGCCGACCGTGACCAGTTGGTGGCCGGCCTGGCGGACGTGGCCGCCGGTGGGTCCGGCGCCGGTGTGGTGGTCGGTCGGGCGCAGCCGGTGGGCAAGACGGTGTTCGTGTTCCCCGGCCAGGGCTCCCAATGGGCCGGGATGGGCGCCGAGTTGCTCGACACTTCAACGGTGTTCGCCGACCAGATGCATCGCTGCGAGAAGGCGCTCGCCGACCACGTGCAGTGGTCGCTGATCGACGTGCTGCGGCAGGTGCCGGGTGCGCCCGGTCTGGACCGGGTGGATGTGGTGCAGCCCGCGCTGTGGGCGGTCATGGTGTCGCTGGCCGAACTGTGGCGCTCGGTGGGCGTGGTCCCCGACGCGGTGATCGGCCATTCGCAGGGCGAGATCGCCGCGGCCTGTGTGGCGGGTGCGCTGTCGCTCGAAGATGCCGCCCAGGTGGTGGCGCTGCGCAGTCGGTTGTTGCTGGAATTGCCGGCCGCGGGCGGCATGGTTTCGCTGGCCTGCGGATTGCCGCGGGCCCGGGCGTTGCTGGCCCCCTGGGGCGATCGGCTGAACGTCGCCGCGGTCAACGGTGTCTCGGCGGTCGCGGTGTCCGGTGAGGTGGAGGCGCTGGCGGAGTTGCTGCGCCGGTGTGACGCTGACGGCGTTCGTGCCCGCGCGATCGATGTCGACTACGCATCCCACTCCGCGCAGGTCGACGCGATCCGTGAACCGCTGGCCGACGCGCTGGCCGGCATCGAGCCGCGGTCGTCCTCGGTCGCCTTCTTCTCCACCGTGACCGGTGAGCTGATGGACGCCGCCGGCCTGACCGCCGAGTATTGGTACCAGAACATCCGGGAGACGGTGCAATTCGAGCGCGCGGTGCGTAGCACGTGCGCCGCGGGGCACCGCGTGTTCATCGAATCCAGCCCGCACCCGATCTTGTCCACCGGCGTCGAGGAAGTCTCGGCGGACTGCCATTCCGATGACGACGCGATCGTCATCCCGTCTCTTGGCCGCGACGACGGCGGTTTGCAGCGGTTTTGGCTGTCCGCCGGTCAGGCCCACGCGGCGGGTGTCGGCGTGGATTGGCAGTCCGCACTGGCCGGCTTCGGTGGTCGTCGCGTGGAGTTGCCGACGTATGGATTTGTCCGGCAACGGTTCTGGTTGCCCGGCGGGTATGTCGGGTCGGCGGACACCGCGAGCATGGGGTTGGCGCCGGCCGAGCATGGTTTGTTGGGCGCGGTGCTACCCCGGCCGGACTCCGGCGGGGTGGTGCTGACAGGCCGGATCTCGACGGTCACTCAGCCGTGGCTGTCCGATCACGCGGTGGCCGGGACCGTGGTGCTGCCCGGGGCGGCGTTCGTCGAGTTGGCCGTGCGGGCCGGCGACGAGGTCGGGTGCGCCGTCATCGAGGAGCTGACGCTGTCGGCGCCGTTGGTGCTGCCGGCCGCCGGTGGCGTGCAGGTGCAGGTGGTGGTCGGGGCCGACGGCGGCTCGGGCCATCGGGAGATGTCGGTGTATTCGTTCGCTGCGCAACCGGGTTCTGGCTGGGTGTTGCATGCTCAGGGGCTGCTGAGCGGGGAACGCGTCGCACCGGTCGGCGACTTGTCGGTGTGGCCGCCGGCAGGCGCCTCGGCGGTGGACGTCGCCGGGGCCTACGAACGACTCGCGGAGCGGGGTTACGAGTACGGCCCCGGTTTCCAGGGCCTGCGGGCGATGTGGCGGCGGGGTGACGAGATTTTCGCCGAAGTCGCCGTCCCGCAAGACGGCGGAGCGCCGGTCGGCGGCTTCGGTATCCATCCGGTGCTGCTGGATGCGGCCCTGCACGCGTTGGGTCTTGCCGGCGAGCGGGAGCAGACGGTACTGCCGTTCTCGTGGCAGGGGGTGTCGCTACACGCGGCGGGGGCCTTGCGGGCGCGAGTCCGCATCGCTCCCGCGGGAGCGGGGGCTGTGTCGGTCGACATGGCCGACGCGGCCGGCCTTCCGCTGCTGTCGGTCCGGTCGATGGTGATGCGTCCCGTGTCGACCGAACAGCTGGCGGTCGCGGCGGCTCCCCTGGGTGCCCTGGAGGGTCTACTGGAGGTTAGGTGGACCCCGATCACGCCGGAAGCCAGCGGTTCTGACGACGCCGTCTTCGTATGGGACTCCCGGGCCGCCGGCCCGGACGTCGTGCGGTCGGTGCATGCGGCCACCACCGAGGCGTTGCAGGTCCTGCAGTCGTGGCTGGGCGGCGACGACTCCAGGGTGCTGGCGGTGCTGACGCACGGCGCGGTCGCGCTGCCCGGTGAAGACGTCTCGGACCTGGCCGGCGCCGCGGTATGGGGCTTGGTGCGATCCGCGCAGGCGGAACATCCCGGCCGGGTGGTGCTAATCGATTCCGACGGTTCGCTGGAGGCGAGCGCGGTGATCGGCTGCGGCGAACCGCAATTGACCGTGCGCGCGGGGGCGGCATACGCGGCCCGGCTGGCGCCGGTGATCGCGGAGTCGGTGTTGAGGTTGCCGCCGCAGCCGTGGCGATTGGATGCCGGCAGCAGCGGCACCTTCGAGGACTTGGTGGTGGCCCCCTGCCCTCGGCTGGACCTGGCAGCCGGGCAGGTGCGGGTGGCGGTGGCCGCGGTCGGCGTCAACTTCCGCGACGTGCTGGTGGCCTTGGGCATGTACCCCGGTGGCGGTCGGTTGGGGGCCGAGGGCGCCGGGGTGGTTATCGAGGTCGGTCCGGGCGTAACCGGGCTGGCGGTCGGCGACGCCGTGATGGGATTGCTCGGGGTAGTCGGCTCCGAAGCGGTGGTCGACGAGCGGTTGCTGGTGCCGGTGCCGGCGGGGTGGCCGCTGGCGCGGGCCGCCGGAATGCCCGTGGTATTCCTGACGGCGCTGTACGGCTTGTCCGTGTTGGCGGGACTGCGGGCCGGGGAGCGGGTGTTGGTGCATGCCGCCACCGGTGGGGTCGGCATGGCCGCGGTGCAGCTGGCCCGGCATTGGGGCGCGGAGGTTTTCGCTACCGCCAGCCGAGGCAAATGGGACACGTTGCGGGCCATGGGCTTTGACGATGACCACATCGGTGACTCGCGGACTCTGGAGTTCGAGCAGAAGTTTCTGGCGACGACGGGGGGAGCCGGCGTCGACGTGGTGCTCAACTCGCTGGCCGGTGACTTCACCGACGCATCGTTGCGGCTGTTGGCACCGGGTGGGCGTTTCATCGAGATGGGCAAGACCGACCCGCGCGACCCGCAGGTCATCGCCGAACAATACCGGGGAGCGCAGTATCGGGCATTCGACCTGATCGAGGCCGGACCGGACCGCACCGCGGCCATGCTGACCGAGATCATGCAGCTGCTGAGCGGCGGCGCGCTACAGCCGCTGCCGCAGCAGGCATTCGACATTCGGTGCGCACCTGCGGCGTACCGCTACGTCAGCTCGGCCCGCCACATCGGGAAGGTCGTGCTCACCGTGCCGGACGGCCCCGCCGAGACGCTCAGCGGCTGTGGTGGCGGGCTCGCCGGCGGCAGCGTGGTGATCACCGGGGGCACCGGCATGGCCGGTTCGGCGCTGGCGCGCCATCTCGTCGACCGATATGGGGTGGGTCATGTGGTGCTGGTCAGCCGCTCGGGCGCCGACGCCGCGGGGGTTTCCGAGCTCGTGGGCCGACTGAACGAGGGTGGGGCCGAGGTGTCCGTCGTGGCCTGCGACGCCGCCGATCCGGATGCGGTGGCGGCGCTGCTCGCCCGGATACCGGCGCAATACCCACTGCGGGCGGTGATCCACGCCGCGGGGATCCTCGACGACGGGCTCATCTCGTCATTGACGCCGGATCGGGTGGATGCGGTGCTGCGGGCCAAGGTCGACGGCGCCTGGAACCTGCACGAGCTGACCCGAGACCTGGATTTGTCGGCCTTCGTGGTGTTTTCGTCGATGGCCGGTATCGTCGGCACGCCCGGTCAAGCCAATTACGCCGCAGCCAACAGCTTCCTCGACGGCCTGATGACCCACCGACGTGCCCACGGACTTCCGGGACTGTCGCTGGCGTGGGGACTGTGGGAGCAAGCGTCGGCGATGACGTCGCACCTGGGCGATCGCGATAAGGCGCGGATGAGCCGGATCGGGCTGGCCCCACTGTCGACCGAGCAGGCGCTGGACGCGTTCGATGCCGCCATGGTGGTGGATGATCCCGTGCTGGTGGCCGCGCGCCTGGATCGAACCGCGCTCGCCGACAACAGCGCCGGGCTTCCGCCGCTACTGCGGGATGTGGCGGGACGTCCCGCCCGACGCGTTGTCGTCGACGCCGCGGGCGCGCCCTCGACGACCGGTCTGGCCACCCGGCTCGGCGGGTTGAGCCCCGAGGCGCGGCAGCGCGAACTGGTCGACCTGGTACGCGGTAGTGCTGCCACGGTGTTGGGACTGCCCAATCCCGCCGACATCGACTCCGGCCGGGCGTTCCAAGACCTGGGCTTCGATTCACTCACGGCCGTCGAACTGCGCAATCGTCTCAAAAGCGCTACCGGCCTCACCCTTTCACCCACGTTGATCTTCGACTACCCCACACCGGCCGTCTTGGCCGGACACCTCGACACCGAACTGGCCGGTACCGTCGACCAATCCAGCCCCATGGCCCGATTCGACGACATCACCCGCGAACTGGAGGCGCTGCTGAGCCGGCCGGACTGGAAGCCCGATGACAAGGCGTTCCTGAGCGCCCGCATCCAGAACCTGCTCGGCACTTATGCCGCCGATCATCCCGACGCCGAAGACCTCGACGACGACCTACGGGCCGCCACCGAGAGCGAACTCTTCGCGATCCTCGACGAAGAACTCGGCCACTGATATGCCAGGCACCGAAAAGCACGTCGACTACCTCAAACGCCTCACGGCGGATTTGAGGCGGGCGCGTCGGCGCCTCTCGGAGCTGGAAGGCAAGCTCTCCGAGCCGGTGGCGGTGGTGGGCATGGCCTGCCGCTACGCGGGTGGCGTGGATTCGCCGGAAGCCCTGTGGGACATGGTGGTCGAAGAGCGCGACGCGGTATCGGACTTTCCCACCGACCGCGGCTGGGATATCGACGCCATATTCGATCCGGACCCCGACGCCCCGGGTAAGACCTACACGCGTCGCGGCAGCTTCGTGCAGGACGCGGCCGACTTCGACGCCGCATTCTTCGGCATCGGGCCCAGCGAGGCGCTGGCGATGGATCCCCAGCAACGCCTGATGCTGGAGATCTCCTGGGAAGCCCTGGAGCGGGCCGGGATTGACCCGATGCAGCTGCACGGCTCGGCGACTGGGGTGTTCGCGGGCGTCATCCACGCCGGCTACGGAGGCGAGGTCAAGGGCGAGCTGGAGGGCTACGGCCTGACGGGCTCGACCCTGAGCGTGACGTCCGGCCGGGTGGCCTACGTGCTGGGCCTGGAGGGCCCGGCGGTGTCGGTGGACACGGCGTGTTCGTCGTCGTTGGTGGCGATGCATCTGGCGGCGCAGTCGTTGCGCTCGGGGGAGAGCGATTTGGCGCTCGCCGGCGGCGTGACCGTCATGGCGGCCCCCGCGGCGTTTGTCGAGTTCAGCCGGCAGCGGGCGCTGGCCGCCGACGGGCGGTGCAAAGTGTATGCGGCCGCCGCGGATGGCACCTCGTGGTCGGAGGGCGCCGGCGTGCTGGTGCTGGAGCGGTTGGCCGACGCGCGCCGGTTCGGGCATCCGGTGCTGGCGGTGCTGCGGGGATCGGCGGTCAACCAGGACGGCGCCTCCAACGGATTGACCGCGCCGAATGGCCCGTCGCAGCAACGGGTGATCCGGGCGGCGCTGGCGAACGCCGGGTTGGCAGCGGCCGACGTCGACGTGGTTGAGGGGCACGGGACCGGGACCGTCCTGGGCGACCCGATTGAGGCTCAGGCCCTGCTGGCCACCTACGGGCAAGGTCGCGCGGCGGATCGGCCACTGTGGTTGGGCTCGATCAAGTCCAACATCGGTCATACCTCCGCAGGCGCGGGGGTGGCCGGGGTCATCAAGATGGTGCAGGCGATGCGGCATGGCGTGCTGCCTCGGACGCTGCATGTCGATTCGCCTACGCCGCAGGTGGATTGGTCAGCGGGCGCCGTGCGCTTGTTGACCGGGGCCCAGCCGTGGCCGGCGGGGGACAAGCCCCGGCGCGCGGGGGTTTCGGCGTTCGGGATCAGCGGGACGAACGCGCATGTGATTGTGGAGGAGGCCCCTGCGGAGGGTCCCCTCGAACAAGACGGTGTTTTGCCGCCACGCCGTGACTCCGAGCCGGTGGTGCCCTGGGTGATATCGGGTCGGTCCGCCGACGCGCTGTCGGCTCAGGCTCGAAGGTTGTCGGCACACCTGGACGCCGACTGCGACGTCGTCGACGTGGGGTCGTCCCTGGTGACCACCCGGTCGGTATTCGAGCACCGTGCGGTGCTGGTCGGCGCCGACCGTGAACAGCTGACCGCGGGGTTAGCGGAATTGGCGTCGGGGGAGCCGGGTCCGGCCGCGCTGACGGGGCGGGCGCGTTCGACGGGCAAGACCGTGTTCACGTTTCCGGGCCAGGGCTCCCAGCTGCTGGGGATGGGCGCGGCGCTGTATGACCGCTTCCCCGTGTTCGCCCGCGCCCTGGACGGGGCCGCCGAGGCACTCGATCGCCATCTGCGGTTGCCGTTGCGCAAGGTGATGTGGGGCACCGACGCGGAGTTGTTGCAGAGCACCGAATTCGCTCAGCCGGCGTTGTTCGCTATTGAGATCGCGTTGTCGGCATTGTGGCAGTCCTGGGGCGTGGTGCCGGACGTGGTGATGGGGCATTCGGTGGGCGAGATCGCCGCGGCGCACGTGGCCGGGGTGTTGTCGCTGGCCGATGCGGCGCGTTTGGTGGCCGCCCGCGGCCGGTTGATGGCCGCGCTGCCGGACGGTGGCGTGATGGTGGCGGTGGCGGCCAGTGAAGCCGAGGTACTCCCCCTGCTGGGGGAGGGGGTCGATATCGCGGCGGTCAACGGTCCGCAGGCGGTGGTTCTTTCCGGCCAGCGGGCCGCGGTGGACGCGGTGGTGGAGCGGCTTGCGGCGACGGGTCGGCGCGTGCATCGATTGGCGGTCTCGCACGCGTTCCATTCGTCGCTGATGGAGCCCATGATCGAGGAGTTCTCCGCCGTGGTGGCCGGGATGTCTGCCGGTGAGCCGCGAATCGAGCTGGTGGCCAACGTTTCTGGGCAACCGGCTGGCCCGGGGTATGGTTCGCCGGCGTACTGGGTCGAGCACGTGCGCCGGCCCGTGCGCTTTCTCGACGGTGTGCGGTCGGCGCAGACGTTGGGGGCCGGCCTGTTCGTGGAGGTCGGCCCGGGCGCGGCGCTGACGTCATCCGTCGAGCAGGCGGTCGAGACGACCGCGGTGGTGACGATGCCCAAGGACCGCCCCGAGGTCTACTCGCTGCTGCTCGCGGCGGGGCGGTTGTTCACGGCCGGCGCGGGTGTCCAGTGGGCCGCGGCGTTCGACGGCTTGCATGCCCGACGGGTGGACTTGCCGACGTATGCCTTTCAGCCGCGCCGGTATTGGCTGTCACCGGACGCGGTGGGATGGCAGGACGTCGGCGGGGCCGGGTTGGTGGGCGCTGAGCACCCGATGTTGGGCGCGGTGGTGGAGCGGCCCGATTCGGGCGGGGTGGTGTTGACGGGCCGGTTATCGACGACGGTCCAGCCGTGGTTGGCAGACCACGCCGTGGCCGGGATGGTGCTGCTCCCGGGGGCGGCATTCGTGGAGCTCGTGGTGCGGGCCGCTGACGAGGTCGGCTGTTCGCTGATCGAGGAGCTGACGTTGGCGGCGCCGTTGGTGCTGGCGACGGCCGGTGGGGTGCAGGTTCAGGTCGTAGTGGGTGACTCGCAGGCGGGCGGGCCGCGCCCGGTTGCGGTGTATTCGCGTCCCGCCCAGGGGGATTCGGCATGGGTATTGCACGCCGAGGGCGTGGTGAGCGCGGGGCCTGTGCCGCCGGCGGCGGATCTGGCGGTGTGGCCCCCGGCGGGTGCGGAGGCGGTGGACCTCACCGGCGCCTACGACGGGCTGGCGGCGCGGGGCTACGGGTATGGCCCGGCGTTTCGGGGCCTGCGGGCGGTGTGGCGCCGGGGGAGCGAGCTTTTCGCCGAAGTCGAGGCCCCGCAGGACGCCGGTGTGACGGTTGCCGGCTTCGGGATCCATCCGGTGGTGTTGGACGCGGCACTGCATGCGCTGGGAGTGGCCGACGAATGGCCGCAGGCCGTGTTGCCGTTTTCCTGGCAGGGTGTGTGCCTGCACGCGGCGGGGGCGTCCCGGGTTCGGGTGAAGTTGGCGCCGCAGGGACCGGGTGCGGTGTCGGTGGAGATCGCCGATGCGGCGGGGTCGCCGGTGCTCTCGGTGCGTGAGCTGGTGACGCGTCCCGTATCGGCTGAGCAGTTGTCAGCCGCGGCCGGTGCCGGCGGCGGTGGGCTCTTCGAGGTCGCCTGGTCACCGATGGCGCTGGACGACAACGCTGTTGACGTTGACCCGGTGGTGTGGGAGTTGGACTCCGAGGCGGCCGGGTCGGTGCGCGCGGCCGTTCACGAGGTGTTGGCGGTCGTCCAGTCCGCGCTCTCCGCCGACCGGCCCGCGCTGCTTTTGGTAGTGACCCACGGGGCGGCGGGACTGGTCGATGACGAGGTCACGGATTTAGCCGGTGCCGCGGTGTGGGGGTTGGTGAGGTCGGCGCAGGCCGAGCATCCGGGCCGTGTGGTGTTGGTCGATTCGGATGGGTCTGTCGACATTCGTGCGGTGATCGGTTGTGGTGAGCCCCAATTGGTGGTCCGCGAGGGCGTCGTCTACCGCCCCCGGTTGCGGGCAAGCAACCCGCACTCGGTGTTGCAGTTGCCGGACCGGTCGTCGGCATGGCGATTGGCGGCGGGCGACGCAGGAACGTTGGAGGATTTGGCGGTGCGGCCCTCCCCGCGGGTCGAGCTGGCCGCCGGTCAGGTGCGGGTGGCGGTCGCCGCGGTCGGGGTGAATTTCCGGGACGTGTTGGTGGCGTTGGGCATGTACCCCGGTTTCGCGGAGTTGGGCGCAGAAGGCGCCGGCCTGGTTGTCGAGGTCGGTCCGGAGGTGACTGGTTTTGCCGTCGGCGACGCGGTGATGGGCATCCTGGGACTGGCGGGTTCGGAAGCGGCGGTGGATCAGCGGTTCCTGGTGCGAGTGCCGCAGGGCTGGTCGTTGACGGACGCCGCGGGTGTTCCGGTGGTGTTCTCCACGGCCCTGTACGGGTTGTCGGTCTTGGCGGGATTGCGGGCCGGTCAACGGGTGTTGGTGCATGCCGCGGCCGGCGGGGTGGGCATGGCTGCGGTGCAGCTGGCCAGGCATTGGGGTGCAGAGGTCTTCGCCACGGCCAGCCGCGGTAAGTGGGAAGTCCTGCGCGCCATGGGCCTTGACGATGACCACATCGGCGACTCGCGGACGTTGGAGTTCGAGGAGAAGTTTCGGTCGACGACTGGGGGGACCGGGGTCGACGTGGTGCTCAACTCGTTGGCCGGCGAGTTCACCGACGCGTCACTGCGGTTGCTCACACGGGGCGGGCACTTCATCGAGATGGGCAAAACCGACCTGCGCGATCCACAGTCAATCGCCGCGCAGCATCCGGGGGTGACGTATCGCGCGTTCGATCTGATGGAGGCCGGCCCGGACCGGATCGCCGAGATGTTGGGCGAGTTGGTGGACCTGTTCGGCAGCCAGGTGCTGACGCCGCTGCCCACCAAGGTGTTTGACGTGCGTCGCGCCGTCGACGCTTACCGATTCGTCAGCCAGGCCCGTCATGTCGGCAAGGTCGTGCTCACCCTGCCCGACGGACCCGGCGGGCTGGCCGGGGGCACGGCTCTGATCACCGGTGGGACCGGCATGGCGGGTTCGGCGTTGGCTCGTCACCTCGTCGACCGGTATGGGGTGCCCCATGTGATGTTGGTCAGCCGCAGCGGCGAGCAGGCCGACGGAATCGCGGATCTCGCCGCCGAATTGCGGAACAACGGGACCCTGGTGTCGGTGGTGGCCTGCGATGCCGGTGATCGGGATGCGCTGGCCGCGGCGCTCGCGGGGGTGCCCTCGCGCTATCCGCTGCGGGGGGTGTTTCATGCCGCAGGGGTGCTCGACGACGGGCTGATCGCGTCGTTGACCCCCGACCGGTTGGATACGGTGTTGCGGGCCAAAGTCGACGGGGCGTGGAACCTGCATGAGTTGACCCGAGAACTGGAACTGTCGGCGTTCGTTGTGTTTTCGTCGATGGCGGGAATCGTGGGCGCGCCCGGCCAAGGCAACTACGCGGCGGCAAACAGCTTCCTCGATGGGCTGGCCGCGTACCGCCGCGCCCGCGGACTGCCCGGACTGTCCGTCGCCTGGGGGCTTTGGGAACAACCGTCCGCCATGACACGACACCTTGAGGACAGAGACCGCGCCCGCATGAGGCGCGTCGGGCTGGCACCCTTGCCCACCCAGCGGGCGTTGGCGCTGCTCGATGACGCGATGCTGGCCGATCGTTCGATGCTGGTCGCGGCACGGCTGGACGCGGCGGGGCTGGCCCGTGACGGTGCGGAATTGCCGCCCATACTAAGCGGATTGGCCGCCCGCCGGGCGCGGCGGGTCATCGCCGAGGCCGGCTCCGCGGCGTCGACCTCGGGTCTGCGCGCACGCATGCAAGGACTCACCCCAGAGCAGCGGCATCGCGAGTTCGTCGACTTGGTGTGCAGCAACGCCGCTACCGTGCTGGGCCATGGCGCCGCGGACGTCGGCGCCGACAGCGCGTTCCAAGATCTCGGGTTCGACTCGCTGACAGCGGTGGAACTGCGCAACCGCCTCAAAACGGCGACCGGACTTACCCTTTCTCCGACAGTGATCTTCGACCATCCCACGCCGGCGGCGCTCGCAGAGCACCTCGACACGCAACTGGCCACTTCGGCATCCGCGGCCACCGATGACGCATCCGGCCGCATGGCCCGTTTCAATGACGTCGCGCGCGAACTGCAGACACTGATCGATCAACCCGGTTGGAGTGCCGACGAGAAGATGCGGATGAACACCCGCGTTCAGACGCTGCTCAGCACGCTGATCGAGGTCGATGCGGAGCTTGAGCCCGACGAGCTGTACGACGACATCAATTCGGCCACCGAAAGCGAACTCTTCGCCATTCTGGACGAAGAGGCCGGGCCCTGATGTCGTTATGAGTGGTGTGCGACCGGCGGACGCGGCAGTCATCGGGCTCGCGTGCAGATTCCCCGCGGCGGCCAACCCGACGGACTTCTGGCGTCTGGTGCACGACGGACGCGAAGCCACTCGGCGGCTCGACGACGTCGCCGCTTTCGATGCCGACTTCTTCAACGTGTCGCCTCGCGAAGCCCGCGCCATGGACCCCCGGCAGCGGCTCGCGCTCGAACTGACCTGGGAGTTGCTCGAGGACGCGTTCGTGGTGCCCGAAGCGCTACGCGGACAACAGGTCGCCGTCTACCTCGGAGCGATGACCGACGACTATGCCCTCTTGACGCTCCGCGACACCGCCGGCGACGTCGATCATCACTCGTTCACCGGCATCAGCCGCGGCATGATCGCCAACCGGATCTCCTACGCATTCGGCCTGCACGGCCCCAGCATGGCCGTCGACTCCGGCCAATCTTCGTCGTTGGTTGCGGTGCACTTGGCCTGCGAAAGCCTTCGTAGAGGGGAATCGAAGCTCGCGATCGCCGGCGGGGTGCACCTCAACGCGGCAGCCGAAACCGCCTTGCTTGAAGACGAATTCGGTGCAAGGTCGACATCCGGCCACACCTATGCCTTCGACTCACGGGCGGACGGTTACGTGCGCAGCGAAGGCGCGGGTCTGGTGTTGCTGAAGCCATTACGGGCCGCCCTGGACGACGGGGACCCGATCCGCGCAATCATCCGGGGCAGCGCGGCCGGCAACACCGGGCACAGCGCTGCCGGGCCGACCGCGCCCTCCCTGGCCGGGCAAGCCGACGTCATCCGGCGCGCCCTGGCGAGCGCCGGCCTGGATAGCGACGACATCGACTACATCGAGGGCCACGGCACCGGCACCCCGGTCGGCGATCCGGTCGAGGCGAAGGCCCTGGGGGAGGTGTTCGCCCGGCGTAGCGATCATCCCGTCATCCTCGGGTCGGTCAAGACCAACATCGGCCACACCGGGAGCGCCGCGGGGATCGCGGGTCTGCTCAAGGCCGTCCTGGCCACCGACAACGCCGTCATCCCGCCGACTCTCAACCACGTCAACCCCGCCATCGACCTCGGACGCCTCGGGCTGCAGGTCAACACCACTCCGACGCCGTGGCCGGCGGGCGACGGGCCCCGACGCGCCGGAGTGTCGTCGTTCGGGATGGGTGGGACGAACGCCCATGTGATCATCGAGGAACCGCCCGCGCGACCCCAGAATGCGCCAACGACGTTCGGGCCCGTGGCCTGGGTGGTGACCGCGCGCTCGGAGCGGGCGTTGGCCAATCAGGCGGCCCGGTTGCTGGAGCACGCGTCAGACGACCCGGACCGACCCGTGGGCGACGTGGCGTGGTCGTTGGCGACGACGCGAACTCACTTCGAGCATCGAGCGGTGATTGTGGGCGCCGACCGCGACACCCTCAATGCGGGGCTGGCGGGGTTGGCTTCGGGGCATCCCGGTGCGGACGTCGTGGCGGGCCGGGCCCGCCCGGCGGCGCAGACCGTGTTCGTGTTCCCCGGCCAGGGGGCGCAGCGGCAGGGGATGGGGGCTGAACTGTATGCCCGTTTCCCCGCGTTTGCCCGCGCCTTCGACGAAGCCGCCAAGGCGCTGGATGAGCACCTGCGGGTCCCGCTCGCGCAGGTCATCGGGGACGCAGCGGCCCTGCACAGCACCGAATTTGCGCAGCCGGCGCTGTTCGCCGTCGAGGTGGCGTTGGCGGCGTTGCTGGAACACTGGGGCGTGACCCCGGATGTGGTGATGGGCCATTCGGTAGGCGAGATCGCCGCGGCTTACGTGTCAGGGGTGTTGTCGCTGGCGGACGCGGCCAAGCTGGTCGCCGCGCGGGGGCGATTGATGGCCGAGTTGCCCGCGGGTGGGGTGATGGTTGCGGTGGCCGCCGGAGAGGCCGAAGTGGCCCCGCTGCTCACCGAGGGCGTCAGCATCGCGGCGGTCAACGGTCCCAACGCGGTGGTGGTCTCCGGCGCCGAGGCCTCGGTGGGAGCCTTCGCGCAGACCTTCGAGCGGCAGGGCAGGCGGGCGCACCGACTGGCGGTCTCCCATGCGTTTCATTCACCGCTGATGGAGCCGATGATCGAAGACTTCGCTGCTGTGGTGGCCGATGTGGCAATCGCCGAGCCGCGAATCCCGCTCATAGTCAATACTTCTGGGCAAGTAGCGGGACCGGGGTACGGGTCGGCGCAGTACTGGATCGAGCACGTGCGCGCCCCGGTACGGTTCGCCGATGGCGTGCGGGCCGCCGAGTCGCTGGGCGTCACGAGGTTCGTCGAGGTGGGTCCCGGCGGCGGGCTGAGCACCGCCGTGGAGCAGTCCCTGACGACTCAGGGGCCGGTGTCAGTGGTCACGATGACCAAAGACCGCCCCGAGATCGACTCGCTTTTGACGGCCGCGGGCCGCCTGTTCGCGGACGGCGCCAGCGTCGACTGGGCAAAGGTACTGGGCGGCGGGCGCCGGATCCCCTTGCCGACGTATGCGTTTGAGCGGCAACGGTATTGGCTGGACGTCAAATCGGAGCCGGTGCGCCCGGCCGCGACGAGGCCCGCCGAACTGGCCGGGCGGCTGCAACGCCTGGAGCCCGACGACCGGCGTCGGCAACTGGTCGAGTTGGTGAGCGCGCATGCCGCGGACGTGCTGGGCCACCCCGACCGTCGGGCGGTGGATCCCGAGCGTGCCTTCGCGGACCTGGGTTTTGACTCGTTGACAGGAGTCGAATTGCGTGACCGCCTTTCGGCCGATACCGGGCTGACCGTGGCGCGAACCGCCATTTTTGACTACCCGAACCCGGTGGCGCTCGCCGACCACCTCGGAGACCAACTGCTCCACGGCCGCCGGAAGGAGGAGGAGGACGACGACGAGACGATTCGGTCTTTGCTGACAAAGATTCCGATCCACGAACTTCGAAGAACGGGATTGCTCGACCAACTGCTACTGCTGGCCGGCGACTCCGAGGGGTCGCTTACCGATCCGACCGTGAGCGACGACTTGATCGACTCACTCAGCGCCGATGCGTTAATAGCTTTGGCCCTCAAGCGCGGTGAGCCCGATGACGTCGAATGACGAAAGCCGTGCGCGAGCCGATCACACGAGGTGCCGCAGGGGGGTAGTTAGACAGATGTTGAATACCAACGGTTTTTGCGGCGCCGGCCAGAACCTTTACATTTAGGGACGACCTAAGAGAGTAGGGATATGAGCGTCATCGCCGGTGTGTTCGGTGCGTTACCACCGCGCCGATACAGCCAAAGCGAGATCACCGATCAGTTCGTCGAGTTTCCCGAACTCAAGCCGCACGAAGAGATCGTTCGGCGCCTGCACGCCGCGGCGAGGGTCAGCAGTCGCCACTTCGTCCTGCCCCTGGAGCGCTACTCGTCGATCACCGACTTCGGTGAGGCCAACGAGGTCTTCATCGAGAGCGCCGTCGACCTCGGCTGCGAAGCGCTGCTGGGTGCCCTCGACGAGGCGGGCCTGCAACTGCAGGACATCGACATGATCACGACGACGACGGTCACCGGGGTTGCGGTGCCGTCGCTGGACGCCCGCATCGCCGGGCGACTCGGCTTGCGACCGGACGTGCGCCGGATGCCGCTCTACGGCCTTGGCTGTGTGGCCGGCGCGGCGGGGGTGGCCCGCCTGCACGACTACCTGCAGGGCGCCCCCGACGGCGTCGCGGTCCTGATCTCGGTCGAGCTGTGTTCGCTCACGTACCCGGCGGTCAAACCGACGGTGTCGGGGTTGGTGGGCAGTGCCATGTTCGGGGACGGCGCCGCCGCGGTGGTGGCCGTCGGGCGACGTCGCGCCAACGAGCTGCGTGTCGACGGCCCCGACATCCTCGACTCGCGCAGCCGCCTCTATCCCGACTCGCTGCACATCATGGGCTGGAACGTCGGCTCTGCCGGGCCGCAGCCCGTGCTGTCCCCGGAGCTCACGGACGTTGTCGACCGTTACCTGGCCGACGACGTCAACGGCTTCCTGGCCGCGCACGGGCTGACGAAGGACGACATCGGCGCGTGGGTGTGCCATCCCGGTGGTCCCAAAGTCATCGACGCGATCGCCACCAGCCTCGACCTGCCGGACGATGCGCTCGAGTTGACCTGGCGCTCGCTGGGTGAGATCGGCAATCTCTCGTCGGCCTCGGTGTTGCACATCCTGCGGGACACCATCGCCAAACCGCCGCCCAGCGGCAGCCCAGGCCTAATGCTCGCGATCGGTCCCGGGTTCTGCTCCGAACTGGTGCTGCTGCGCTGGCATTGAATCGACGATCTCGACGGTCAGTCCGGGCTTGGGGCGTAGCGCGGCGACATTGCCAGGGCGGATCCGCTGAGCCGGCAACCGCAACGTGGTCCTGGCGACCAGCCGGGCAAGCATGACCGTCAGCTCGGTGGTGGCCATGACCGATCCGATACACCGATGCAAGCCCCCGCTGAACGGAATGAATTCGTGCGGTGCGGGCCTGCGATATTCCGCAGAGCCGGGGTCCCACCGCCGCGGCCGAAATTCTGTCGGGTCAGGCCACAACTCGGGCAGTCGGTGGGTGACGTACGGGCTGAAGATCAGCAGTCGGCCGGCTCGGATGGTGTGCCCGTCGAACGAAAGGTCACGCATCACCCTGCGGGCGGAGATGACACCCGGCGGGTACAGCCGAAGCGTCTCTTGGACGACGCCGCTGACGTAGGTCAGCGCGTCCAGGTCCGCCGCGGTTGGCGGCCTTCCAGCGAGCACGCGACGCACTTCCTCGGCGGCGGTGTCCCAGGCGCCCGGCAGGGACAGCAGCGTGAAGATCGCCCACGCCAGCGCGCCGCTGGTGGTCTCGTAGCCGGCGGCGATGAGCGAGCTGATCTGATCACGAATTTCGTTGGCACTCAACGAATAGCCCTCGTCGCCGCGGCCGTTGATCAGCATGTTCAACATATGGTCGTCGGGCCTGGGGTCGGCGCGGGCCTCGGCGATCTGGGTGTCGATGAGGTCGTCGATGCGTCTCCGGGCGACCATAGCCCGCCGCCAGCCCGGTGCGTTGACCCGCTGTTGCAGCTGCACCACCTGCGGGAGCTGGTGGGTCAGGTCCAGCAAGGGCTGGAGTTGCTCGCCGAGGAAATCCGAGTGGGCGGCTATGCGCGGGCCGAAGAGACTTTCGGCGGTGCTGCGCCGGACCGCGGAGCGGCACTCTTGGTAAATGTCCAGTCGCTGCCCCGGCCGCCAGCCGTCGATAACGGTGTCGACAGAGGAGACCATGATCTGCACGTAGTTCTGAACCTGCCGGTGACGCAGCCCGGGCGCCACGACGCTGCGCCGGCGCCGATGGTCGTCCCCGTCGCTGACGATCAGCGCGGTGGGCCCGTCCACCAGGGCCAGATTTTGAAACGTCTCGCGCCAGCTGAACGCGTCGGCGTTGGCAAACACGAACTTGTTCGCCTCGGGCCCCAGCAGATAGGTGAAGCCGTGTCGCCCGACTCCGGAATTGATGACCGGACCCCGTCGCCGATACAGCGCGAGCAAAACTTCGCCGGGACGGTACGGCACCGGCTGACAAGGCGGTCTTCTCACGGCATACACTCTCCGGTCATTCGAGCGTCTCCGACAGCCCCAGCCAGCGGCCCTCCGTCGCGGCGACCTCGTCTTCGAGCGCGCGCAACTCTTGGCTGAGCCGCGTGATGCCGACGTGGTCGGACTGGTCATGCTCGGCCATGTCGATGTGTTTGGCCTTGATCCGCTCGGCCAACCGGGCGAGTTGGCGGTCGACCGCGGCCAGCTCCTTTTCGGCGGCCCGGCGCTCCGCTCCCGACATGCCGTGTGGCTCGACGCGCGGTGCCGATGGCTCCGTGGGCGTTGTGCTCGTCCGATGCGCCGCCAGCCGCAGGTATTCGTCGATACCGCCGGGCAGATGCCGCAACCGCCCGTCGAGGACCGCGTACTGCTGGTCGGTGACCCGCTCGAGCAGGTACCGGTCGTGGGAGACGACGATCAGCGTGCCCGCCCACGAGTCGAGCAGATCCTCCATCGCTGTCAGCATGTCGGTGTCGACGTCGTTGGTCGGCTCGTCGAGCAACAACACGTTGGGCTCGGCCAGCAGGGTGAGCATCAGCTGCAACCGCCGTCGTTGACCCCCGGATAGATCGCTCACGCGAGCGGACAGTTGCCCGCGATCGAACCCGAGTCGCTCCAGCAGCTGGGTCGGGGTCACCTCGCGGTCGTCGACCTGGTAGCCGTCGCGCAGGCCGCCCAGCACGTCCGCGATGCGGTCGTCGGCGACCGCCGCCAGGCTTTCGGTTTGCTGGTCGAGCACCGCCAACCGAACCGTCTTCCCGCGCTTGACGCGTCCGGAGTCCGGCGCGATGGTGCCGGCGATCAAGCCGAGCAGGGTGGACTTGCCGGCGCCGTTGGCTCCGACGATGCCGGTGCGTTCGCCGGGGGCGATGCGCCATTCGACATCGCGCAGCACCGGATGGTCGTCAAACGAGACCGACACGTCGAGCAGGTCGATGACGTCTTTTCCGAGCCGCGCGGTGGCCAGCTTGGCCAGCTCGACGCTATTGCGCAGCGGCGGCACGTCGGCGATCAGTTGATTGGCGGCCTCGATGCGAAATCTGGGCTTCGAGGTCCGCGCGGGGGCGCCGCGGCGGAGCCAGGCCAGCTCTTTGCGCATCAGGTTCTGCCGCTTGGCCTCGGAGGCGGCGGCCATCCGGTCGCGCTCGACGCGCTGCAGCACGTAAGCCGCGTACCCGCCCTCAAACGGCTCGACGATCCCGTCGTGCACCTCCCAGGTCATGGTGGCGACCTCGTCGAGGAACCAGCGATCGTGCGTCACCAGCAGCAGCCCGCCGGTGTTGCGCGCCCAGCGTTGCTTCAGGTGGCCGACCAGCCAGGTGATGCCTTCGATGTCCAGATGGTTGGTGGGCTCGTCGAGGGCGATGACGTCCCAATCGCCGGCCAGTAACCTGGCCAGCTGCACCCGCCGGCGCTGGCCGCCGCTGAGCGTGGATATTGTTGCGTCCCAGCCGATGTCGGACACCAGGCCGCCGACCACGTCGCGGATACGCGCGTCACCCGCCCATTGGTGGTCGGGCTGGTCGCCGACGAGCGTCCAGCTCACGGTGCGGTCCGGGTCCAGGACGTCGGCCTGGCTCAGCGCGCCCACCCGCAATCCGGTGCGACGGGTGACCCGTCCGGAGTGCGGTTGCAGTTGACCGGTCAGCAGGCCGAGCAGGCTCGACTTGCCGTCGCCGTTTCGCCCCACGATCCCGATGCGGGCGCCGTCGTTGACCCCGAGCGTGACCGATTCGAAGACGACCTGGGTCGGGTATTGCAGGTGTACGGCCTCGGCCCCCAGTAGGTGCGCCACCGGGCCGAGGTTAGCGTGTCGACCAAAACCAGCCGGACCGGCCGGGAGACGCCGGCAAGCGACAACTTCCATTCATTTCGGCCATCGAACGGACGCAAGAATCTCGCAAGTGTTTCGCGGAGATCTGGCGAGCAGTGTGCGGCAGCTCATATGAGTTCGATTAGCTGCGACCGACTGTCCGGCGGGATTCGTTTCCGGCAGCAAAACAGGAAACACGACATGAACAACGCTCAGAACCTGACGCGAATCATTGCTGGGGCGCTGCTGTCGGGCTGCGTCGCGGTAGCCGGGTTGGGGCCGACCGCGGGTAGCGCCCAGGCCCGACCCGGTCCTGCGCCGCTCAATCACTACACGTGGTGCCCAGGTCACCCGGATCCCAATGACCACACTTCTCCGGGGGGCCTATCGCCGCGATGCAGAGGGAGGGGTGGGATTTGAATGTCTGCCACGACTATTGGTATCCCGCGGCGGGTTTACCGGACAGTCCCCAACATATCGACATTGTTGAGGGTGACCACGTACCGCATGGCCCTAACTCCGCCTTCCCCTGGCCGTAGTGGGCGTTGACTGCCAGCGGGATCGTCGGCCCGGATTGCGTAACGCGGGGTGCGCCGCACCGCGCCAGCACCACCCGCGAGCAAACTGCCTGACCAGAGCCACGTCACAGGCCGATGTCCCATGATGTCCACCTTGTCAAGAGTCACAGACCAGCGGTGGATTTCAATTTATCGATGCTCACAGGGCCGGTCGAACGTCTGATCGCCACGGCACAGAACGGGCTGGAGGCCTTGCGACCCAGGTTCTGCCGCTTGGCCGCGGCGGCGGCGGCCGGCCCCGAGCAGGTGCGCCCGGGCCGGTGCTCCGAACTTTTTGTGGCCGTGTCCCTTTCCGTCACGAGAATTTGTGTCGGTGGGGGTCTCTAGACTCGCACATATGTTCGAGTACGCGTTAGCGTCCCGTCCGACGCCGGAGTCGGCGGCGTTGCTGAATCGGGTGCGTGAAGCCGGGCGCGCGGAGTCTCGCGCGGCCGCGGAGCGCTTGCTGGCAGTCGGGGAGCTGTTGGTGCTGCGCTGCCGCGATTCTGGGGAGCGGGCGGAGTGGACCGCCGACGCGTGGGAGGCGGTAGCCGCCCAGGTGGCCGCGGCGCTGCACTGCAGTGTGGCGATGGGGCATAGCTATTTGCGGTACGCGGTGGCGATGCGTGACCGGTTGCCCCGGGTCGGTAAGGCGTTTGCGGCCGGCGATATCGACTATCGGGCGTTGTCGGAAAGGTGAGCGCTGTCCACAGCGGGTAATGCCAGGACTGCGAGCAAGCGCTGTGAGCGGTGTTATCCGACAGTCGGCAAATCACCACCGCGCAGATGGTAGCTGGCGGGGAACCTCAAAACCCTGCGCCGGGCCGAATCTTTTTCCCAGGAATTCCCTGGCCCCGATGACCAGCCCGGCGCAGGAGCCTCTTAGCCGGCGGAGCCGCCGACGTACACCGCCGCACCCACCAGGGAAATACCGAGGCCGAACATTTGCCACTGACCGAACCGCTGGGAACCAGTTGTCGGGTCGACCACCAGCCCACTAGCGAGCGCGGTCG
>JARLGR010000181.1 GCA_031292665.1 Mycobacterium sp. | reverse complement strand
GGGGGGGGGGGGGGGGGGGGGGGGGGGGGGGGGGGCGCGCGGCGCCCCCCCCCCGCCCCCCCCCCCCCCCCCCCCCCCCCCCCCCCCCCCCCCCCCCCCCCACGGCGAGGACGGTGGATGTGATAACCGCGTAGGACAGCGCCATCCCTACCAAAGCGCGGTCACGGCCGAGTTCGCCGGTGCGCCGGATCTGCGCGAGGCCGAGGTGCGCCAGCACCGCTCCCGCGGGCGCGAACACGAAAGCGAACACCAGCGACAGCGTCGCGAACGTGTTGACGGGCGGCCGGTAGGGCGGTGCTGCCGGCGCGGGGGCCGGCGGACCTACCGGCGGCCCGGTGAGCGGCACGCGGCCCAGCGGGTCGTAGCTGAACGGGTTGCTGCCGTAAGGATCCTGAGGGTTGGTCACGCCGAGCCTCCTTAGCCGGGGATCCTGCCCCGAATGTAGCCGACCAGGCAGCCGACCACCGCCCGCGCGAAACCCCGGCCACTGCGGTGACCGGCGGCTGACTGGCGCATCCACTCGTCGAAAACGCTGTACTTAACGAGACGGATCAGGCTGCCCAAAGGTGTCGCGGTTCGACGGAACGACGACCGATTTACCAGCAAGTATAAGGCGCTGCTTGCGAAATCGGATGCACCTTGGGTGTCTGAGCGCCGTAAAAATATGTTGCGCCGCTACGCATTGCTGTGCTTTGATACGTAGCAGTTGATGCGGCGTGCACCAGAGGAGGGGCCATGACGTTTTACCGGACCGACGCCTTACGCAAGGGTCTTGGCCTGCTCGGGTTCGTCGTCGCCGCCGCGCTCATGCTGGTCGTCAGCGATATGCCGTACGCGGTCGTCAGGGCGCTGCACAGCGGGATTGCGGCGGCCCACGGCACCACCAACTACGGCTACTGCGTGCACCTCATCAGGCACGGTCGGTCGTGGGACCTCCTGCAGGGGATCGGGCGCCGCGCCGAGTTCGCGTATTAAACGCACGGCCGTTTGAGTCAGGCATCGGCGGGTGCGTCGCCGCCGAGCGAGCGGTTAGCGGTTTGGGCGCGCTACTGCTCGTCGGCGTCGCCGCAACCCATGTTTACCGGGTAACCAGCCAGGGTGCACTGCCCGCCGATTTCTTCGTCTGCCCCACCGCGGTGGTGGCCGGCTGCATACCGGCCGCGCGCGCCATCGGAGTGAGCGGCACTCCCCTTGTCCCACAGACGGGTTTATTTCTCGGCAGTGCGCTCTCGCTGGCCCGCCGGCAACGCCAGCCGTGGAAGGACTGATCAGATACGCGGCTTCGCGACGCTGACCACGTACGGCACCTGGGCAAACGTCAGGTAGACCCGGTGCGGCCCGACGGCCATCCCCGAGAGCGGTGCCGTTCGCGCCGCATCCGGCAGTCCCGCCCGGTAGTCGATGCTGCGGATCAAGTGGCGGCCGCGACGACACCCGGTTGGAAACCACGCGGCACAACCTCTCCGAGGCATGTCGACTCGCGACGCGGCCGGAGGCCAGCTTAAGCGCTCTTGGCCAGAACGGAGGAACCGGAAGAGCTGTGGCCCTTGGCCACTCGCCGGATCAGCAAGCGGGTGGCCTTCTCCTGGATTCCTTGCGCCCCGTCGGGTTCCCGGGCCCGCTCGGCGCGGCGCGCCGCCGCGGCAATGGTCAGCCCCTGTTCATACGCCGTGACGACGCGCGTGTCCACGTACGAGCCGCGCGCCACGGCCGGGGTATTGCCCAGGCCCCCGGCGACATCCTTCATCACCGCGGACTGCACCCGCTTGGCCACCCGTTGCGATACGGCCGGGTCCGCTTCGGCCCGTAGTAGGCGAAACCCTTACCGCGGCGCTTGCGTGCGATCCCCGGCGTGCTGAGAACGCTGCGACGCAGCCGCATCCCTCACTCCTCCAAGTCCGCTCTGCCTCACAGAGATACCCGCCAAGTGAGCGATTTACACTTTGCGCCAACGCAAGACGACCCGCCACGGCGTTGTGGCGGGTCGTCTCCGGCAGGATCAGCCGGCCATGAACTCCTGGTAGGCCGACTCCAGGGACGGCGGCAGCGCCTTGACGTTGCACTGCCGTTCCGTGTCGCCGATCGGTGCCAGGATGCCGCGCAGGTCGTAGTACTCCTGCGGGTGAGCGGTGAAGTAGCCGCGCAGGTTCGACTCGGCCTGCGGGCGCGGCTGGCCATAGGCCGCCGTCACCACTTGGTTGGCGTCCGGGTGCGCGGAGAGGTACTGCTGCGCCGCGCCCTGCACCGAGGAAACGGTGGTGTTCACACCGCCGGGACTGCAGTCGGGCGCCGCGGCCGCCGACGGCGCGCCGACGATGCCCATGGCGATTCCCCAGAGCAGACAGCCGGCACCGATGTCGGCAACCCGCCGACGCGCGACAATGCTGCTGATTTTCATGATCAGTGGTGTCCTTCGAACTTGATCGATTTGATCCGAATTGATAGAAGAGAGGGTCCCGAACCTCGAAATCCAAAGTAGCGGAAGGGTGAAGTGGCGGTGTTCGCTCACGACGAACACGTGCGTCGTCGCGCGCCCCTTTCGACTACCCGAGAGGTCTTTTGCTAAGCGAACGATCAGATTAAGCGCAGAGGGTTGTGAGAGCTCTAAAGAAAGCGACGCCGGCCTTAGGCAATTGTCAGGTCGATTGTGGCAAAATCGTGACCTTCATTTGCCGACGAGTTTGACGCACCGTGCCTTTCGTCGTCGCCGGGTCAGACTTTCGAATAGTCCGGCGCGTTGCGGCTTGTCGCTCGTATCCTCCCGTCCGTGCTTTCCGGGGTCAGCGTGCGCAGCCACGCGCCGGCGTCAGGGCCGACGACTATCGCCTGGTCGGGGGGAAGCAGCGCTCCTGCGGCGAACGCGGCATTCGCGGGTTGCACCGCGCGCACGCGACGGCCGTCGCCCTGCCGGGCGAGCAGTCTCGACGTCAGTTCGGGCAGTCGCATCGGGTGCGGACCGGTGATGGTGCGCGGCGCGTGCGTCTGTCCCAGCGCGCCTCTACGAGCACGTCGGCGACGGTATCGGCGGCAATCGGCTGGGATGAGCCAGTCCTGCACGACCACCTCGTCCTCGTCGAAGCCCATCGCGGCTGGATACCACCCCGACGGAGTACATGCGTCGCGTCCGGCTGAGCCGCGCCCATCAGGAGCTGATCGCCGGCACTCCGTCCACCACCACCGTCACCGGGATAGCTCAGCGTTGGGGATTCGCACACACCGGCCGGTTCGCGGTGCTCTACCGCCAGACCTACGGCCAGAGCCCGCATACCACACTCAGGCAGTGACCGGGCACACACCTGACATCGCGGAAACGCCCTCGCAACCGCACCGTAGCACCACGGACCAAATGCTCTCTCGCCGTTAAGTTCTCGTTTCCCTTCCAGCGCGCAAGCGGCCGATAAGCGAAGGCAACTCGGCGAACGGAGTCATCAAACGAACAACGAATGCCTGGTGGACAGTCCCTTCCACATGATGGAGCGGCTCGACCGCCGCGCAGGGCCACCGGCGGGTAGGCTCGAGTCAGGTTGAGTCCACAGCTGCCGTCATTACGGGCGCACCAAGGACACCGTTGTCACCCGCCCCGCTCTACCACTGTCGAGGGGCGTACATCACGTGACTGCCTCACCCGATCTATGCACCACCGGCCTGCGCGGCCAACCGCGCAGCCGCTATCACATCGATTGCGCGGGTGCGCGATTGAATGTTCACGCGCGGAGCGTAGCCACCGTCTTGCGCGTCGACGGCGGGATCGACGCGTCCAACGCCGACCTGGTGGCCCAGGAGATACGCCGCTTTTCGCGCCTGAAGGCCCCGTTGATCCTCGACATCAGTCACCTGGCCTTCTTGGGCAGCGCGGGCCTTCGGGCGCTGCTGATCCTCGATGACGAACATCAGCTGGCGGGGCTGCACTGCAGCGTGGTCGGCGGTGCGGCGCTGCGTCTGTTGACGCAGGTGGTTCCAGACCACGGTCTACCCGTTGTTGATTCGGTTCCGGATGCCCTTCGGCGCGTGGAAGGGACCATCCGGGCGCGCCGCGGGTTCGTCTCCGGGCTGGCGCGACAGGAAGAACCGCAGCGCGCGGCAACCGGGTGCTGTTAAACCCGTTGTCTTTTAACGGTGATTCAAATGCCCGAGCATCAGCTGGCCGGCCGCGTGGCGCCCGCTGGCGACGGCGCCGGTCACCGTAGCGGGATTGTCGACGCCGATGGCCTCGCCCGCCAGGTAAAGCCGGTCACCGATCGGCTCCTGCAGTGCGAGCCGGTCGCCGAGGCCGGAGCCCGGTGGGTGAAACGAGTAGGAGCCGCGTGCATACGGGTCGGCGGCCCAACTCGACGTCCGGACATCGACCGGCGAGGCATCGTCGCCGAAGAGCCGGCGAATGATGGGTAGGGCGCTCGTCATGAGGTCGTGCGGCGGCGACGACTCGGCAGACCGGCCGCGGTCACCGGCGTTGAACGCCAACACAATCGGCCCCGCGTCGCTCGGCAGCGTGAACCACTGGGACCACGTTCCGGGCTCTGCGCCGAGGTATTGGTAGAAAGCGTTCTCGTTCTTCCAGGTTCGGCGATTGAGGCGAAAGTAGGTCTTGGACAGCACCCCGGACCCCAGGGTGCTGATCGCGTGGGTGTGCCCGTCGGGCAGCGGCGGATCGAAGGCGATTGCACCGGATTTGAGCACGCCGAGGGGCACGGTGACGATCGCTGCGGGTCCCTCGAAAGACCGGTCGCCCGCCCGCACCGTGACGGAGTTGTCGCGGCGCACGATCGCGGTCACCGGGGTACTCGGCACGATGGGCAGTCCGGCGGCAAGGACTTTCGGCAGGGCGTCGTAGCCACTCGTGATGACGTCTTGCTCCCCACCCGCGTACTTGCCCTTGTCAAACGTCAAGGCGGAGAGCTGATCCGCGTTGGCCGCATATTCGTCCTCGATCTCGGTGGTGAGATAGAAGGCCAACTGGGCGCGGTCGGAGTCGGATAGGTCCTCGCTATCCGCCGCGGCATCGACGGCGGCGCCCAGACTCCCGCCGTCGACCTGGTCGCGGGCCCGCTCCACAAACTGGCGCCAGGTTCTCTTGTCGTAAACCAGCGGCGGCAGCGCAGGATCGACCGCCAGCTTCGTCCACCCGTAGTAATCGGTCGTGCACAGCTGCGCCTGTGCCTGTTGCGCCAGTTCCGTCAGCGGGTTGTCGGTCGTGCCGTGGATCCATGACGCACCCATCTCCAGCGGTACGCCCCAGCCCCGGTCGGTGTGCACCCTGCCGCCGATCCGGTCGCGGGCCTCGATGACACGGACCGGCCATCCCGCGTCGGTAAGGGTGCGGGCGGCGGCCAACCCCGCCATCCCGGCGCCGACGATGAGCACCGATTGGGTGTCCGCATGCGGTGGGTGCTCGGACGCACAGGCGCCCGCCAGGCCGCCGCCGGCCACGCTCGTCGTCGCGGCGAGAAATTCTCGACGGGACATCGGGGACACGGCTGTCAGCGTCTCACACGGGCATTGGGCGACTGGCCTTTTGTTGATCGGGCCGGTGGATTTCCCGAATTCGGGCTCTCTTTCCCGCTAAAATCCTGTGCAACCAGACCGCGGCAACGGGGCCGCGTGCGAAGGGGGAGCGGCGATGAATGTTCGAAGGCCGGACCTTTTGGCCGACGTGTTGCCACCGAGTCGAACCCTGACCGTGCGCGCGGCGGACGGCACTCCCTTGCACGCCGAGGTGTTCGGGCCCCCCGACGGGTACCCGATCGTCCTGACGCACGGCATCACCTGCGCGATCCGGGCGTGGGCCTACCAGATCGCCGACCTGGCCACCGATTACCGGGTGATCGCGTTCGACCACCGCGGCCACGGCCGCAGCGGCATTCCGCGACGCGGCGGCTACAGCCTCAAACACCTTGCGGGCGACCTGGATTCGGTGCTCGAGGCGGCACTGGCGCCGCACGAGCGTGCCGTGCTGGCGGGGCACTCGATGGGCGGCATCACCATCGCCGCGTGGTCGGCGCGCTACCGCCACAAGGTGCACCGACGCGCCGACGCCGTCGCGCTGATCAACACCACCACCGGGGACCTGCTGCGCGAGGTGAAGCTGCTCTCGGTGCCCTACGAGTTGGCGGCGGCACGGGTCATGGCGGGCCGTGTCCTGATCAACGCGTTCGGCGGGTTTCCCGTTCCGCGTGCCGCCCGGATCCCGAGTCACTACCTGGTCGCGATGCTGGCGGTGGGGAAGGAGGCCGAGCCGGGGGTGGCAAAGCTCATCCACCAGCTGTTCGCGCAAACGTCGCCTGCCGGCCGCGCGGGATGCGCGAGAATGCTCGTCGCTGCGATGGGTTCGCGCCACCTCGACCTGGAGGGTCTGATCGTGCCCACTCTGGTCATCGGCAGCCAACGCGACCGGCTGACGCCGATGAGCCAGGCCCGCAGGATCGCACGCACGGCACCGAACGTCGTCGACCTCGTCGAGCTGCCCGGGGGTCACTGCTCGATGCTGGAACAACCTCATGAGGTGAACCGCCACCTGCGGGCACTCGCTGAATCTGTGAACGCACGGGTGCGCCGGATCAGCTCATAGCAAGGCGGCGACCTCGTCTGCCGCCCGCTGGCCGGATCGAATCGCGCCATCGAGAAACCCGGTCCACTCGTCGGCGGTCTCGGTGCCGGCCCAGTGAATTGGCCCCACCGGCTCGCGCAACCATGGCCCGAATCGTGTCCACGACCCGGGTGGCACTGCGGCTGTCGGACCACCGGGCGCGAATCCCTCTGCGCCCCAACGCTGGTCGACGTAGTCGAGCGGCTTGAGCGCGTCCTCGCCGAACAGCGCCGCGAAGCAGCGCAACGCCTCGCGGCGGCGCTGCTCGGCGGGCAGGGAGTCGAACTCGCGCGCATCCACGAAGCCCATCAGGATGCCCGGCCCGTCGGCGTGTGGGCTGACGTCGAAGGTGATGAAGACCGGACCGCCATCGGACAGAGCCTGGCCGGAGAACCCGTTGTCACGCCAGAAGGGGGTGGAATAGGCCGCGTAGGCCTTGCTGAGCCGACCCTGCGGCCAGTGCCGGGCAAGTCGCTCGTATTCGCCCGGCAGCGGGGGAGCGAACTCGATCGATACGCGATGGGCGGGCGGGACCGCGACGATGACGAACCCGGCGTCCGCCTGGCCGGCGTCGGTCGCGACGGTCACGCCCGCGCCATGCCGGTCGATGCGACGGACCGGCGCGTTGAGCACCACCCGGGGGCCCAGTTCGGTGGCCATCGCGTCCGCGATCTGCTGGGTGCCACCCGGGAAGCGATCCTGTTGAGCGCCGTTCTCGACGTCGAGCAGCCGGTCCAGGCCGCCGGCCGCGTGCGTGTAGCGGGTGGCGTGCAGCATCGACACCTCGTCGGGCTCGCAGCCCCAGGTGACGCGCGCGACGATGGCCAGCAGGTCGCGGGACGAGGCGGTGGCGTGCACCGAGCGCAACCACTCGCCCAGCGACAGGCCGTCGAGCTGGCGCGCACGGCGCGCTTCCCAGGGGGCCACCAGCGGGACGTTGCGCGCGATCCTGTCGAAATGCCAACGCAGCCGGGCGATGTCGACCAGCCCCGTTAGCGACAGCTTCGGAATGGTGCCGTGGTAGGAGTGTGTACAGCCGCGCCAGTGGATGACGTTCTTGCCGTCGTGGTGGGTCGGGGTGGTCGGGATCTCCAACTCGGCGGCCAACGCCAGCACGGCATCCTGGGTGGGGCCCACGAACGTGCCGCCCAGGTCGGCGGGCAACCCCGCGACGCTGCCGGTGAACGAGCGGCCGCCCACCCGGTCACGGCCCTCGAACACCAGCACGTCATGGCCCTGCCGCGTCAGCTCACGGGCGGCGGCCAGACCGGCAAACCCGGCACCGACCACGACAACGTCGACGATCCGCGGCCGGTCTGTCACGTCCCCTAGTCAACCGCATTCCGGCGGTTTCGGACGATTAATGTCGATTCGCGCAGGTCCGACGTCGTCAGGGCGCCACGGTCAACCAGTCGGCGAACCCGGACGGGTCGTGGCGGCCCAGCGCGCCGTGCTCATAAAGACCCCAGCCCTCCACCGGATCGCCGTCACCGTCGCGGCACACCGCGCGGCCCACGTGGTCGATCACACCGAACCCGGACCGCGCGATGATCGCCGGGTCGGTCATGTCGTAGGTGAGCCTTTCGACGAACTTCTCGCCCTTCCACATGCCGTGCAGCCAGTCCGAGTCGCCGCCGTAGCCGCCGCCGACGTGGATGGGAACCGGGAGCTTGGACTCGACGTCGAAATGGACGGGGGTGCCGTCGGGGGCGGTGGCGTCAATGGTCGCGCCGGTCGGGATGCGGGTGCCCGAACGGTAGTGGATCTTGACCCGCGGCCAGCCCAGCTGCTCGACGCGGCCGTCGCGCCAGACGCGGGTGCAGTCGTTGAGCGAGCGGAAGCCGTTGGGCTCCTCCTGGATGATCAGCACGATCGCGAAGTCGTCGAAGGCCATCGGCACGTACAGCCACCACATGCCCTCGAATGGCGGGTGGGCGGGCCGTCCCGCCGGCTCCGGCTCGCCGATCGGCCGGATGCCCCAGGAGCGGTCGCGGCTGCCGATCCAGGTTGCCGGGTTGACGGCGATTTCTTCGCCGTCGACGGCGATGCGGCCGCTCCAGCTGCCCAGCTGAGCGAACCGCTGGGCGTTCAGCGTCACCCGGTTGCCGGACCGCAGGACGTGCGGCTGCTCCTGGACGACGTCGAACAGGCCCTCCCAGGTGAGATCGGCGGCGATGCCCTCGGTTTCGTCGAGGACCAGGCGCAGCTTGCGCAGCGGCTCGACGACCTCGATCCGGTAGCCGTTGACGTTCTGGTTGAGCCGGTCTTGGTCGATGGCGTCGCAAAGGTGCACCGCGGTCTGCGTGTCGCCGCGCCTGATGAGCACGAACGCGTCCTTCACCCCCAGGTTGGGGTAATAGCCGATGCCGCTGATCAGGAAAATATTCCCGGTGCGGTCGTGAGCGTTGAAGTAGGAGCGGTCGTAGACGTTGCGGTCCGAGGAACCCGGCCACGCGATCGGCTGGGGAATCTGATGTACCGGGAACTCGTCGAGCGGTCCGAGCATTTATTGGTCCTCTCCGATGAGTCGCTTCATCAATCCGGAGTGATAGAAGAGCGATTCGACATCCTCGGGTTTTTCAATTTCGCCGAAGTGCACTCGCCGTGCGCCGGTGCGCATGAAGACGCACGCCCACATGACGCTCGAGTAGACGTAAAACCAGTGCAGGTTGTCGACTTCGACGCCGCTGAGCCGCCGATAGGTGGCGCGGACGTCGTCCTCCCGCATCACGTCCGGCAAGCCGGGCAGCGTGGCCAGGCCGGCGAGCTCCTGAAAGACCATGTGCGCGAATATCATCCACGCGACGTCGAGTTCGCGCGGCCCCAAGGTCACCATTTCCCAGTCCAGCACCGCGACCGGCCGGAAGTCGCGGTACAGGACGTTGCCGACCCGGGCGTCGCCCCACAGCAGCACCGGCTCGGCCGCCGCTGCCTCCGTTGGCCAGTGGGCCTCGAGCCAGTCGAAAGTCCTTTCCAGCAAGGGTGATCGGCCGATGTCGGGCACCGCGAAGTCGTACCAGGACCGCACCCAGTTGAAGTGGCTGCGCAGGGCGGTGTCGCCTTCGCCCCCCTGCGCCAGAAACGCGAATGTCTGCTGTGCGTCGGGGATCGAGTGCAGCTTGGCCAGCACGCCGACGGTGGCGTCCTGCAGTTGGCGCTGCCGCTCGGCGGGGGCGTCGGCGAACCAGTTGCCGCCGAACGTGTAGGGCATGACGTCGGGCGGCACCACGCCGTCGATGTAATCCATCACGAAAAAGGGCGTGCCCAGAACTTTGCCGGTGTTCTCGAGCCAGCGCACGCGCGGGACGGGTACGTCGGTGAGTTCGCCGACCTTCCGGATGACGTCGAATTGGTGGTCGAGCCGATACGTCGGGAAGACCTGCACATCCTCGGCGGTGGGCGCCACTCGGGCCACCAGCTTTTGCTCAACCGGCTCGCCCCCTTCGTGCCAGCGGCCGGTCAAGATGATGGTTTCCGACGACATGCCCGTCGAATCCACGCCGCTTTCCACCGTGACCTCTGGTTGCGCCCCCTGGGGTAGGACGGTCGACAGCCATTGCGACATCACCGCCGGCAGGGTCGTGACATCGCGGCTGGATCGCTGGAGTCGGTCGATCTCGTCTATTGCCGGTTCATTGGGCACGAGCGCCTCCTTCGTGAGGCAATTACGATACCGTAGGTAGCGTTATGAAAGCAGACCCGTCCGCACTTGACAAGGCCCCGGGCGCGGGCCGCCCTCGCGATCCGCGCATCGACTCGGCCATTCTGTCGGCGACCGCGGAACTGCTTGTGGAGATCGGCTATTCGAACCTCAGTCTGGCCGCGGTTGCCGAGCGCGCCGGCACCACGAAATCTGCGCTGTATCGCCGATGGTCGAGCAAGGCGGAGCTGGCGCACGAGGCGGCCTTCCCCACGGCGCCCACGGCGCTGCAGGCGCCCGCCGGCGATATCGCCGCCGATCTACGGATGATGATCGAGGCCACCCGCGACGTCTTCACCACCCCGGTGGTTCGCGCCGCGCTGCCCGGTCTGGTGGCGGACATGACCGCCGATCCCGCGCTGAACGCCAGGGTGATGTCGCGCTTCACCGACCTGTTCACCGCGGTGCGGGTGCGGCTGCGGGAGGCGGTTGACCGCGGTGAAGCGCATCCCGACGTGGACCCGGACCGGTTGATCGAGTTGATTGGAGGAGCGACGATGCTGCGGATGCTGCTGCGCCCGGACGAACCGCTGGATGACGCGTGGGTGGAGCAGACCACCGCCATCGTCGTGCACGGGGTGACGCGATGACGGGGCGACTTGCGGGCCGGACGGCGATCGTCACCGGCGCCAGCCGCGGTCTGGGCCGGGCGATCGCGCTGGCGCTCGCGGCCGAGGGTGCATCGGTGGCCGTCGCCGGGCGCACCGAACAGGTGTGGGACGATCGGTTGCCCGGAACCATTGGTGAGACCGTCGCCAGCATCGAGGCGGCGGGTGGACGCGCCGTGGCGGTCCGAGCCGATCTGACCGACCGCGAGGACGTCGCGCGGTTGGTGTCTTCGGCGCGGGATGCTTTGGGGTCCATCACGATTCTGGTGAACAGTGCGGCGTTCACCGCCCCCGGCCGGCCGCCGGTGCCCGGCGCGGAGCCGCGCGCCAAACCCGCGGTCAAGGCGGCCGGTGGCAAACCCGGCTGGCCGGGGTTCGTCAGCATCCCCCTGCACGCATACCGCCGGCATTTCGATATCGCGGTGTTCGCCGCCTACGAGCTGATGCAAATGGTGTGCCCGGACATGCTCGAGGCCGATGGTGGCTCGATCATCAACATCACCTCGGTCGCCTCGAGGCTGCCCGGTAACGGGCCCTACCACGACCGCAGCGGCGGAGTCCTACCCGGCTACGGCGGATCCAAGGCGGCGCTCGAGCATCTCACGCAGTGCGCGGCTTACGATCTCACCGACCACAACGTCGCGGTGAATGCGCTGTCGCCGTCCAAGCCGATACTCACCCCTGGGTTGTCGTACTACGCCCGGGACTTCGATGAGACGGCTTCCGCCGATGAATTTGCCCGGGCGGCAGTGGAATTGAC
Source organism: Mycobacterium sp. (assembly GCA_031292665.1). Classification (GTDB taxonomy): domain Bacteria; phylum Actinomycetota; class Actinomycetes; order Mycobacteriales; family Mycobacteriaceae; genus Mycobacterium. Next base: position 2,062 of record JARLGR010000181.1, on the reverse strand, counting down.
ACTGGTCGACCCCGGTGTGGTCACCGGACGCACCATCGGTCACCTGCAGGTGCTGGACGGCAGCTTCCGGCCGTTCGAGATCGACTGAACCGCGTCTCGGCCGCAATGATCCAATCCACATCGCGTATGTGTGGTTGACGTCGCGCGGAGACGCTCAGCCTCCGTTCGTGTCGGGCGGATCGGGACCGCCGCGCAATAGTTCGTCCGGGTGGTGGGCATGATTGATCTCGGGCGGGCCACTGCCTCTCGTCCAGCCGAGTCGCCCGCTGCCGGTGACCTCGGTGCGCCACTCGCCCCGGCTCGCCCCACCGTGGTCGCATCCGCAGGCGAAAAACAGCTTGTCTGCGTCAGTGCGGCCACCCCGTGCCCAGTCCGGCGAATGGTGGACCTCACAGCGGTAGCCGGATTCCAGGCAGTCGGGCCGGGTGCAGCCGCGGTCGCGCGCGTAGCAGATGAGTCTCTGGTCGGCGCTGGCGACGCGTTTCTGGCGGCCCAGGTACAGCGGCCGGCCGGTATGGTCGTCGAACACCGCCTGGGGGTACCTCCCGCTTGCGGGGGCGTAGTGAATTGCCCTGGCGGCCATGCGGATCAGGTCCGACATAGGCAGCCTCGAACCGCCTCCCGTGGTCGCGGGCGCGGGCGCGGGCGCGGGCATCGGGACCGAGCCGTCGACGACGGCGTGCGCGGCCTGGTTGAGTTCGGCCAACGTGGTCGTGACGACCACCGTCACCGGATGGCCGCGGTGCACCCCCAACTTGCCGGAGGCGATGGCGGTTTCGAGCCCGAGCTTGAGCGCGTCGTGGCAGCGCTGGGCCGGCGTGCGCTCGTCGCGCGCCTCGGGGTCTTGCTCCGCGCCATCGGGTTGGTGGCGGCCGGGCCGTACCGCCGCCTCTATGGCTTCGAAGTGGGCGCGGGTCTCGGGGTCGAGGAATCCCGACAGCCGGGACATGCCGTCGGGGCCCTGTGGGCCCAGGCGCAGCCCGCGGCGGCGGGCGCGGTCTGCATCGGTGAACAGGCCGTCGGGGTTGAGGTAGTCGGCGATCCGTAGGCCCAGCTTGGTGACGACGCCGCTGTCGAGCTTGGTCGCATGCCACACCAGCGTGCGCTCGGCGTCTGTGGCGTCGGTGGGTGATACGCAGGCGGGCAGCACGTCGATCGCGTGACATACCGCGCGGATGTGGTCCTCGCCGACGGCGCCCGCTTCTACCGCGGCCGCCAACTCCGGGAGCTCGGGCTGCAGCGGGGGACCGGTCAGCGAGCGCCGCGGCCGGATCCGCGCCGCGAGCTTGAAGCGACGGATGACCTCCCGCGGAGTGACACGCAGCCGTGCCCAGAGCATGTCGCGCTCCGCCGGGATGGACTCGCTGCCGTCGGGCGGCTCGGCGATCTCGGCGAAGAACCGATACATCAGCCCGCGGTTGGTGCGATCCTGCGTCTCCAGCCGCTCGGCGACGTCGACCCGGAATTTGTTGCCGACCACGTCGGAGCTCGTCTCGCGCAGGACGGTGTGCGCGGCATCGATGGCGTCGAGAGCAGCGTTGATGCGCTCCCTTGCTTGCTCCGGACTACCGCAGTGACCCACGCGACGCTACGAACCGGGTCCGTCAGACCCCGGCCCCCGACCGGCGCCGAAGGCCGGCTTGTGGATGAATCCGCAACTGTGGACAAGTCATCATGGCGGGCGCCCTGTCTGACGTGCCAGTATGAAACAAGTGACCGGTCGAGTGGTGTGCCAATGCGTGGTTTGGACAAGCCGACGGGGCGCGTTGTCGCCCTGATTGTGTTGTTGATCGTCGTCGCTGCCGCGCTGCGCGGATATCTACCGGCTCAGGGCCGTGCGGTGCGCGCCGAGCCGGGCAGCGGTCGGGCAGCGCTCACCTTCGTGGTCGCGGCCCTCGCGGGTTCGCTGGCGCTGCTGGCGATCGCCGTCGTCGCGCGCCTGCGCGATCCGCGGGCGGCGGCACCAAAGGTGGGCGACCTTTCCGACATGCTCGGCACGGGCGGCGGGCGGCCGAGTTGGCGCGTGTTGCTGATCGGGCTCGGGGTGATCATCGCGTGGCTG
>JARLGR010000029.1 GCA_031292665.1 Mycobacterium sp. | reverse complement strand
GGCGACTGGCTGGGGCGCGGGGGTCGGCGGCCGGCGCGCACCGCCGCGACGGCGTCCGCGAAGGGACCGCCGCTGCGGTAGCGCATCGCCGGGTTCTTGACCAGCGTGATCTCGATGAGCTCCCGCACGTTGGGCGGCAGCTCGGCGGGCAGCGGCGGTGGGGGCTCCTTGATGTGCTTCATCGCCACGGTCAAAGCGCCGTCGCCGGTGAACGGCCGGCGCCCCGAGACCACTTCGTACCCCACGACTCCCAATGAGTAGACGTCGCTGGCGGGGGTGGCTTCGTGGCCCAGGGCCTGTTCGGGCGCGATGTATTGGGCGGTGCCCATCACCATCCCGGTTTGGGTCACCGGTGCGGCGTCGACGGCCTTGGCGATACCGAAGTCGGTGATCTTCACCAGGCCGGTGGGAGTGATCAGGATGTTGCCCGGCTTGACGTCGCGGTGGACCAGGCCGGCGGAATGCGCGACCTGCAGGGCCCGGCCGGTCTGCTCCAGCAGGTCCAGGGCGTGCCGCAGCGACAGCCGTCCGGTCCGCTTCAGCACCGAGTTGAGTGGCTCGCCGTTGACCAGCTCCATCACCAGGTAGGCGGTGCGCCCCTCGCCGTCCAGCTGGCTTTCGCCGTAGTCATGGACCTGGGCGATCCCCGGGTGATTGAGCATCGCGGTGGTGCGCGCCTCGGCCCGGAACCGCTCGATGAACTCGGGGTCCTGGGAGAACTCCTGTTTGAGCACCTTGACCGCGACGCGCCGGCCCAGCCGGTTGTCCACCGCCTCCCACACCTGGCCCATGCCGCCGGTGGCGATCAGGCGTTGCAGGCGGTACCGGCCGGACAGCGTCACCCCAACTCGCGGGCTCATGGTTCTCCCTGTAGCGCTGCCTCGATCACGGCCCGTCCGATCGGCGCGGCGAGTGCACCACCGGTGGCGGACAGCCGGTCTCCCCCGTTCTCCACCAGCACCGCAACGGCGACCTTCGGCGCATCCGCCGGCGCGAAGGCGATGTACCACGCGTGCGGCGGAGTGTTGCGCGGATCGGTGCCATGCTCTGCGGTACCAGTCTTGGATGCGATCTGCACGCCGGGAATGGCCCCTTTCTGCTGTGCGACCTTCTCGGCGCCGACCATCAGCTCTGTTAGCTTAGCGGCGACCTGCGGCGACACCGCGCGGCGCTGCTGGTAGGGGGTGGTGGTGCTGATATTCGCCAGGTCCGGCCCCTTGAGACTGCCGACCAGGTAGGGCTGCATCGTCACGCCGCCGTTGGCGATCGTCGCCGCGATCTCGGCGTTCTGCAGCGGGGTCAGGGCGACGTCCTTCTGGCCGATGCTCGACATGCCCAGTGCGGCGGCGTCCGGGATGATCCCGGCCGTTGACTCGGCTACCTGCAGTGGAATCACGCTCGGGGTGCTGTCGAGGCCGAACGAGTGCGCCGTGCTGCGCAGCGCGTCGGCCCCCGTGAGCAGGCCGAGCTGGACAAAAGCAGTGTTGCACGACAGCGCGAACGCCTGCTTGAGGGACACCGTCGGCTCGTTGCCGCACGTCGTGCCGCCGTAGTTCTCCAACGTGGCGGTGCTGCCGGGCAGCGGAATGGAGGCCGCGGCCGTCAACTGCTCGGTGTCGGTGGCGCCGGCCTGCAGTGCCGCCGCGGTGGTGACCACCTTGAAAGTGGAACCGGGCGGATAGGTTTCGGCGATGGCGCGGTTGGTCACCGGGTTGTCCGGGTCGTCGCGCAGCCGCTGCCAGGCCTGGGCCTGCACTTCCGGATCGTGCGACGAGAGCAGGTTCGGGTCGTAGGACGGCGACGACACCATCGCCAGGATCTTGCCGGTGGCGGGCTCGAGGGCGACGACGGCTCCCTTACACGGCTTCGCGCCGCACCCCTGCTGCACGGCGTCCCATGCGGCCTGCTGAACCCGGGGGTTGATCGTGGTGTCGACGTTGCCGCCGCGCGGGTCACGACCGGTGAAGAAGTCGGCGAGCCGACGCCCGAACAGCCGCTCGTCGGAGCCGTTGAGCAGCGGGTCCTCCGCGCGCTCGAGGCCCGAGCTGGAATAGCGCAGCGAGTAGAAGCCCGTGAGCGGCGCGTACACCGCCGGGTCGGGGTAGACGCGCAGGAAACGGAAGCGGTTGTCGGTGGCCACCGAATAGGCCAGCAGCTGACCGCCCGCGACGATCTGGCCGCGCTGCCGCGAATACTCGTCGAGCAGGACGCGCTGGTTGCGCGGGTCGGCTCGCAGGCCGTCAGCGGCGAACACCTGCGTCATCGTGGCGTTGAGCAACAGGAGCACGATCAACGCCATCACGGTCACCGAGATCCGGCGGAGAGAGGCGTTCATACCCGCTCGATCACCTCGGTCTTGGCCCCCGCGATCGACGACCGGTTGCGCGCCCGGGTGCGCAACGGACGTCGGGCACTGTGCGAGATCCGCACCAGGACGGCCAGCAGCACATAGTTCGCCAGCAACGACGACCCGCCGTAGGACATCCACGGCGTGGTCAGCCCGGTCAGGGGAATCAGCTGCGTCACACCGCCGACGACGATGAACAGCTGAATGGCAAGCGTCGACGCCAGACCTGCGGCCAGCAGCTTGCCGAAGCTGTCGCGGGTCGCGATCGCCGTGCGCAGGCCCCGCAGGATGACGATCGTGTAGAGCATCAGGATGCTGGCCAGCCCGACCAGCCCCAGCTCCTCACCGAATGCCGCGATGATGAAGTCGGTCGACGCGGCCGGCACGGTGTCAGGTTGGCCGTTGCCGAGGCCGGTGCCGAAGATGCCGCCGGTGGCAAAGCTGAAGAGCGACTGCACGACCTGGTAGCCGTTGCCGTCGGGGTCGGCGAACGGGTCCCACCACGTCTGTACGCGGACACGGACGTGCGCGAACATGAAGTACGCCGCAACGCTTCCCAGGGCGAACAGCACCAAACCGATGACGACCCAGCTGAAGCGCTGAGTGGCGAGATAAACCACCACCAGAAACGACGCGTAGAGCAGCAGCGACGTGCCGAGGTCCTTCTCGAAGGCCATCACGCCGACCGAGATCGCCCAGGCCGCCAACAGCGGTGCGAGATCTCGCGGGCGGGGCAGTGTCAGGCCCATGAAGTGCTTGCCGGCGCTGGTGAACAGCCGGCGCTTGGCGATCAGCACCGCCGAGAAGAAGATCAGCAGCAGGATCTTCGAGAACTCGGCGGGCTGAATCGAAAAGCCGGGGAAGCGAATCCAGATTTTCGCGCCGTTCTGCTCGGACAGTGATGCGGGCAGGAGCGCGGGGATCGCCAGCAGGCCCAGGCCCGTGGCCCCACAGATATAGCCGTAGCGCGCCAGTTGCCGGTGGTCTCTGAGCAACGTAACCACGAGCGCGAACGCGGCAACGCCGATGATGGTCCAGAGCATCTGCTGGGTTGCGCTGGGATGGTGGCGCCCGCTCAAGCGGTTGGTGACGAGGTCGAGCCGGTGGATCATCACCAGGCCAAGTCCGTTGAGCAAGGCCACAATCGGGAGCAGCAGCGGGTCGGTGTAGGGGGCGAAACGCCTGATGGCCAGGTGAGCGCTCGCGAAGACGGTCAGGAAGATCAGGCCGAAGGCGGCCAGTTTCCAATGCAGGCCGCGCTCCTGGTTGGCTTCCACGATGAGCAATGCGGCGACGGTGATCAGCGAGGCAAAGCACAAAAGCAGCAGTTCGGCGTTACGCCGAGTCGGCAGCGGAGGCGTGACCGCCACCGGCGGCTGAAGCTGTGTGGTCATGCCACCGCTCGGCAGTCGACGCCCGGCTGAGGTGCGGGCGGCGCCAGTGCGGGCGCAGACGCCGGAGTCGTTGTGGCAGAGGTGGCGGGAACGGCGCCGCTGGGCGGGTTGGCGGCCGACGGGGTTCCGCTGGTTGATTGACCCGAAGGAGGGGCAGAAGGGGGGCTGGTGGTCGACGGCGATGTGGTGACGCCTGGTCCGGGTGTCCCGTTGGTGGTGGCGGGAGCCGGTGAGCCGGGCGGGGAGGTCGCCCGCGGCGGCGGGCAGGGCGGCAGCAGCGAGTTGCTCGACAGTTCCCGCAGCTGCGCGATCGCATTGTCCAGGGTTCCGGCGGGAAGACCGGCCTGGACCTGAGCGCGGGCCGCGGGGCGCAGATCCTGCAGTTGCATCAGATGGCAGTTGAGTCGACCGCCGGCGTCCTTGGAGCTGATCACCGACAGGTTGTTGCGGGCGTCGAGGCAGCCCACGAAATACGGCTCGTGCAACGACATGCCCAGCAGTGATCCCTGGATGCCGCGCAGGATCGACACCATGCCGTTGTCTTCGGCGACGTAGTAGTTGCTGCGGATGATCGCCCGGCCGATGGCCAGGCCCGCCAACACCAGCAGGACCACCAGCGTGACGACGATCGCCATCCGCCGCCGCGACCACCCGGGCCGGCTTGACGGTTCCTCTTGCGGCACAACGCGTTTGGCCACCTCTTCGCGCGGTCTGATCGCCGAAGCGCGGCCGGCGGAGGTGTTGGGCAGGGTCATTTGGTCGTCTTCACCCGATACCGCGCCGGCGAGGATCGGCTGGGTTTGGCCATAGTCGTAGTCGACGACGTCGGCGACCACGACCGTGACGTTGTCGGGGCCACCGCCGCGCAGCGCCAACTCGATGAGGCGGTAGGCGGCCTCGGCCACGTCGGGGATCTGCAGCGCCTCGAGGATGGTTTCGTCGCTCACCGGGTCGGAGAGGCCGTCGGAGCAAAGCAGGTAACGGTCACCGGCGCGCGCTTCGCGCATGGTCAAGGTGGGCTCGACCTCGTGGCCCGTCAGCGCCCGCATGATCAACGACCGCTGCGGGTGGCTGTGCGCCTCTTCACGGGTGATCCGGCCTTCGTCGACCAAGGTCTGCACGAAGGTGTCGTCCTTGGTGATCTGCGTCAGCTCCCCGTCGCGCATCAGATAGCCGCGCGAGTCGCCGATGTGCACCAATCCAATCCGGTCGCCGGCGAACAGGATCGCGGTGAGTGTGGTGCCCATCCCTTCGAGCTCGGGCTCGGCTTCGACCTGTGCGGCGATGGCCACGTTGCCGGCACGGACCGCGGCGTCGAGCTTGGCGAGCAGGTCGCCGCCGGGTTCGTCGTCATCGAGATGGGCCAGCGCGGCGATCACCAGCTGGGAGGCCACCTCGCCGGCCGCGTGCCCGCCCATGCCGTCGGCCAGGGCCAGCAGCCGCGCGCCGGCGTACACAGAGTCTTCGTTGTTGGCGCGTACCAGGCCGCGATCGCTGCGTGCGGCGTAACGCAAGACCAGGCTCACGGGCGCAACTCGATTGCCGTTTTGCCGATCCGGACCGGCGTCCCTATGGGAACTCGTACCGCAGTCGTCACCTTCGCCCTGTCGAGGTAAGTGCCGTTGGTCGATCCTAGATCCTCGACGTACCATTCCAAACCGCGCTGAGACAGCCGTGCGTGTCGCGTCGAGGCGTAGTCGTCGGTCAGCACCACGGTCGAGTCGTCAGCTCGCCCGATCAATACCGGCTGCCCGCTGAGCGTGATGCGCGCGCCTGCCAGCGACCCTTCGGTCACCACGAGGTAGCGGGCGGCGTGCCGGCGTTGGCGCGAGGACAGCAGCGTGCTGCGCAACGTCAGGCCGCGGCGCACCATGACGGCCCCGGTGGGCGCGTAGATGTCCGTCCTCAAGATCCGTAGCACGGACCAGATGAAGACCCACAGCAACATGAGAAACCCGGCACGCGTCAGTTGCAGCACTAGTCCCTGCATCTGGCGTCCTTTCGGTCCTGGCAGCATCCCTGGCGCCCGTGACACCGACCACATCGGCAACGTCACGATACGTGGACGGCGGTCTACAGGGGGCGAAGCACGGCAGCGTTGAGCCCGTGGGTTAGTGGATCCGGACGATGATCTCCGAGTGGCCCAAGCGGACCACGTCGCCATCGGCCAGCTGCCACTCCTGAACCGGAGCGTTGTTGACGGTGGTCCCGTTAGTCGAGTTGAGGTCGGTCAGCAGCGCGACCTGCCCGTCCCAGCGGATCTCAAGGTGACGGCGTGACACGCCGGTGTCGGGCAACCGGAATTGGGCGTCTTGCCCGCGACCGACGATGTTGGATCCGTCGCGCAACTGGTAGGTCCGGCCGCTGCCGTCGTCAAGCTGCAGGGTGACGGTCGTGCCGGGCGACCCGTAGCCGCCCTGGCCGTAACCGCCGTACCCGCCCGCCGGCTGGCCATAGTCGGCCGGCTGTCCGTAGTCGGCGGGCTGTCCGTAGTCGTAGTCTCGGTTGGCGGTCTCGGCGTACCCGCCGCCCGGAGCGGCGTACCCGCCCTGGACGGGTTCGGCGTACTGGGTGTAGTCGCCTTGGCCGTAGTCCGGGCGTCCGTATCCCCCGCCTTGCTGGTAGCCCTGGTCGTACCCACCGCCTTGCTCCGGGTAAGCGGTTCGCTGTTCTGGCGGGGCCGGGGGGGTCGGGGGGGTATAGCCACCCTCGTGCTGGGGGGCCGGTCCGCGACCGGAGTCGCCGTATCCGCTGTAGGCCTGCGAGCCACCGCCGGGCTGCCCGCCCCCGGGAGGACCGTAACCGCCGCCTTGGCGATAGCCCGGGTCATAGCCCTGCCCGCCTTGTGGTGCGCCATAGACCGGCTGGGCGCCGGGACGCTGCTCAAAGGGCGGTGGATAGCCGCCTTGTCCTTGTTCGGGGTAGCCGCGCTGGTCTTGGTGACCGCCCTGCTCCGCGTAGCCACGTTGCTCGGGGTAGCCGCCTTGTTCGGGGTAGCCGCGCTGTTCGGGGTAGCCGCCCTGGCCCTGATAGCCACCCTGGTGTTCGGGGTAGCCGCCCTGTTCGGGGTAGCCGCCCTGGTCGGGTTGGCGGGGCGGCGGGTACCCTTGCTGGGGCGGGTAGCCGCCCTGCTCTTGCGGGTAGCCGCCCTGTGGCTCCGGAGTGCCGCGCGGATCGTCTTGCGGACGCCCGTAGCGGTCGTCGTAGTACTCCTCACCGGGCCGCCCCGCCCCCGGACCCCCGCGGTAGCTCGAGTTATCAGTCATTGCTACTCCTCGTTCTGCGCCGAACGCATGATTTGATTGTGGCCGGACGGGGTCCGCGACCGTCGGGCGGGGCTGTACATCGGGGTTGACAGCACCACGGGCGCGGTACTGGCCGGTATACAGTTCCGACGATTGCTCGAACCGGACGACCACCTCACCATACGTTTGCCACCCCCGTTCGTAGATGTAGTCAGTCAAGTACCTGGAAAAAGCGCCCGACGTGAGATCCGTGTCGGCAACCACCTTCTCGAAGTCGTGCATACCGAGGGTAATGATGTATTCGTTGGGGACCAAAAGACGATTTCCGCCCTGCGTTCGCACACCGTCCTCAGCTTCCCGGCGTAACAGGTCCTCGATCTCCTGCGGGACGATCGAACCCCCGAACATTCGGGCAAACGCATTGTCGACCGTCGCCTCGAGCCTGCGCTCGATGCGCGCGACGAGCCCCCGTTGGCTACCCATGTTCTAGCGCTCGCCCGCATGTGCCGTGGGATATCGCCGGCGCAAGGCAAATGGGGTGCCCGCGTGTCGTCTCACCTGAGCATGGTATCGGGCCACCGCGAGTCGGCGGCACCGTGGGAACTCTGAGAATCGCATCGGCGCAGCTCAGAGCCACCTGGGGCCCGCACACCGCGAGGGCAAGGCCCGCCGGCGCGATTGGGGAATGCGGCCATTAAAGTGATATGGTCCTTCGGTTATTTCCCCGGGCGAGTGGCGGAATGGCAGACGCGCTGGCTTCAGGTGCCAGTGTCCTTCGGGACGTGGGGGTTCAAGTCCCCCTTCGCCCACTTCGTGCGATGTGGTCGATGACCGCGAAAGACTGCGGAGCCCCCAAAGCCTGAACCCTCCCGATAGGACGGCCATCCCGTGTCGCCCCGAGTTACTCGCGACTGAAGACGGGCTGCCGCTTCTCCATGAACGCCATGATGCCCTCGACCTGGTCGGGACTGCCGAGCGTCGCATGAAAAGCGGCGCGTTCGTCGCGGAATGACTCCTCTAGCGTCTTGTCATCGCTCGTCACCAGACACCGAAGCATCGACGCTACGGAACACCGCGGCATCGCCGCTAGTTCGTCCGCTAGGTCAATTGCCTTCTGCTTCAGCTCGGCGTTGGGCCAGACCTCGGTGACAAGCCCGAGGCGCAACGCCTCGGGGCCAGACACAGTTTTGGCGCGAAGGATCAGATCGACTGCTCGATCGCGGCCGATGCGCCGCGCCAACCGCGCGCTCCCGCCCCACGCCGGGACGGTGCCAAGGTGCAGTTCCGGCAGACCGATACGCGCGCCCTCCAGCGCAGCGACACGGAAGTGGCAGGCGAGCGGGAGCTCGAGCCCGCCTCCCAGGCAGTTGCCGAAGAGTGTCGCGATCCACGGTTTGTCCATGTTCTCGATTGCCGCCAGCACCCGCAGACGCTGGTCGAGAATCACGTCGATCCGTCCGGGATCGCCTAGTGCGCCGGCGAGTTCCTTGAGGTCCATGCCGACTGAGAAGTTCCTGTCCCCGGCGGCAGTGATGACGATGGCGCGAATCGCCGCGTCGCAAGCGATCGTGGTGACGAGCGACTCGAGCGCGTCCATGAACGCAAAGGACATGCGGTTGTGCGGAGCGTCATCGATGGTGACGATCGCGACCGCGCCGCGGCGCTCGTACGCAAGGCACTTGTCACTCATTCCGGACAACATACCGGAGGTTGCCGCGCGCGACGCCCCGTTAATCCTTTGCGCCGGACGCCTTCCCCGCCGATGAGACCCCGTCTGCACCGAAGCTGATGACTTCGCCCCGATTGATGGATACCCAGTCGCGAGCCTCCACATAAGGGCGGAAGGTGTCGACGATCAGCCGCTCGTCGTCACGGGTCTTCGGCCGCTGGAGCTCGTAGAGGTGAGGGAACTCCGTCCAGGCGACGACGGCGTCCCAGAGCCGACGGGCCGCCTCCCCGGTGGGTGGATCGATGAGGACCGGCCCGAAGAGGCACTGCCCGTCGGGAAAGAACATCGTCGGCACCCCGTAGCCGCTGGCGCCGACCACCCGCTGGTGCTCGGCCATCACCTCGTCGCTGGTGGTGGGATCGGCGATCGCCTGGTCGACGAGCCCCGGGTCGAAGCCCAGTTCCTCGAGGAGGTGCCGGGCGACGGCCTTCTCGTGCGGCTTGTGTCCGTCGACGTGCAGAGCCCGGCCGGCCCGGCCGTACCAGGCGTCGAGGTCGGCCATCGACCTCCGGCGCAGTAGGGCCCCGATGCGCATCATCGACCAGCCGTAGGACCACTCCCGCTCCCAGGGGTGCTTCTTGCCCTCCTCGCGGTTGATCTCCTCGAGGCTGAAGAAGCGCCAGTTCACCGTGAGCCCGGTCAGGTCGCGCACCTCGCGGATCCACAGCGACGTCTGGTACGCGTAGGGGCACATGATGTCGAAGTGGAAGTCGACGGACTCGGGGCGACTAGTCACATCGTGAACCTGAGGTTGCGGGCGGCCCGCTCGCCGAGCTGAGCGTCGCCATTCCACTTGATCGCGCCGGAGTCGATCGCGACCTGGGGATCGATGCGCCCGCAGGCGAGCTGGATGAACGTCGTCGAGTCGGTCATGATCTCGACGTCGGGGCTCTCCAGGCGGTCGACCTGCTTGGCCCGGCCGTCGACGAGGACGTCGAGCTCGCGAACGATCGGTCCCGTGAGTTGGAACGCGATGCTCTTCCCGTCGGGCAGGCCCACCTTCTTGCCGACGATGTAGCCCAGCGAGCTCTCCACCTCGGCCAGCGCGATCTCGGCGGCGACGCCGGTGTCGTCGGTCACCCGGGCGAGCGGGGTCGTGATGTCGCGCTCGTGGACCCAGAAGTCGAAGACCCGGATGGCGAGGAACCGCCCGTAGGTCCCAGGGCCCGTCGGCATCCACGAGGGGCGCTCGAGATCCCCGCTCGAGAGCGAGGCCAGATCCTGCCGACGGCGGTCGTAGGTCGCGCGGACCCGTTCGACGAAGGCCGCGCTGTCGAGACCGGCGGTCTCGCGCAGGTAGTCGCCTGCCCGGTCGAAGGGCGGCGGCGTCTGGGTGTCCTCAGGCAGCCAGCCGGCCATCACCGCCTCCATGCTGGTGACGTGATCGACCACGTCACGGACCTTCCAGTCCGGGCAGAGGGATTGCACCCGCCACTCGGCCTCGCCCAAGTCGGCGCAGAGGGCCTCCATCGAGGAGTAGCACCCCTCGAGCGCGCTACGGATCTCCTCGAGGCTCCTCATCGCCCACCCGCCGCCGCGCCTGCAGTCGTCATCCCAAGTATCCTAGGTGGCGAGGTTGCGGAATCCGAGGGCGCTTCTGCGGAGGCTTCGAGTCGGCCGCTGATGGATTCGTGGGTTCGTCCGAGGCGTGGTGTTCGAAGAAGGCGAGGGTCAACCTCACCGAAACGACGAATTTGCCCACTGGGACGCCTCTCACCTGAGGTGCACTCAATTACGAAGAGCCAGAATGCGGTTGGATCCGCGTAATCGCTACTTGGTCGATTAATGATCGAGTTTGCGGCCGAACGGCCGGCGCTGCGTTCGGCGCCCAGCCTCAACTCGTCGGCTGCGTCTGCAGCCACCGCTGGATGTCGGCGGTGACGGGGTCGGTGATGCCGTCGAATTCGGGATGCTTCTTGAGCACGGTGACAACCATGGAGCAAGCCGGAACGATGCGCTTGCCCTCATCCCGAGCCGCGTTCAGCGCCTCCTCGACAAGAATGGTTGCCAGGCCGCGTCCGCCGTACGCGGGATCGATCTCGGTGTGGTAATAAACGCGCTGGTTGTCGCGGTCGGTGTATTCGGCGAGTCCGACGGTCTCGCCCCCGACGGCGATGGTGTATCTGCGCGCCTCCGCTGTCACGGTGGTTTCTGCGCCGCTCTTATCGGTCGCCATCTGGGCTCCCCTTTCTCTCCGGTACTGGTCGAGGCCGCAGCCGGCTTCGAGGTTGCTCACCGCCCACCTTCCCTCGCGAGACAACCGCGTTCAATGGTGCGGCCGTACTCCGGCCGGCTTACCTGCCCGGTGGCCGCAGCGCCTTCATGGCCAGCCGCATGACGGGTTCGGGAAACTCTTGGCGCTGGTCGTATCGAGCGCGACCGGGCGGATCACCGATTCGGCGAACTCGTGCGCGCCGGGCCAGGTCGTGTTGTGCCGCCGTCGGTGTTTCAGGTCGAACGTCATGGGTGCGCCTTCAGGTCGACAGACCGAGTTTTCGGCGACTACCCCGCGGACCGAGTGAGCAAACTGCCGCCGCGTCGTCAGGCGGCCGATCGGGGCCCGAGTTGCGCGGTCGGCAGGTGCAACACCACCGCGGAGACCGGAACGGCGTCGTCTTCGTGACGCGCCAGCAGCGCCGCGTTCTCGGGCAGCTGGCGAGAGTTGATCTCGCCGTCGGCGATCTGTCGCAGGATGGCGTGGGCCCGTGCGAGCTGCTCCCGCTTCCGGTACTGGCCACCCGGCAGTTTGACGCCGGCCCAGACGCCGTATTCCTCGCGGTGGGCGATCGCGTGTTCGGCGCAGCGACGCTGTTGCGCGAGGGGGCAGCGGCGCAGGCATTGGATCCGCGCCTCGGTGGCCGACCGTTCGTAGGCCCGCGCCTTCGCCGCTCCATCGGCGTCGTCGTCGTCGGGGTAGCCGAACCATAGCTCCGGATTGACTACGCAAGGGTGTCCCATGTCGGTCTCCTCGTCGGGCTTGAAACGTAGGCAAAATCGTATACAGATCCAGCCCGCTAGCGCAAGAGAAACGTGACGAGAACGTATATCCCCAGGATGGTCCATGGGCCTGTGTAATATCCGGCCCATGGCCGGAGCGTGCGGTGAGCCGTGAAACGGCCGGGGCGGCCATTCGCGCGTTGCGCGAATCACGCGATTGGTCACTAGCAGAACTCGCCGCCGCGACCGGTGTCAGCGTCATGGGGCTGAGTTTTCTGGAGCGCGGCGCCCGCAAGCCGCACAAAAGCACAGTTCAGAAGGTCGAGAACGGACTCGGACTGCCGCCGGGCACCTACTCCCGGCTGCTGGTGGCCGCCGATCCGGCGGCCGAGTTGGCGCGACTCCTCGCCGCACAGTCCCCCGCCGCCATCCCCGCGAGACGAACCGGCCCGGTCGTGGTTGATCGTCACAGCGACACCGAAGTGCTGGAGGCTTACGCCGAAGCGCAACTGGATGCCCTCAAATCCGTCATCGATCGGCTGCCGGCGACAACATCAAACGAATATGAGACGTATATTCTGTCTGTGATCGCGCAGTGCGTGAAGGCCGAGATGCTGGCCGCCAGCTCATGGCGGGTGGCCGTCAACGCCGGCGCCGCCTCGACGGGCCGCCTGATGGAGCATTTGCGGGAGCTCGAGGCGACGCGCCAGACCCTGCTCAAGCGGATGCCCGCCAGCTTGAGCGCGCGCTTCGACCGGGCCTGCGCGCAGTCGTCGTTGCCCGAAACGATCGTCGCGGCACTGGTCGGTGTCGGCGTCGACGAGGTCTGGGACATCCGCAACAGCGGGGTCATTCCCGTGGGGGCGCTCCCCCGCGTGCGCGCCTTCGCCGAGGCGGTCGAATCGGCGAGCCGAGAGTGGGCGCAGTGATGGACGACGAGGTCGAAGTGCTGAGCCGGGCTCATCGCCTGTTCGCCGGTAGCCCTCGGCGCCCGACGGTGTACCCGGGCACCGAACATTTCGATGGCCTGTTGCGGCGAGCCGCCGGACTTAATCCTGATGTCGCACAAGGCTACTGGCTCGCAGCCGACCACAGCAGGCGGCGACTCCTCGCGGCGGTGCGCACCGACGACGCGGCCACCGACGTCATCGCAAGCGCCGACCGGGATCGGGCGCACGCCCGCCGGCTCACCGGGAGCGTCCTCGACGAGGCCCGCGCCGATACCACTCCCCCGGCGTCGCCGATGGCACAGCGGGAGGCGATGCGCCGCCGAGCGGCCCGGCTGCGGGCGCAACGAGCGCACGTACTGTCGGCGCACCTGCGGGCTCGACGGCACGCCGCGGCGCTGCGTGCGCTGCGTTACCGGCTGAACCACGGCGGCGTGCCGGCAGGGAACAGTCGCGCCGCGATGGCGGTGCGCGCCGCGTTGTCACGGCTGGGACGCCCCTACGCGTGGGGCGCGAGAGGGCCGGACCAGTTCGACTGCTCCGGGCTGGTGCAGTGGTCCTACGGGCAGGCGGGCGTTCGCCTGGACAGGACCACGTATCAGCAGATAAACGACGGACTGCCGGTGCTTCGTTCGCAGGTGCGGCCGGGTGACCTGGTCTTCCCACACGCCGGCCACGTTCAGTTGGCCATCGGCAACAACCTGGTCGTCGAAGCGCCCTACCCGGGCGCCGCGGTGCGGATCAGCGCGCTGGGCACCAACGTCGCGATCCGGCGGCCGCTATGAGAAGCCCGGGTCGCTCAGCCACCCGGCCACGACGAAGGGGTTGAACCGATGTCGGAACAGGCCGGACCCTCGGTGACCGCCCTTCGTGCGCGGCAGTCGGAGCTCGCGAAGCAGCACGGCGCGGCCGCCGATGCTGACCGCGTTCTGGCCGAGGTGGTTGCCGGCGCTCACGCCGCAATGCGGGATAGCGTCCGCCGCCTGGACGCGATCGCCGAGGAGATCGAAAGCGCTGTCGTGCGCCAGGGGCACCTGGCCGTCGACACCCCGTTGGGGGTGCGGGAGTTCCAGAGGTTCCTGTTGGCCAAGCAACGGGAGATAACGGCCGTCGTGGCGGATGCCCGCGAGCTGGGACGTGCGAAAAGCGTTGTGCTTCAAACTCTCCGGCCACAGTACGGGGGATAGCATGGGCGTCCCCATAGACCGCCGCGGTGAATTGTCGCCAGCCCAGCGCCTGGGTACTGTCGCCGGGCATGGAGGGGTTGCGACAGATGCTGCGGCGCCGCAGCGGCGTTCGCCTAGACGATGTCGCCGCATGAGGAGTTGCTCGCCGCGCTCGCATACATCCGGGATCGCACCGGTGACCCCAACGCGTGGCAGACGGGCTTGACCCCCCAAGAGGTGGTCGCCGTCGTCAACCCTGCGACGCCGTCGGAACAACTCGGGGCAATCTTGGGCAAGGTCCGCCGACAACACCCCGACCTCTTCGGCAGCCGAGTGCCGGTTGTGCGCCCGCCGGACAACCCGGCGGCGCCGCCGGACCGCGAGCAGGGCGCCGCTGCCGAGGCGATTGCGCACGCGGAAGCTGCTCTAGCGCAACAGAATACGGCGAGCTCTCAGCTCGACATGCAGGTGATCACGGCAATCCTCAATGCGCACCTGAAGAGCGTCGAGGGCGGAGGGGCACTCGCCGCGCTGCAGCGCGAAATCGAAGCCGCGGTACAAACGCGATCCGATCTCGACACCCCGGCGGGAGCGCGTGATTTCCAACGGCTCCTCATCGGAAAGCTCAGGGACATCCGCGCCATAGTCCTCGACGCAAGCCTCGATGACACGTCGAAATCCGCGCTGATGGCCGCGTGGACATCGCTTTACGACGCCGCCAAAAACGGAGCCCCCGGCGAACCGGAACGCGCATCGACCGTCCCCGCTGCTGCACCGGCTGAGGATGATCCCGACACCGACTGGGATCCATTGCTCGACGCGGTTCCGCTCGACGATCCGGGATCGATGGAGAGTCCTCCGGGCGCGCCGATGCCGCCGGCCCCGGCGCCGGCGCTGCCGAGCATTCCCGGCTTCGGCGCGGGACCGATGCCCAGCCTGGGGTCGCCGCCGGGTTCCATGGGCGGTTGGGGGCTGCCGCTTTCCCCGCTGCAGGATGGCGCCAGAGTCGATCCGGCGCTGCGGGAGTTGGACGGCGAGGGGCTGCCGGGACCGGATGACCCGGACCCCGGCTCGGCGGGGGAGCACCACCAGGACCAACCGGAGAACACGCCAGCCGACAATCCCGAGTCGGCCGCGGTCCCGACAACAGTGATGCTGCCCGACGGCGAGACGGTGACGGCGGCCAACCCGCAACTCGCCGCGGCCATCAAGACTGCACTCGGCGGGGTGCCGATCGCAGATGCGTTCCGCCAGCAGGGAATAACCATCCCCGCCCCCGGAACGACGGTCACCGACCCCCTCGACCCGCTGCGGCTCGCCCCGGGAGACATCGGCATCTTCACCGATCGCCACGCGCTTGCCCTCAGCCCGGGTAAGGCGCTCGTTGACGGCCAGATTCAACACATCGCCACCGTCAGTGGCCCGAGCTTCCTAGGCTGGGAGCATCCACCCGGCGCGACCGCAACTGCGGCAGCGCCGGCTCAGACCGATACACCGGTACCCACCCGGCCGGCGGCCGCGCCGACCACCGCACAAGGGAAACCCGCCGGCCTGCCCGGCGGCGCATGACAGGAGACAGCAGATGGCAGATCCGATCCATGTGGTGCCCGCCCACTTGCGCGAGGCCGCTGGGCATCACCGGGAGACTTCCGACTACCTGCGCACCGTCCCGTCATCGCATGCCGCGATCCAGGAGAGCCTGGACTCGCTGGGACCCGTATTCAGCGATCTTCGCGATGCCGGGCGCGAATTGCTCGAACTCAGGCGACAGTGCTACGAACAACAAGCCGACGACCACGCCGACATGGCGGAGAAGTTGACGACGTCGGCGGCGGTGTGGGAGCAACATGAGCAGGATGCGGCGCGCGACTTCCGCGGCATCGTCGACGGCGGTCGATGACCGACCCCAATCCTGCTTTCGACACCGTTCATCCGAGCGGGCAGATCCTTGTCCGCTCCTGCCGCGGCGGCTACATGCACAGTGTCGCGCTGACCGAAGAGGCGATGGAGACCGACGCCGAGACCCTGGCGCGGGGCATCGTGTTGACCGCCGACGTGTCGTGCCTCAAAGCGTTGCTGGAAGTCCGCGACGAGATCGTGGCCGCGGGACACACGCCTTCCGCGCAGGTCCCGACTCCGCAGGACCTCGATGCGGCGATCGAAAAGTTGCTGGCGCACAAATTGCGCCGCCGCGCGGATTAGGCAGGAAGGCGGCCGACCGGCTACAGCAGCCAGGTCCTGGCCGCGTCCGGATCGGGCGCGATATCGGTCGGCGGCTCGACGGGGTTGGGGCCGAACAACTCTCGTGCGCGCGCGAGTAGGGCGCGCACTTCGTCGAGTTGCTGCTGCAGCGCAGAATCAGCCATGGCATCACGCTACCCAGGCCGTCGCAGCTGCACAATTCAGTGACTGGATAGAGCACCAGGGTGTGCCGGTAGTCTTGGCCGGTGGCGATCTTCGGTCGGATAACGGCGCGCCAGCGCCTCCGGAGAGCTACCCGGGAATCGCTGGCCGTGCCTGCCTTCAGCTCTCCCATTGACTGCACCCCGTGGGTCACGGGTGGGCTCTGGCCCGCCGAGCTGGCGACGACCGACGCCGAAACCGCCACGCTCGCAGAGTATCTCAGAGCCGATCTGGACCGGATTGCCAGAAGCGCCAACGACGAGCTGAAACTCATCAAGCGGGCGGGACTACCCGATCTCGCGCGTCAGGCAGACGAGGCGCGAATCATTGACGAAGCCCGCGCCCGCGCCGTGCGACGAGTCGAGTCGACGATTCGTCAACTGCAAACCTTGAAGGCCGAGGCGAGCACCCACCGTCCGGGCGCGGGGGTTGCCGAAGCTGCCATCGAGACGGACCTGGGCATGACGCAGGTCATACCCGTCGTCAGGGAGGCGGAGCGCGGTCGCCACCACGCGGAGCCGGTAGCGGGTGAGGACGAGGACCCACGCGTCGCCGTTACCACCCCATGCATCGACGACACGCAGGTCATACCCGCCCTCACGGAGGTGGAGCCTGGTCCGGTAGGCGCCAGGGACGAGCCCGAGGCGGTCGCTCGCCATCGGGCTGACGATGGCGCCGCCGTGCCCGCGCCACCAACGCGGAACGCCACCGCCGGCGCCGAATCCGACATCGATCGGCTCCACCGGCTCCTCGAGTTTGTGGTGCGGCAAGAATCGCGGCTGCATTGGGCGGTCGCGGATTACCCGGACGGCACGACGGTGGTGGTCACCGACCTGGCGCACGGTTGGATCCCGCCCGGCATCGCGCTTCCGGCAGGGGTGCGGCTGTTGGCACCCGCACGGCGCAGCGGCAAGGTGTCGGCGCTGATCGGCGAATCAACGCGTGCCGTGACGTACGCGCCGGGCGGTTCGCTGCGCCGATCGGCTGACATCGCGACGACGAAGTCGTCACCGCACCCGCGCGAGCTGCCGACAATTGACGATCTGGGAGGCTCGCTGAGCGCGGCGACGCACGGGCGCGACGGACTACCGCGGATGGTGCACGCGATGGCCAGCGCCGCCGCGGCAGGGATCCGCATCGTCGACCAAGAAGTCGACGTCCTGCGGGTACATGTCGATACCGCGCGCTACCAGTTGTTGATCCAGTACCCGAACGTCGACTCCGCGCTTCTGCTCAACTGCCTGCTGTTGGCCGCCGCCGAAGCGTTCGTGATCGGGGATTCCGTATCGGCGAACTATCACCTCGCCTGGTTTCGGGAACTCGCCGCGCCGCCGTCGTCGTAGGGCCGCCCCGATCACCCCAACGCTGCGCCGCAATTTGAATTGACGCTGGTCGGAGGGGCGGATGATACTTGCGTCGTGGCGGGGTCGGGGAGTCGGGCGAATCTGAGCGACAAGGATCTTGTCGAATCGGTTCTCCGGGAACTCAGCCATGCGGCCGATAAGTGGGAAGCCCTTGTCGCGCAAGCCGAGGCCGTCACCTACAGCGTTGACCTCGGAGACGTGCACGCCGTGGCCAATTCCGACGGCAGGTTGCTCAGGTTGGTTCTGCACCCCGGCGTCATGACCGGCTATGCGCACGGCGAGTTGGCCGACCGGTTGAACCTTGCGATTACCGCGCTGCGGGAAGAGGTCGAGGCTGACAACAGGGCGACGTACGGCGGTCCCCTGCATTGAGACGGTTCGCGCGCTCATCGACCAGGGCCGGGAGGTCCAGCGAAGGCTTGCGCGATCCCCAGCCAACGCTGCGCATCCGCGCCGTGCGCCGTGATGTCCAGGCTGCTCAACGGGCGCCGCTGGGTGACGAGGAAGCAGAAGTCCTCGGCTGAGCCCGTGACGCGCTGCGCGGCGTCTGGTGGTCCCCAGGACCAGACGTCGCCGCCCGGTCCGCGCAGCTCGACCAGGAACGCTTCGGCCGGGGCAGCCAGATTGTTGACGGAGAACGCGTAATCGCGGGTGCGCACCCCCAGGTGCGCGATCGAACGCAGGCGCTCGGTGGTCGGCCGTTTGACGCCGAGCGCGTCGGCGACATCAAGACCGTGCGCCCACGTCTCCATCAACCGCGCGGTCGCCATCGACGCCGCACTCATCGGCGGCCCGAACCACGGCAGCTTCCGGCCGTCGGCGACGCTCAGCAGCGCCTCGTGCAACCGCCCGCGGGTGGCCCGCCAGTCGGCGAGCAACTCGGCCGGCGGTAGGGCCGCCAAGTCCTCGGCGCCCGCGTCGACGAAACCGGCCGGATCGGCCGCGGCGGCCTGCAACGCCTCGACGAACCCCGCTTCGTCGGTGACCGCGGTCAGCGCAACCCGGTCGGTCCACAACAGGTGCCCGATCTGGTGGGCGATGGTCCAGCCCGGCGCGGGCGTCGGATCGGCCCAGCGGTGCGCCGGAAGCGGAGCGACCAGCGCATCGAGGTCGTCGCTTTCGGCACGCAGGTCGGCGACGATCGGCCCGGGACCTGCCATCATCGCCTCCGACAAATCGTCGGGAAAATTACGTCTGTACCTTAACCGTTCGCCGGCTCGCCGCGGCGGCCGATGATGCTGTGTAAGGCCAGCCCCACCAGGTAGAGCAACGACCCGAACAGCACGAACGCCGGCGCATGCCCGTCGTCGGGAATCAGGGTGGCAGACACCGTGATCGCGACGATGAACGCAACCCAAAACACCGCGTCCTGGACCGCGAACACGTGCCCGCGGAGGGCGTCGTCGACGTCCATCTGCATCGCCGAGTCGGCGCATAGCTTGACCACCTGGCCGGCCACGCCGATCAAAAAGCTGGACACCACCATCACCGGAATCAGCAGCGTGGCGGCCGGGAGCTGGAAGACGGCGGCCGCGGTCAACGCGCCATTGGCCGTGGCATAACGCCCCCAGCGACGTATCGCCGACGGCGTCAGCACGTTGGCCAGGAACGCCCCTATGCCCGCAACGCCGAAGAACAACAAGGCGGTACCCAGACCTCCGGCCGCGGTAGAGGCCAGGTGGTGGACCAGTAACAACATCAGCAGCGAGTTGATCCCGACCACCATCCGGTGCGCGGCCAGGCCCGACAGGGTGGCAGCGACCGTCGGGCGCTGCGCCACCGTACGCAGGCCGTGCAGCCAGCCGGTGACCACGGCGTAGACGGCCGGCCCGTGGATCGCGCGCTTGGTGTCGTCCGGTCCCAGCACGCGCGGGCCGAACCGCAACGACAGCAGCAAGGCGATGGACACCGGGATGGCGACGATGAAAATGATCGCCGAGGCGCCTTCGTCGCCGGCACCCACGAGGAAGCGCGGCAACAGCATGAAGTTCGCGCCCAGGAAAGCCGCGAAGGCGCCCACCGCGGTGGCCACAGAATTCATCGTCACCACCTGTTCGCGCGGCACCACGTGCGGCAGCGCCGCCGAAAGCCCGGACGCGACGAACCGTGACAAGCCGTTGGCCACCAGCGCCGCCAACAGCAGCAGTACGTCGCCGGCGCGGACGGCGAGGATCGTGCCGATCGTGGCGATGAGAATCAGGCGCCCTACGTTGGCACCCACGATCACCAGCCGTCGATCCCAACGGTCCATCAGCGCGCCGGCGAACGGCCCCAGCAGCGAGTACGGCAGAAACAGCACGGTGAACGCCCGGGCAATGGCCATCGGATCGGCGGCGCGATCCGGGTTGAACAGCAGCGCCCCCGCCAGTGCGGCCTGAAAGAGACCGTCACCGAATTGACTCGCCATCCGCAGCTGCAGCAGTCGCCAGAAATCCGGCAAACCGCGCACCGACCGCCAAAGGTCGACGTGTGCGCCCGAGTGCATCCGGGTAGGAATCACAGAACCGACTTCCACGAATTGGGGTTGGCCCGCCGGCCCCACGGGCTGAGTTCGACGCCGCTCCACCAACAGTACAAATATCCATCGCCCGCGCTCGATTAACCCGGGTGACGGGGCGGAGGTGCGATGATGGTCGAGTGCCGCCGCCGGAGGATCCAGAGGACTATGTCGCACCCGCCGCGCAGCGGGTTCGTGCGGGTACGTTGCTGCTAGCCAACACCGATCTGCTCGAACCGACGTTTCGGCGCAGCGTCATCTACATCGTGGAGCACAACGACGGCGGCACGTTGGGTGTCGTGCTGAACCGGGCCAGCGAGATGGCGGTCTACAACGTGTTACCGCAGTGGGCCAAGCTGACGGCCAAGCCGAAAACGATGTTCATCGGTGGGCCGGTGAAGCGGGACGCGGCACTGTGCCTGGCCACCCTGCGCGTCGGCGCCGATCCCCAGGGCGTGCCCGGCCTGCGGCATGTGGCCGGCCGAGTGGTGATGGTGGATCTGGACGCCGACCCCGACGCCATCGCACCGCTGGTCGAGGGCGTGCGGGTCTTCGCGGGATACTCCGGCTGGACCATCGGGCAGCTGGAAGGCGAGATCGAGCGCGACGACTGGATTGTTCTGTCGGCGTTGCCGTCTGACGTTCTGGTGGGGCCGAAGGCCGACCTGTGGGGGCATGTGCTGCGCCGCCAGCCGCTGCCGCTTTCCTTGCTGGCGACTCACCCGATCGACGTCAGCCGGAACTAGTAGCGGGCCGCCACCATCAGGACGAGGGGTCCCTGGGCGGGACCTCAGCCGCAGGAGAGCGTGCACGCCGCGCAGTGTCCACCGCAGCCGGAGGCCGCCGCTTCCTGGCGCACCGCGAAGCGCGCGCTCTGGTACGAACCGGCGGCCAGCGTGCCCAACGCACCGGCGACGCAGACGATCAGCACCACCAGAGCCGTCTGAGGAGACGCCGCGAGCGCCACGGCGCCGCCCGCGGCCAGCATCACCGCGGCAGCGAACTGCGTCGGCGCCATGGCACGCAGCGCCAGCTGAGTGGTGCCGGCAGCCTGGTTGTGTGAAAGCGACCACGTCCCAAACCCGGCCGAGGCCACCGCGGCACACATGCACAGCACGCCCGCAATCAGCATGGGCTCACAATACGAGGCGGGACTGGGATCCGCTCGCCTGGCTCCGGCCGGTTTCGGCTTATGTCCGCTCAGTGCTGCAGAAACGAAAAGTTCGGCAGCGGCGGCAGCCCGGGCACCATCGCCAAGAGGTTCGGTGCGGGTTGCGCGATCGGCTGGTTGGGCAGCGCCGCCTGCGCGGGGAGCCCCGCCGGGGCCGCAGCGGGTGCCTGCATGACCGGCGCCCCGGCCGGTGTCTGGGAGGGCGGCGCGACGGGGGCCGTGCTGGGTGTACGGGCGGGCGCGGGGGCGGCGGCACCGGGTGCGGTCACCCGGAAGCCGTTGATGATCGCGTCCGTGGCCGGGCCGTCGGCGACCGCGACGGCGCGGTCGGTGGTCACCGACAACGACACCAGGTACTTGTCCCGCCCGGACGTGGCGATGACGTTGCGGCGCGAGGTGTTCAGCGTCATGTCGCCGTCGCGGTAGGTGCCCTCGATGACCGATGAGGGGAAGCCGCCGAAGTCTGCCATCGAGGCGTTGGTGGTCTGCCAGGCGGGCAGTTTCTCGCTGTCGACGTAGCCGTGCGTGATGGCGTCCTTGGGATCGAAGCTACCGACCAGCTTGTAGACCACCACCTGGGCGTTCGAGTTGTAGATGCTGCTGCCTTGCCGATCGGCGGTGACCGCGAACGCGTCGGGCACGTTCGGATCGGGCACCTGGGTCCACCGAGGGGGCACGGGCAGCGTGATGTCGAGCGCGTTGAAGCCCTGCGGCTTCTGCGCTTCGAGCTTGACGCCCTTCGACTGCAGGTATTCGCGGAGCGTGCCGGAAACCGCCGGGGTCACCGCCGGAGGCATCGGCGCCGCCGGCGGAGCCGCGGCGGCTCCCGCGGCACCCGGGGCGGTGGCGAGGACAGGTGGCGCGAACGGATTCGACGCGGGCGGGGCGGCGAGGAACCTGTTGGGAGCTTGTCCGGGGACGGCCACCGCGTTCACCGGCGCCTGGATCGGGGAGGGGACACCGGGGGGAGGTGCGGGAAACACGGGATCGGCCGATGCGGTCGCGCCCGCAAGCACAGTGACCCCGATGGCGCCGGCGGCGAGACCTCCTGCGAGGACCCGCAAGCTACGGGCGATCTCAATCATTTGCGTCGGTCCTTCCAATGGCTGTGGACAGCACCCGGTCGTATAGAGGCCGACTGTAACCAGAGGTCAATGGCGGTGAACAGGCCCGAAATCGAGCTGGGATGAACCTCTGATCGGTGCGCAACGGAACCGATACCAACCTGTGGCCGGCCGGCCCGCCGTGTCGGCCCTTATACCCTGTTCGGGTGACCGAATCCCCGACCGCCGCACCCGGGAGCAACTCCGGTGCTACGACGGACTCCGATGCGCCGCCGCACCGGTACACCGCGGCGCTCGCGGCCCGTATCGAAAGCACCTGGCAGGAGAACTGGGCGAAGCTCGGGACGTTCAATGTGCCGAACCCGGTCGGCTCGCTGGCTCCGGCGGACGGAACCCCGGTCCCTGCCGACAAGCTGTTCGTCCAGGACATGTTCCCCTACCCGTCGGGTGAGGGACTGCACGTCGGGCACCCGCTGGGCTATATAGCCACCGACGTGTACGCCCGCTACTTCCGCATGACGGGCCACAATGTGCTGCACGCGTTGGGGTTTGACGCCTTCGGGCTGCCCGCTGAGCAATACGCGGTGCAAACCGGCACCCACCCGCGCACCAGGACCGAGGCCAACGTCGTCAATTTCCGGCGGCAGCTGGGTCGCCTGGGTCTGGGCCACGACAGTCGGCGCAGCTTCTCCACCACCGACATCGAGTTCTACAAGTGGACGCAGTGGATCTTTCTGCAGATCTACAACGCCTGGTTCGACACCGCCGCCAAGAAGGCCCGTCCGATCGCCGAACTGATCGCCGAATTCGAATCCGGTGCGCGGTCTCTGGATAACGGGAGGGACTGGCAGCAGCTGGCGGCGGTGGAGCGGGCCGACGTGGTCGACAGCTTCCGGCTGGTCTACCGGGCGGATTCGATGGTGAATTGGTGCCCCGGGCTGGGCACGGTGCTGGCCAACGAAGAAGTCACCTCCGACGGCCGCAGCGACCGGGGGAATTTCCCGGTGTTCCGGAAACGGTTGCGGCAGTGGATGATGCGGATCACCGCCTATTCCGACCGGCTCCTCGACGACCTGGACGAGCTGGACTGGCCGGAGCAGGTCAAGACCATGCAGCGCAACTGGATCGGCCGTTCCACCGGCGTGCAGGCGCTGTTTTCGGCAACCCGGACCGATGGCTCGCAGGTCGGCATAGAGGTGTTCACGACCCGGCCCGACACCATGTTCGGTGCCACCTACCTGGTGCTGGCCCCCGAGCACGACCTGGTCGACGGCCTGGTCGCCGCCGCCTGGCCGGACGGGACCGATCCCCGCTGGACGTATGGTGCATCCACGCCGGGTGAGGCTGTCGCCGCCTACCGCCGCGCGATCGCCACCAAGTCGGATCTCGAGCGCCAGGAAAGCAAGGAGAAGACCGGTGTCTTCCTCGGCGGCTACGCGACCAACCCCGCCAACGGTGCGCCGGTGCCGATCTTCGTCGCCGACTACGTGTTGGCTGGATACGGCACCGGGGCGATCATGGCCGTCCCGGGCCACGACCAGCGCGACTGGGACTTCGCCCGCGAGTTCGGTCTGCCGATCGCGGAAGTTATTGCCGGAGGCGATGTTTCGGAGGTCGCGCACACGGGCGACGGCGTGCTGGTCAACTCCGGGTATTTGGACGGAATGAACGTGGCGGCGGCGAAGGAAGCCATCGCCGCCCGCCTGGAGGCCGATGGCCGCGGCCGGGCGCGCGTCGAATTCAAGCTCCGGGACTGGCTTTTCGCCCGGCAGCGGTACTGGGGTGAGCCGTTTCCCGTCGTCTATGACGACGACGGGCGCCCGCATCCGCTCGACGAGGCCGCACTGCCCGTCGAGCTGCCCGACGTGCCGGCCTACTCGCCGGTGCTGTTCGACCCCGACGACGCCGACAGCGAGCCGTCACCACCGCTGGCCAAGGCGACCGACTGGGTGCACGTCGAGCTCGATCTGGGCGATGGCTTGAAGCCGTACACCCGCGACACCAACGTGATGCCGCAGTGGGCGGGCAGCTCCTGGTATGAGCTGCGCTACACCGACCCGCACAACTCGGAACGCTTCTGCGCCAAGGAAAACGAGGCCTACTGGATGGGCCCTCGGCCGGCCGAGCACGGCCCGCAGGATCCGGGTGGCGTCGACCTGTACGTCGGCGGCGCCGAGCATGCGGTGCTGCATCTGCTGTATGCGCGGTTCTGGCACAAGGTCCTCTACGATCTGGGCCATGTCAGTTCCCGCGAGCCGTATCGCAGGCTGATCAACCAGGGCTATATCCAAGCCTTCGCCTACACCGACTCGCGCGGCTCATACGTGCCCGCGGACGAAGTCATCGAACGGGGCGATCGCTTCATCTATCCCGGGCCCGACGGCGAAAGCGAGGTCTTCCAGGAGTTCGGGAAGATCGGTAAGAGCCTGAAGAATTCGATATCTCCCGACGAGATCTGCGACGAATACGGCGCGGACACGCTGCGGGTGTACGAGATGTCGATGGGCCCGCTGGAGGCGTCCCGGCCCTGGGCCACCAAGGACGTCGTCGGAGCCCACCGATTCCTGCAGCGCGTGTGGCGGCTGGTGGTCGACGAGCACACCGGGGAAACCAGGGTCAGCGACGGGGCGATGGCCGGCGACACCCTCCGGGTGCTGCACCGCACCATCGCCGGGGTCTCGGAAGACTATGCGGCCCTGCGTAATAACACCGCGGTGGCCAAGCTGATCGAGTACACCAACCACCTCACCAAAGAGCATCGCGACGCGATGCCCCGCGCGGCAGTCGAGCCGCTGGTGCTCATGCTGGCCCCGCTGGCTCCGCACCTGGCCGAAGAGTTGTGGCTGCGGCTCGGCCACACCACCTCGTTGGCGCATGGCCCGTTCCCGCAGGCCGATGCCGCCTATCTCGTCGAGGAAACCGTCGAATACCCGGTGCAGGTCAACGGCAAGGTGCGCGGACGCGTGGTGGTGGCAGCCGACGCCGACGATGACACCCTGAAGGCCGCGGCACTGGCGGATGGCAAGGTGCAGGGATTCCTGGCGGGCGCTACCCCGCGCAAGGTCATCGTGGTCCCGGGCCGGCTGGTCAATCTGGTGGTCTGACGGGTTTATCGCCGGCCGGGTCGCAGTACCACCTCGTGGACGTGACCATCGCGCGGCGTGGCCACCGCATGGGCGACGGCGTCCGCCACGGTCTCGGGCCGCAGGAAGTCGGCGGCGTCGTACTCGCCCCCTTCGAAAGCGACGAGTTCACGCTGCATCTCGGTGTCGGTGCGGCCGGGATAGATCGTGGTCACCCGCAGGTCCGCTTCGTCGTCGCGCAGCGAGTCGGCGAAGGCGCGCAACGCGAACTTGCTGGCGGAATACGAGGCCATGCCCGGCGAAACCTTGCGCCCCGAACCGGAGTTGATGAACACCACCTGCCCGCGGGCGCGGCGCAGCGGCGGCAGTAGCGTCAACGTAAGCTCCACCGGCGCAAACACATTGACGGCGAAGGTGGCGCGCCACTCGTCGACGTTCGACTCGGCGACATGGCCGGGGATGGACACGCCTGCGTTGTGCACCAACACGTCGAGCTCGTCGATGATCTCGCACGCCGCCTCGATCTCGTTGCCGTCGGTCACGTCCAGCGGAAAGGTGGTGGCACCGAGCCGCTCGGCGACGGCGTCGAGCCGATCGGAGGGGCGGCCGGCCAACAGCAGTGTGTGCGTAGGCGCCAGCGCCGTGGCGATGGCCGAACCGATACCGCCGCCGGCTCCGGTGATGAGTGCAGTGGGCATGCGCGTCAGTCTACGTGCGTGACGAATCCCATTGGAAAGGAGATGATTTCACGCTTCTTTGCACTCAGCCGGGTCTCCCGCGCGACCCGGCGCCGGTTCGCAGGAGGCGAGCCGTTCCAGCGGCGCCAGCGCCTTCTTCAAAGTCTCCACGTCGGCGGCGGGAAGGTGACTGAGCATCGCCGCCAGCGCGGCCCGCCGGTTCGCCAGGGATTCGCCGTGCACGGCACGTCCGCGCGGGGTGATGTCGACCAGCACCGCTCGCAGGTCGGATGGGTCGCGCGACCGTTTCACCAGGCCAATCTTTTCGAGCCGGCGGATGGCCACGGTGGTGGTCGGTGTCCGCACCCGTTCGTGCGCCGCCAGGTCGGTCATCCGAATGGGACCCTGATCAAGAAGGGTGACCAGGATCGACAGCTGCGCCAGGGTCAGGTCGCCGGCCGCTGCCCCGTTCGGGTCCCCGCGGCGCAATATTGAAATCAGTTTGGACAAGGCGCGGTGCAAACCTTCCGCAAGCTCGGTCACATCGGCCGAGGTGGATCCGCTGTCCGCCATAACCGGGCAGTCTAACCCGATATCAGGGCGTAGAAGCTAGCTGTTGCCCACTTGGGGCGGTCAAAGCACTTGGGACAGGAACCGCTGCAGGCGCTCGGTCCGCGGGGCTTCGAATATCTGCTCGGGGGGACCGGATTCCACCACCTGGCCGTGATCCATGAAGACGACCGTGTCGGATGCCGACCGGGCGAAACCCATCTCGTGGGTGACGACGAGCATGGTCATGCCGTCGGCGCCGAGGTCGGCGATGAGCTGCAGGATGCCCTTGACCATTTCCGGATCGAGCGCCGAGGTCGCCTCGTCGAAGAACATCACCTGCGGTGCCATCGCGAGTGCGCGGGCGATCGCGACCCGCTGCTGCTGGCCGCCGGACAGCGTGCCGGGGCGGGCACCGGCCTTGTGTTTCAGGCCAACTCGGTCCAGCTGGGCCAGCGCGAGCTCACGGGCCCCGTCGGCGGGCAGTCGCCGCAACTTTCGCGGCGCCAGCGCGACGTTGTCCAGCACGCTGCGATGCGGGAACAGGTTGAAATGCTGGAACACCATGCCGATGCGCTGGCGGAGTCGGTCGGGGTCGTCGCGCAACACCGAGCGGCCGTCCAGCAAGATGTCGCCGCTATCGGGCTCATGCAACCTGTTCAGGGTGCGCAGCAGCGTTGACTTGCCCGAGCCGGACGGACCGATCACCGCGACGGTGCTGCCCGCGGGCACCTCGACATCGACGCCGCGCAGCACCGCTGTGTCACCAAGGGTCTGGTGAATACCCTTGGCGGCCAGCGATACTGACGAGCGGGCGTCGGCCGTCACGTCATCTCCTGGCTAAACGTCGAGGTGAGCATGTCGGGTGGATCTTGCGGCTCGACCGATGCCCGGCCGCGGCGCAGCCGCGAATCGATGTAGTTCACCAAATGCGTTAACGGGATGGTCAAGATCAGGTAGAAGAGACCGGCGGCCACCAGCGGCGACAAGTTGCCGGTCTGCGCGTTGAGGTCGCGGCCCACCTGAAACAGCTCCCGCTGTTGGGCGATCAAGCCCAGGAAGTACACCAGCGCGGACGCCTTCAACAGAGCGATGAATTGGTTGACCAATGCGGGCAGCACCCGCCGGACGCCCTGCGGTATCACCACCAGTCGCATTGCGGCCGCGTAGCTGAACCCGAGCGCGCGGGAGGCTTCCAGCTGGCCGGGGTCCACGCTTTGGATTCCCGAGCGCAGGATTTCGCCGACGTAGGCGGCGGCCATCAGACCCAGCGCGGCAATGCCGAGCGGGTAAGGATTGTTGTTGGTCAGTCCGCCGACCAACGGGCCGACGCCCAACCCGATGATCAAGATGATCACCACCTCTGGGAGCCCGCGGAAGATGTCGGTGTACACCCGCGCCGGCCAGCGCAGCCACCGCGAGTGCGAGATCCCCGCGACCGCAAGCGCCATGCCGAGCACCAAACCGATGACGCCGGCGCTCGCGGTCAGGATCAGCGTGTTGGGCAATCCCGTGCGAAACAGTGTGGGAACGGCTTGGCGATACACGTCCCAGTCGAAGAACGAGTCACGCAACTGCCCCAGCGCAGATTTCGGCGCGGCCGGGCTCACCGGCTTGCTGTGGTGAGTCGCCGCGATCGCCGCGAAGTCGGGCAGCACCGGCACGGGAACCGCGTTGGAGCCCGGCTTCCAGCCCGGCGGCAGCATGCGCGGCACCCACTGCGTGTACAGGTTGGCCCAGGTGCCGTCCGCGATTACCGCGTCCAGGCCTGCGTTGAGCGCATCGACCAGCGGCTTGTTGGGTTTGGCCACCGCGTAGGCCACGAAACTGCCGGCGCTCAAGGTGTTCGCGACGATCATCGCCGGGTCGCCCGGTCGGATCGTGGCCGCCGCCTGCCCCGCCGGCGCCACCCACGCGTCGATCTGGCGGGTCTTGACGCTGGCGTAGACGGTGGCGAAGTCGGGGTATTTCACCGGTTGCAGATGCAAGGTGTCGACGACGTAGGACTCCGCGACGGTGCCCTGCACCACGCCGATCCGCTGCCCTGCGTTCAGGTCGCTGAATTCCTTGATGGCCGAGCCGGGCGGCACCACCAGCGAGTAGTAGCCGAAGTCGTAGCCGTTGGTGAAGGCGACGGTGCGGCGCCGCTCGCCGGTGGCCTTGATCGACGCCGAGCCGACGTCGAAGCGCCGCGCCGCCACCTGTGCCAGCAATCCGGCGAAATCGGTTCCGGCGAAGCGGACCTGCAGGCCGAGCTTGTCGGCGATCGCGCGCAGCAACTGGTTGTCGAATCCGCTGAACTGTCCGGTGGGAGTGATGCACACGTTCGGCGGCGCTCCCGACAGGGTGCCGACGGTCAGCACACCCGGCGTGCCCAGCCCCAGCGCGTCGACATTGACCGCGCTGAGCGGCTCGACGCCGGGCGTCGTGTGCTGGTCCTGCTCGCCCATGGCACCGCTTGATGTCAGGTTGCCGGGCAAGACGGTCGCGCTGTCCAAGCCGGCCGGCGCGCACTGGTTCCTGTCGGCAGCCGCGGGCGCCGCGAGTGCGGCCAGCGTCATGCCGCCCACCATCAGGATGGTCACGGTGATACCGAGCAGCTTCTCGCGGCGCTTGGTGCGCCGGGGTACGCGCGAATGCATCAGTGCCACCGTATCGACCGGCGGGCGGCCCGGCCCGGTAGAGCGGGTCGAACTAGTGGCGGGTCGCCACCATCGAACTAGAGCGCCAGCGAGGGCTCGGCGCGGATCGTCTGGGCCGGGGCGACTACCCGCAGCGCGGCTGGAGCGACTCGGCTGATGTCATCCGGTGCGGTGAACACCCTGCGCCGGAACAGTTCGGCCAGCATGGCTTGGGCCATCAGGTACGAGCGCCCGACGCACGCGCCCCGCGCGGCTTCCTGGTCACGCCGGTGGATGGCGGCGGTCTCGTCCTCGTAGAACGGCAACATGTCGTCGCGGCTGCCCTGGCAGGTCATCCAGAACACGCGGGGGATGAGGTTCTGCGAGGCGCGGATCATGGCGTGCAGCCGGGGTCCGGCGTACTCGTCGTTGACGGTGCGACGGTATTCCGCGGCGATTTCGGAGAAGGCCCGCGAGTCCTTGGCGCCGCGCAGTGACCGCAGGAGTCCGTCGAGTTGACCCAAGATCCGCGGGGTCGGGTTGGTCGCCGCGCGCGCCGACGAGATGCCGTTGAGCAGGCCGTCGAGTTCGTGATGCTCGAGGACGGTGGCTTCGTCGAATCGCTCGACGAAGGCGCCGCGGTGATAACGGGTGGACACGACGCCGTCGTGCTCGAGCTGGACGAGCGCCTCTTGGATCGGGACCCGACTGACGCCCAGGCCGACCGCGATCTCGTTGCGGTCGACCCGGTCGCCGCCGCGCAGCTTGCCGGTGAGCACCAGGTTGAGGATGTGCGAAACAACCAGGTCTTTTTCTTTGACCCCGTATTTCTTCGGCATCTATCGTCTGATTCTCTTTCCACCAGCCGCGGCGGGCTGGCGCTCAGAGTTTCTCACGACACGGTGCGCACCAAAAGGTGTTTGACCGATGAACCTGAGGCAAACCTCAGCTTGCTTCGGTTCAGCGTTTATCGCGCCATGTGCACAGCGCTTCCGCGGCGCTCAGGTCGTAATCCGGGCCGTCACACCCCACGGTCAGCAGCGTGACGCCGAGGCCGACCAGGGCTTCGGCATTCTTGACCAGCCCGCCACGGTTTTCGACGGCGGCCGACCGTTCGATGGCGGCCGGGTCCCGCCCGACATCGGCGCAGTGCCGGCCCAGGATCTCCGACTTGGCCGGGAACTCGTCGGTAGAGGTGAAGCTGTGCCAGATGTCGGCGTATTCGGCCACCAGCCGCAGGGTCTTGCGTGCACCGCCGCCGCCGATCAGGACGGGAATGTCGCGGGTCGGCGCGGGATTCAGTTTGGCCAGCCGCGCCTTGATCCGGGGCAGCGCCGCCGCCAAGTCGTCGAGGCGGCTGCCGGCGGTCCCGAATTCGTAGCCGTACTCGTCGTAATCCTTTTGCTTCCAGCCCGAACCGATACCGAGCACGAGCCGGCCGTCAGCGATGTGGTCGACGGTGCGGGCCATGTCGGCCAGCAACTCCGGATTGCGGTAGGAGTTGCACGTCACCAAGGCGCCGATGCCGATGCGCGACGTCTGCTCGGCCCACGCCCCCAGCATGGTCCAGCATTCGAAGTGCGCGCCGTCGGGGTCGCCGTACAGCGGGAAGAAGTGGTCCCAGTTGAAGGCGATGTCCACACCGATGTCCTCGCATCGGCGAACGGCGTCGCGGATCTGCCGGTACTGCGGGGCGTGTTGGGGTTGCAACTGCACGCCGATACGGATGGGGAGGTCAGAAGTCATACGACCACCGTAGGTTCAGCGCGCATCGAGCACCCCGCGGAGCAGGCCGACCAGCGCCCGTGGCTGGTCGCTTTGCACCGAATGCCCGGCGTTCTCGACCACATGGGTCCCACGGAAATGCCTTGCGCGCCTTTCGAGTTCGGCCGCATCCTCGTCGCTGACGAATCCGGACGTGCCCCCGCGCACCAGGGTGATGGGCGCCGACAACGCGTCGACGTCATCCCACAGGCCGGCGAAGTCGGGGAAGACGCGGATGGCGTCGTAACGCCACGTCCAGTTGCCGTTGTCGAGGCGGCGCGAGTTGTGGAACACGCCGCGGCGCAGCGCCTTGGGCTCGCGGTGCGGCGCCGCGGCGACCGTCAGGTCCAGCATGGCCTGGAAGCTGGGGAACTCGCGCTCGCCGTGCATCAGCGCCACTGTGCCCTGCTGCTCCTTGGTCATCTCGGAGTGCCGTTGCAGCGCCGACGGGGTGACGTCGATCAGGACGAGCTCATTGGCCAGCTCGGGCGCCACCGCGCCCAGCCGGATGGCGGTCAACCCGCCCAGCGACATGCCCACGACGAGCTCGGCGGCCGGCGCCAGCTCGCGTAGCGCCGGCGCCAGAACGGCGGCGTTGTTCTGCGGCGAGTAGTCGCCGTCCTCGCGCCAGCCGGAATGTCCGTGGCCGGGCAGGTCGACGGCCAGCGCGGGCTCGCCGAGACCGACGACGACGGTGTCCCAGGTGTGTGCGTTCTGCCCGCCGCCGTGCAGAAAGACGATCCGCGGGGGAGTGCCGCCCCACCGCAGCGCGCTGACTTTGCCGTCCGCCGTGTCCGCCTCGACCCGCTTCACATTCGGCAGCGGGCCTCCGACCCCGGCCTGTTCGGCGTTCTCGGCCAGCAGCGAGAACTCGGACAATCCCGTTAGTCCGTCCTCAGATATCTCGGTCACGATCTCTCACCCTAGCGCCGGTGCTTAGAGGATGTATCGGCGGCGAATGCCGCGGAACCGCTCCCACATGGCGGCGCCGCGTTCCGCCGGAGTGACCATGACGGTGTCCGCCGGCAGAGTCTCGGGCAGCTCGTCGTGGTTGACCACTCGGGTGGTGAGCACTGCGGGTTCGCCGTCGAGCATGTGCCGGTACGTCACGTTTCCGCGCGCGAAGCCCTGGGTGTCCACCCAGTTGTGGACGCCCGGATCACGGTGCGCCATGACGAGACGGATGCGGCCGTCGCGGTCGACCTTCGTGCGGCTCGGCGTGTAGCTGACCGGCCTGTACAGGTAGTCCATGCTGTTGAAGAAGACGCCCATGTTGGTCAGCATCCACAGCCCGTCATGGGCGTCGAACTCGATGATCAGCGCCTCGTCGTCCCCGAGCTCCCAGTACATGTTGGCGGCGGCCCGGCCGCGCTTGCTGTCGGCGTCGGTCGCGCCGACTTGCGGGAAGGCGTTCGGGTGTTCGGCGTCGACGCCTCCGTAGGCGAAGGGGAACTCGGGCCAATCCGACATCAGGCCGGTGAGAAAATCACCGGCCCAGCGCATCGCCTCGACCATGTCAGCGGGCGTGGGCAGTGGCTTGGGGGAGGCCATGTCGACCCGCTCGATGCGCATCTGGGCCGGAAGCTCATCCCAACGGTCGAAGCCTTGGCGGATGAACAACTTGCGGGACCCCGGGGTGGTGGGCAGCCAGTTCGGCCCGCGTTCGGGCCCACCGATGTAGATCTCGAATTCCCCACCGGATTCCCCGTAGAGCTGATGGCCGAGCAGGTTGGCCTCCGGTGTGTCACCGAAGGGTTCGTGCAGCACGCCGGGCCCGGGGGTGCGTGGTCCCTGGACGGTGACGTTGAAAAACCTTGCCGTGCCGCGGGTTCCGATGAGCCGGTAGGTTGAGTGCCCGTCGATCCAGGCTTGCTGGTAGGTGAAGTCGGCGCAGTCGCCACCCAGCTTGCGCGTCGGGCCGCTGAAAGTGTGCAGCGCCGGGTAGCGAGTGTCATGTGTCTCGAGCGCCAGATCGAAGGCCTGCCCAAGGTTCTGCGCTAGGAAGCGGTATGCGTCGACACGATGCAAGCCCGAAGCGGGGTTGGCCTCTTTGAAGACCTGCTCGCCCGCGCGCTGCAGCTGCACGCAGAACTCGGTCCACGCCGACTGCAGGGCCGCGTCGTCAGGTCCGTCGCCGAAAGCCATACTCACGCCCCCAGTCTGTCGAGCAGTTCCCCGACGACATCGCATGCGCGCCGGGCGGATTGCAAGCGGCCCTCGTGGTCGATCCGGGGACCGATGAGCTCTAGGTCGAAGCCGCGCGCGTAGCCGCCGGCGAGCGTTTTGGCGACGAACGCTTCGAGCGGGATCGTGCCGTCGCCGGGAACCGCTCTGCCCGGTAGCGCCCGGTCACCGAGCACGTAGTCACTCAACTGGATGAGCGCCGTTCGCGGCAGCGCGCGCTGCACCATCGCATCGAAATCGCCCTCGGCCCAGCAGTGGAACACGTCGATGCAGATGCCCAGATCGCCCATTTCGGCCAGTGTGATGGTGTCGCGCAGCGTATGGGCGAGGTGGATGTCGGCGTACAGGCTGGACGCGTTTTCGATCGCCAGCGCCACGCCCGCTGACTTGGCGCGCGCCACGCAGGGCGCGACCAGCGCGCAAAATCGGTCGGCGGCCTGTTCCCAGGTGAGGTCACCGCGGCCGCCGGTGAGCAGGTAGACGGTACTCGTGCCGGCGGCGGCGGCGGCGTCGATCACAGCGGACAGGGCATCCCGGGCGGCCCGCTGGTCGGTGGACAGCCTGCCGCCTCCGAAGATATGGCAGACCGCTTCCACGTTAAAGTCATTGCGCTGCAGCAGCTTTGGAAATTCCGGATCGAGCAGCTGGTCATCCAGGATGCTCAACCGGGAAACGCCCAGGGTCGCCCAATACCGCTCGAGGTCGGCCAGCGGCGTCCCGTAGAAGGTGACGGTGTGCACCGATAGGCGTTTGTGAGCGCGCGTCATGTCAGGATCGGTTTTCGATCGTGACACCGAAACGCTCACGGAATCCCGCGAATTCCGCGTGCAGGGCATCGATGTCTTCGCCGATTTCGACCAGCAGTTTCGTGGAGTAGGTGAATTTGCCGTAGCGGTCGCCGCGATTGTTCGCCAGATACGCGCGCATCGCCGATTCGGCCTCGGCCGTCAGTTCGCGACCGCAGAACGCGTAACAGCGGCGAACGGTGGCGACGTGATCGGTCACGAAGTCGGTGTAGCGGATATGCAGGATGCGCGGGTCGTCGACCAGGGGATTGCTCATCGTGTTGGCGATGCTGGCGCGGGTCATCTCGAGGTGCTTCTTCGCCTCGGCGTGCAGGTCGACCGGACCGACGATGCCGTCCATGATGTCGGCCATCATCATGGTGCGCGACGCGGCGACCTGCACGGGGTCGCGGTGCAGCCAGACCATCCTCGCATCGGGGTATTCGTCGAGCAGCTGCTTCAGCCGAAAACCGTGAAATCCCTTGAGAACCCAGTACTTTCGTGGCCGAGCGTATTGCAGCTGCTGCAGCATGGCCTTGTGCAGCCGGTATTGCGCCGCCGGATCGGTGGGTAGGCCGCCGACCAGCGATTGCATCGGCACGCGCCACCAGGCGGTGGGCGTCATGACGCGGAAGTCGAACGCCCAGGTGCGTTCGTCTTCGGGCAGGCCGTCGCCGAGCATGTCGTTGTACGGGTGGCTGTGCAGCCATTTGGGCATCTTGGCGTTGATCTCGCGCCAGTCGGCGTCGGCCCGCTCACGGCGGTCGTCGTCGGGACCCGCGAGGCCAGGCGGCGGCGACGGGTACATCACTTCCCAGAAGCGCAGGGCGCGCGCGTGTCGATCGACCGACATCAGAGCGTGCATCAGCGTTGTGCCCGAACGCGGTTCGCCGGTGACGAACATCGGTGCTTGCACGATTTCGTCGCCGATCGGGTAGCGGTTGCGGTCTTCGATGAACTGCAGGCGTGACGTGAGCAGCCAGTGGCACACGTGCGCCGCTTGCCGGTTGCCGTCAACGTCCATACCGAGGCCGTTCAGGTGGTCGACGGCGACGGCGAAGCGTTCCGGCAGCGTGGGATCGCCGTAGTCGCGCAGTCCGGTCTCGGCCTCCGCAGCGCGCAGCAACTCGGCGGCGTCCAGGCGTGCCGTCACGACAGTTCTCCGCACAGCCGCATCAGTTCGTCTTCGGCCGCGCGGACGTTCGTTGCCGAAGCCGCCGCATAGGTCAAACCTGCCATGGCGCCGTAATCGAGAACTTTGGGCACTCGCAGACCCGCGTCCACGTACGTCTTGACGGTCCTGGCCACCTCTTTCGGCGTTCCGTGCGGCACGACGGCCAGGACCATCTCGGGCCGCACGTCGCCCAGGAACGCAACGATCCGTTCGTGGGTGAGCACCGCCGGGTCGATGTCCTGAAACCCACGCCAATCCTCGCCCATCGGATGCTCAAACCCGAAGCCGCGCAGAGTGTCCGCGGACACCTGCAGCAGGAAGGCCTTGACCAGGGGAGCCCGCAGGATCTCGGACAGGGCGTTTTCGTCCGCACCGATCAGACACACCTGGATGAAGCACGGCGTGATCGCCATCGGATCGCGGCCGGCGCGTTCCGCGGAAGCCCGCACCGCGCCGAGCATCTCGGCGTAATGCTCCGGTGTCCAGGCGCCGGCCGGCCACCAGCCGTCGGCGTGGCGGCCGGCCATGTCAAGCATCCGCGGGCCACTGGCACCGATCCAGATCGGCGGTACCCGCCCCTCATAGGGTTCGGTGTCCAGCCGCGCATGGTGCAGCGAGTAGAACTGCCCGTCGAAATCGACCGGGCCGTCGGTCTCCCAGAGCAGCCGGATCACCGTCAGCGCCTCCTCGAAACGGCTGACCGGTCGGGAGAAGTCGAAGCCATAGGGCAGGGTGTTCTCACTCTCGCCGCTGCCCAGGCCGAGAACGAAACGACCCTTGGCGAGGTGGTCGATGGTCAGCGCCGTCTGAGCCAGCAGGGCGGGATGCCGGCGCACGGTGTCGACGACGGCGCTCACCAGGGGAACCCTCTCGGTGAGCACCGCGGCCGCGGCCGCCACCGCCAGCCCATCGAGGTGGCGGTGCGGAGATGGTGACGCGATGGCCAGATCGGTGAACTCGGGAGTCCAGATCGAGTCGGGCCAGAAGCTGACCATGTGGTCGGGCAGCCAGATCGAGTGGTAGCGGCCGCTGTCCAACTCCTTGAGCCGGGACAGGTCAAGGGGGAGCGTTGTGCGCAGAAACGCGGCGGGCTGAACCGTCATCGACTCAGATGCTAAGCAACCGCACAGCAGCGTGTCGACGGAGGGCGGGCTACCGCTCGATCGTCACTTCAGTAACGGCAAACAAGGTGAGTGGACTTTTGCCCACCTCAGAGCGACAAACCACGACCGGTGGTCACCGAAAGTCGCTGTGAGCGTTCATGGGGCGCCGGCGCCCCGGTGTGGGGAGAGGAAAATCGCGGACCGGTGCGGTCGGGTGCGTGGTTGCGTTCGCGGTGGTCCGGGTTGACGCTTAAGGGGTGTTTCGGCGACCCCGTCCCGCCTTGTTGCCGGGGAGCACGCCTGTAGAGCGTGGGGCTGGAGGGCATTCCCTTAGCGGTTGTGCGAGGGATGTGGATTGTTGCCTGTGAGCACGCGAGTGAGATTTCTGTTTCATTACAGCCCTCCCCGAAACGCCTTCCATAACAAAAGATTTGATTGCGAAAGGGGATGATCTGTCATGGAAGTGATCCATCCGCGGTGTGCGGGCATCGACGTGTCGAAAAGGGACGCCAAGGTGTGCGTGCGCATCCAAGGCCGCGGCCGCAAAGCCACGTCATCGACGGTGACCACGTGGACATCGATGACCAGCAGCATTCTGGCGTTGCGGCAGCATTTGATCGCCGAACAAGTGACGTGCGTGGTGATGGAGTCGACCGCGGCGTACTGGAAGCCGTTCTACTTTCTGCTCGACGACGCGCTGAACGTGATGCTGGTCAACGCCCGCCACGCCCGCAACGTGCCCGGACGCAAGACCGACGTCTCGGATGCGGCCTGGCTGGCCGAGCTGGGTGCTCATGGGCTCGTCCGCGCCTCGTTCGTGCCGCCCGAACCCATCCGGGTGCTGCGGGATCTGACTCGGGCCCGCACCACCATCGCCCAGGCCCGCACCAAAGAGATCGGGCGGCTAGAGACACTGCTGGAAGACGCCGGGATCAAACTGTCGTCGGTGGCCTGCGAGATCACCGGAGTTTCGGGGCGGGCGATGCTCGAAGCGCTCATCGCCGGCCAACGCGACCCGGCCGTGCTGGCCGATCTGGCTAAACGACAGCTACGCAAGAAGATCCCCGAACTGACCGAAGCGCTGCAGGGACGGTTCAACGACCACCACGCGTTCATGGTGCGGCTGTATCTGGACCGGATCGACGCCCACGAGGCCGACATCACCCTCCTTGATGCCCGCATCGAGGAGGCGATTGCCCCCTTTCGGGCCACCCGCGAACTGCTCGTGAGCATCCCGGGCTGGTCACAGGTCGTCGCTGATGTGTTCATCGCCGAAACCGGCGCCGACATGAACGTGTTCCCCACTCCGGGACAGCTGGCGTCTTGGGCCGGGGTCACACCCAGCTGCAATGAATCAGCCGGCCGGGTCAAATCGGCCAAGACCCTGCCCGGCAACCGCCACCTTAAAGCCGCTCTCGGGATAGCCGCCCTGTCGGCATCGCGCAGCACCAACACCTACTTCGGCGCCCGCTTCCGACGCATCGCCGGCCGCCGACCTGCCCGATCCGGAACCAAGAAGTCGCGCCGCCAGTCCGCTGCCGGGCAGACCGCCATCGTTGCGCTCGAACACAAGATGCTCACCTGCGCCTGGCACATGCTTGTCAACGGCACCTTCTACCAAGACCCCGGCCCCGACTACTACACCCGACACCGCCCAGCAAAAACCAAAGCCAGAGCCATCCAACAACTCCAAGCCCTCGGATACAACGTCACACTCGAACCCCACACCGACGCCGCCTAACACCAGCGCGCAGCCCACTCACCAGCTCCTGGTCACCTTGAATTTTCGAGTGAGGTGGGCAAATCGGCACACCCGATCTTTTCTGTGACGGGTGTGACTTCGCGAGCCGGGCGGATGCCGCCCTACCCCTCGATGAACTCCTCGAGCTGGGCTCGGGCTATGTCGTCGGGCAACTGCTGCGGCGGGCTCTTCATCAGGTAGGCCGACGCGGGGATCACCGGTCCGCCGACCCCGCGGTCCTTGGCGATCTTGGCCGCGCGCACGGCGTCGATGATGACGCCCGCCGAGTTCGGCGAGTCCCACACCTCCAGCTTGTACTCCAGGTTCAGCGGCACGTCGCCGAAGGCACGGCCCTCCAGCCGCACGTAGGCCCACTTGCGGTCGTCCAGCCACCCGACGTGGTCGGACGGACCGATGTGAACGTCCTTCGTCTTGAACTCGCGCTGCAGGTTGCTGGTGACGGCCTGCGTCTTGGAGATCTTCTTGGACTCCAGCCGCTCGCGCTCGAGCATGTTGAGGAAGTCCATGTTGCCGCCAACGTTGAGCTGCATGGTGCGGTCCAGTTGCACGCCGCGGTCCTCGAACAGCTTGGCCATCACGCGGTGGGTGATGGTCGCGCCCACCTGGCTCTTGATGTCGTCACCGACGATCGGCACCCCGGCGTCGGCAAACTTCTTGGCCCACACCGGGTCCGACGCGATGAACACCGGCAGCGCGTTCACGAACGCCACACCGGCGTCGATGGCGCACTGGGCGTAGAACTTGTCGGCCTCCTCCGAGCCCACCGGCAGGTAGGACACCATGACGTCGACGTTCGCGTCCTTGAGCACCTTCACCACGTCGACGGCCTCGGTGTCAGAGATCTCGATGGTCTCGGCGTAGTACTTGCCGATGCCGTCGAGCGTCGGGCCACGCTGCACGGTCACATTGGTGGGCGGCACGTCGGCGATCTTGATCGTGTTGTTCTCCGACGCGAAGATCGCCTCCGACAGGTCGAAGCCGACCTTCTTGGCATCCACGTCGAAAGCGGCCACGAACTTCACGTCGCGGACGTGGTACTGGCCGAACATCACGTGCATCAGGCCCGGCACGGTGTGGTTCGGGTCGGCGTCCTGGTAGTACTGCACGCCCTGTACCAGTGAGGACGCGCAGTTCCCGACGCCCACAATGGCGACTCGTACTTCGGTCGACCCCTGTCGCGCGTTGTACTCACTCATCGGGCGTTCTCCTAACTTCATAACCGTGTGTCCCGGGTTCTCGGCTGTCATTTGTTCGGTTGTGCAAGGGGATTTCAGGGCTGTTCGGAGAGGCCGGGCGTTGCCCGCTCCGCGGCGATGAGTTCGTTGAGCCATTTGACTTCTCGCTCACTGGACTCGAGCCCGAGTTGATGAAGCTGACGCGTGTAGCGGTCGAACGAACTGCTGGCCCGCGCCAGCGCTTCGCGCAGGCCTTCGCGGCGTTCCTCGACCTGGCGGCGGCGACCTTCCAGGATCCGCATCCGCGCCGCCGCCGGAGTCCGGTTGAAGAAGGCCAGGTGCACCCCGAAGCCGTCGTCGGTGTAGTTGTGCGGGCCGGTGTCCGCCACCAGTTCGGCGAACCGCTGGCGGCCCTCGTCGGTGAGCTGGTAGACCCGACGGGCGCGGCGGACCGGGGTCCCGGCGGGGGCCGCGTTCTCGGCGATGTAGCCGTCAGCCTGCATGCGTCGCAGCGCCGGGTAGAGCGAACCGTACGAAAACGCCCGGAACGCGCCCAGCAGGCCCGTCAGCCGTTTACGCAGCTCATAGCCATGCATGGGTGATTCGATCAGGAGGCCCAGGATGGCGAGCTCCAGCACCGACCCACCTCCTATGCATCGCTGGTTACGACGGTCCGACGTCTCGAATCATCGTATCGGCTCGATATATTTGCCACAACTCAACCTGATGTTGGTGTGCCCCTGGTTACGCCCTACGAGGGCAGGGTCAGCTGTTTGACCGTGCCGTCACCAGCGAAGATGATGTAGCCACTACCGTAATCGCTGGAGACGTACACCGACAACGACAGCGCCCCGGGAGTGGTGGGGTCGGTTGCCGGCTCGATGACCAGGTACGTGGTTTTCACGTCGGACGGCTTCATGTGCAGCGTTTGCGGGGCACCGCGCATGATGCCGACGGTCGCGGTGATGTCGAACCGGCCCAAGTCGACCGGTACAGGCGCATCGGCGGAGCTCTTGGCGGAGCTGGTCGGGTCGCCCCACCCGCCGCGGTAGTCGTAGGCGAGCGTCCGACGGTCGTCGGAGGAATTCGGGCGGTCGAGCACCGCGTACGTCGGGTAGATCACCAGCCGGTAGCCCATGGTGTTCCCGAATCGTTTGCGGGTCTGCTCCATGAGGCCGGTGAGGCCGCCGACCGAATGCAGCTGGGTGGGCGGGGTCAACACGACCGGGCCGACGCCGTCGGGCTTGGCCCCGGGGCCTGTGGTGAAGTCGAGCGGCGAGCCGGTGTTGCCGTACAGGCCCCAGCCGATGCCGATACCCAGCAGCACCGACACGACGAACGCGGCCGCCAAGAGCCCCCAACTTCTGTATTTCGACAACTTGTCGAACGACATGACGGCCGGCGGCTGCAGCGCGGCGCTGCCGGTCTGCAGGTCCGCCACCAGGGCCCGCAGGTCGCCCAGTGTGACGGCGTTGGTGGCCGTGCTCACCCGCTCGCGGTGTTCCTCCATGGAGAGCTCGCCGTCGTTCAACGCGTCGTCGAGGATCTTGCGGGCCTCTTGCCGGTCGCTGTCCTTCGCGCGGGCCGTCGCCGCTGCCCCACCGGTGAGCGGGGTCCCGAGCACTTTCGCCACGGGATGATCGTAGAAGTCGGGCCCTCGTTCGGCGCAGGGTGTCGTGGCCGATTACCGCGGCTCGGGCCCCTGTTGCGTATCAGTGCCGCGGACGGCGTCGTACTCTTGTCAACGTGCGACTGCAGCGACAGGTGGTGGACTACGCGCTCCGGCGCCGCTCACTGCTGGCCGAAGTGTATTCGGGCCGCACGGGCGTATCCGAAGTGTGCGACGCGAACCCGTACCTGCTGCGCGCCGCCAAGTTTCACGGCAAACAGAGCCAGGTGATGTGCCCGATCTGCCGAAAGGAGCAGCTCACTCTGGTCTCGTGGGTTTTCGGTGAGCACCTGGGCCCGGTGTCGGGCTCGGCCCGCACAGCTGAAGAGTTGGTGCTGTTGGCAACCCGCTTCGACGAGTTCGCGGTCCACGTGGTGGAGGTGTGCCGGACCTGCAGCTGGAATCACCTGGTCAAGTCGTATGTGCTCGGCGCGGTGCGCCCGCCCAAGGGCAAGCGGACGGCGCGCAACGGCGCCCGCACGGCCATTGAGTAACGACGGACGCCACAGCCAGCCGCCGAGTGACGCGGACGCGCCAGCGACCGGGCATGTGGGCAAGCACGCAACCCCCGACCATCCGGACGATGAGCGCGCGGGCGCGCCTCCGGCGCCTCGCCAGCGCCGCCAGGTTCCTCCCGACGACCGGTTGACCACCGTCCTCCCGCCCGTCGTCGACGACCGGTCGCCGCGACGGCCCGACCCGATCGACGAGGTCAAGGCGGCGTTGGACAGCCCTGCCACGGGCCCCGTGCGACGGGATGCGATCGAGGAGGTCAAGGCCGCGCTGGACGGCCGCGCGGCCTCTCCGCGCCGCGATCGCCCGCTCTCGGGCGGCCCCCCGCCGGACGAACCGCCGCCACCCGGTGAGCCCGGCCCGAGGTCTCCCGGTCGCAGGGTCGACTGGAGTTGGACCCGGCAGGTCAACTGGTTGTGGGTGCGACGAGCGGTCTACCTCACCTTCGCCATGCTCGTGCTGTTGCCGATCGTCACCTTCGCCATGGCATATTTCATCGTCGACGTTCCCAAGCCGGGCAACATCCGCACCAACCAGGTCTCGACTATCCTGGCCAGCGACGGCTCCGAGATCGCCAAAATCATTCCGCCCGAGGGCAATCGGGTCGACGTCAACATCAACCAGGTGCCCGTCCACGTGCGCCAGGCGGTCATCGCCGCGGAGGACCGTAACTTCTACACCAACCCGGGATTTTCGTTCAGCGGTTTCGCGCGCGCGGTGGACAACGACCTCTTCGGGGGCGGAGGCCTGCAGGGTGGCTCGACGATCACCCAGCAGTACGTGAAGAACGCGCTCGTCGGCT
Organism: Mycobacterium sp.; assembly: GCA_031292665.1. Lineage (GTDB taxonomy): Bacteria > Actinomycetota > Actinomycetes > Mycobacteriales > Mycobacteriaceae > Mycobacterium. The sequence continues at coordinate 7,749 of JARLGR010000029.1, read as the reverse complement.
CCGCGCAACACGGGTTCAGCGGCCTGATGCGCAAGGCCAAGGAACTGGTCATCGCCACCAAGATGTCGGGGGAGTGGTCCAAAGACGATGTGCTGCAGGCCTATCTGAACATCATTTATTTCGGGAGGGGCGCCTACGGAATCTCCGCGGCCGCCAAGGCCTATTTCGACAAGCCCGTCGAGCAGCTGACCGTGTCCGAGGGCGCGCTGCTGGCCGCCCTGATTCGCCGGCCGTCCTCGCTGGACCCGGCGGTCGACCCGAAGGGCGCCACGGACCGGTGGAACTGGGTCCTTGACGGCATGGTGGAAACCAAAGCCCTCTCGCCCAGTGACCGCGCCGCGCAGGTGTTTCCGGCGACGGTGCCGCCCGATCTGGCCCGCGAGCAGAACCAGACCAGCGGCCCCAACGGGCTGATCGAGCGTCAGGTGACCAAAGAGCTCATGGAGCTGTTCAACATCGACGAGCAGACCTTGAACACTCAGGGGCTGCAGGTCACCACCACTCTCGACCCGAAAGCTCAGCAGGCCGCGGAGAAGGCGGTCTCGAAATACCTCGACGGGCAGGACCCGGACATGCGCGCCGCGGTGGCCTCGATCGACCCGCACAACGGCGCGATCCGCGCCTACTACGGCGGTTCCGACGCCAACGGTTTCGACTTCGCTCAGGCGGGCTTGCAGACCGGATCGTCATTCAAAGTGTTCTGCCTCATCGCGGCGCTCGAACAAGGCATCGGCCTGGGCTACCAGGTCGACAGCTCACCGCTGACGGTCAACGGCATCAAGATCACCAACGTCGACGGCGAGAGCTGCGGCACCTGCAACATCGCTCAGGCGCTCAAGCAGTCGCTGAACACCTCCTACTACCGGCTGATGCTCAAACTCAAGGGCGGGCCGCAAGCCGTTGCGGACGCCGCCCATCAAGCCGGCGTCGCGACCAGCTTCCCCGGTGTCGAGCACACGCTGTCCGAGGACGGCAAGGGCGGCCCGCCCAACAACGGAGTTGTGCTGGGCCAGTATGAAACCCGGCCGATCGACATGGCCTCGGCGTACGCCACGCTGGCCGCCTCCGGCATCTACCACCGGCCGCACTTCGTGCAGAAGGTCGTCAACTCCGAAGGCCAGGTCCTGTTCGACGCCGGCAGCTCGGACAACAGCGGCGAGCAGCGCATCCCCAAGGCGGTGGCCGACAACGTCACCGCGGCCATGGAACCGATCGCAGGTTATTCGCGCGGCCACAACCTGGCCGGCGGCCGGCCGTCGGCGGCCAAGACTGGCACTACGCAGCTGGGTGACACCACCGCGGACAAGGACGCCTGGATGGTCGGGTACACGCCGTCGCTGTCGACGGCGGTGTGGGTCGGCACGGTCAGGGGCGACAAGCCTCTGGTGACCGCTTCTGGCGCAGCGGTGTACGGCTCGGGCCTGCCGTCGGACATCTGGAAGGCGACTATGGACGGCGCTCTGAAGGGCACCTCCGACGAGTCCTTCCCCAAGCCGACCGAGATCGGCGGCTACGCGGGGGTGCCGGCCGCCCCGCCACCGCCCCCGACGCCGCCCTCGGTGACGGTCATCCAGCCCAGCATCGAAGTGGCGCCGGGAATCACCATCCCGGTCGGTCCTCCCACGACGGTCACTGCGGGGCCGCCGCCTCCGGAGGGTCCCCCGCCGGGCGGTCCCCAGGCCCCACCCCCGGGCCAACCGCCCCCGGGCGAACCGCCGCCGTGACCGAGCCTCGCAGCGCCGCCATCTCACCGGAGCCGCTGGCGGCGGATCTGCGCAGCGCTGACAACCGCGACTGCCCGAGTCGCACCGACTTTTTCGGCGCCGCGCTCGCGGACGTCATCGGCGGACCGGTGGGCCGGCACGCGCTGATCGGCCGCACCCGGCTGATGACCCCGCTGCGGGTGATGTTCATGATCGCGCTGGTGTTCCTCGCGCTGGGCTGGTCGACGAAGGCGGCCTGCCTGCAGAGCACCGGCACCGGGACGGGCGATCAGCGCGTCGCCAACTGGGAAAACCAGCGCGCCTACTACGAGTTGTGCTACTCCGACACGGTGCCGCTCTACGGCGCGGAGTTGTTGAGCCAGGGCAAGTTTCCCTACAAGTCGAGCTGGATCGAGACCGACGGCAGCGGCGCCCCGCAGACCCGGTACGACGGCAAGCCCGCGGTGCGGTACATGGAGTACCCGGTGCTGACGGGGATCTATCAGTACGTCTCGATGGCGGTGGCCAAGAGCTACACCGCGTTGAGCAAACTGGCGCCCGTTCCGGTGGTGGCCGAGGTCGTGATGTTCTTCGATGTCGCGGCTTTCGGGCTGGCGCTGGCGTGGCTGGCGACCGTGTGGGCGACGGCGGGCCTGGCGGGCCGTCGGGTGTGGGACGCGGCCCTGGTGGCCGCCTCGCCGTTGATGATCTTCCAGATCTTCACCAACTTCGATTCGCTGGCAACGGGTTTCGCGATGGCCGGCGTGCTGGCGTGGGCGCGGCGCAAACCCGTGCTGGCCGGCGTGCTGATCGGGTTGGGCGCCGCCGCCAAGTTGTATCCGCTGTTGTTCTTGGCCCCGATGCTGGTGCTCGGCATTCGGACGGGGCGCCTCGACGCGCTGGCACGCACGGCCGTTGCCGCGGCGGCGACCTGGCTGTTGGTTAATCTGCCTGTGTTGCTGTTGTTTCCGCGCGGCTGGTCGGAGTTCTTTCGGCTCAACACCCGACGCGGCGACGACATGGACTCGCTGTACAACGTCGTGAAGTCGTTCACCGGTTGGCGGGGCTTCGACCCCAAGCTGGGATTCTGGGAGCCGCCCATGGTGCTGAACGCGGTGGTCGCGGTGCTGTTTCTCCTGTGTTGTGCGGCCATCGCGTACGTCGTGCTGACCGCTCCGCAACGGCCGCGGGTGGCGCAGCTGGTGTTCTTGGTGGTCGCGGTCTTCCTGTTGACCAACAAGGTATGGAGTCCGCAATTCTCGCTGTGGCTGGTACCGCTGGCGGTGCTGGCGTTGCCGCACCGGCGCGTCCTGCTGGCGTGGATGACGATCGACGCGCTGGTGTGGGTGCCCCGCATGTACTACCTGTACGGCAACCCGAATCGGTCCCTGCCGGAGCAGTTCTTCACCACCACGGTGTTGCTGCGTGACCTCGCGGTGGTAGGGCTGTGCGCGCTGGTGATCCGGCAGATCTATCGGCCCGGGGAGGACCTGGTGCGCTGGGGCGGCCGGGTCGACGATCCGACGGGTGGCCCGTTCGACCGCGCTCCCGACGCTCCGCCCGGTTGGCTGCCCGACTGGCTGCGCCCCGCCGGTCAGCGCGGTGTGACCGCCCCGGCGCCCGGGGCCGAGTTGGCGACTGGTGCCGCCCGACTATGACGCTGGTCGCGATCCCACTGTTTCCGCGGTTCACCGCGCTCGACGCCGTGGGTCCCTACGAGGTGCTGCAACGGATTCCGTCGATCGACGTGGTCTTCGTCGGGCATCGGCGGGGCGAGGTGCGTACGGAGAACGGGATGCTCGGCATGACCTGCGACGCGCGGTTCGACGAAGTCGGCGCGCCCGACGTGGTGGTGTGCCCCGGCGGCATCGGAACCCGCCAATTGATCCACGACGACACCCTTCGGGACTGGCTGCAATCGGTACACCGGACCACCACCTTCACCACTTCGGTGTGTACCGGCGCGCTCCTGCTTGCGGCCGCGGGCCTGCTCGATGGGCTGACCGCCACGACGCACTGGCGGGCCACCGACCTGCTCAACCAGTTGGGCGCCCGCTACGTGCCCGACCGGGTCGTCGAGCATCTGCCGCAGCGCATCATCACGGCCGCGGGTGTGTCCAGCGGCATCGACATGGCCCTGAGGCTGGTTGAGCTGCTGGTCGACCGGCAGGCCGCGGAGGCCGCCCAGCTGCTCATCGAGTACGACCCCCAGCCGCCGTTCGATTCGGGCGCCCTCGGCAAGGCCGACGAGGCGACGGTGGCCCGGGCCAACGAGTACCTGCACGCCCGCCAGTAGCGGACCGTTTTCCCTGCCGGCCCGCGTTCCGGTACCCTTGGGCGGTTGCCGACGCAGGCGACTCTCCTGCCACGGACGGACCGTGGCCGCTCAGACCAGAGGAGGTGGTGAGGTTTCCATGCGTCCCTACGAAATCATGGTCATTCTTGACCCCACGCTCGACGAACGCACCGTCGCCCCGTCCCTGGAGACGTTCCTCAACGTCGTCCGCAAGGATGGAGGAACCGTCGACAAGGTCGACATCTGGGGTAAGCGCCGGCTTGCCTACGAGATCGCCAAGCACGCCGAGGGCATCTACGTCGTCGTCGACCTGAAGGCCGAGCCCGCGACGGTGTCCGAGCTCGACCGCCAGCTGAGCCTCAACGAGTCGGTGCTGCGCACCAAGGTGATGCGCACCGACAAGCACTGACTGTCCCCTGTCGCCGCGGGTGCTTACTCTTATCCGAGGCTTCGCGAGAACATGCTCATGACATTTCACCGTGCACAGGCGGACCCAGGAGGAAATCATGGCTGGTGACACCACTATCACCGTTGTCGGAAACCTGACCGCCGACCCCGAACTGCGGTTCACCCCGTCGGGGGCCGCCGTCGCCAACTTCACCGTGGCGTCGACGCCCCGCATCTACGACCGTCAGAGCGGGGAGTGGAAGGACGGTGAGGCGCTGTTCCTGCGGTGCAACATCTGGCGGGAGGCCGCCGAGAACGTCGCGGAGAGCCTCACGCGCGGCGCGCGGGTGATCGTCACCGGGCGGCTCAAGCAGCGCTCCTTCGAGACCCGCGAGGGGGAGAAGCGCACCGTCTTCGAGGTAGAGGTCGACGAGATCGGCCCCTCGCTGCGGTATGCCACCGCCAAGGTGAACAAGGCCAGCCGCAGCGGCGGCGGAGGCGGCGGATTCGGCGGGGGCGGCGGATCCCGCCAGGCCCCGCCGGCGCAGGAAAGCGGCGGATCCGGTGAGGACCCCTGGGGCAGCGCCCCGGCATCGGGATCGTTCGGCGGCGGCGACGACGAACCGCCGTTCTGACCCACGAACTTAGAGACCAGTAGGAAACGAAAGAAAGACGGACATGGCCAAGTCATCAAGCAAGCGGCGCCCGGCTCCGGAGAAGCCGATCAAGGCGCGCAAATGCGTCTTCTGCGCGAAGAAGGGGCAGGCGATCGACTACAAGGACACCGCGCTGCTGCGCACCTACATCAGTGAGCGTGGCAAGATCCGGGCGCGTCGTGTCACCGGCAACTGCGTGCAGCACCAACGCGACATCGCGATCGCGGTGAAGAACGCCCGCGAGGTCGCCCTGCTGCCCTTCACGTCATCGACGCGATAACCGCCGAGCGCCCAACCGAAAGTACGTAAACGATGAAGCTGATTCTGACGGCCGACGTCGACCACCTCGGCACCGTTGGCGACACGGTCGAGGTCAAGGACGGTTACGGCCGCAACTTCCTGCTCCCGCGGGGCTTGGCGATCGTCGCCTCGCGCGGGGCGCAGAAGCAGGCCGATGAGATCCGCCGTGCCCGCGAAACCAAACAGGTGCGCGGTCTCGAGCACGCCAACGAACTCAAGGGGGCGATCGAGGCGCTGGGTCCGGTCTCGCTGCCGGTGAAGACCGCGGCCGACTCCGGCAAGTTGTTCGGCTCGGTCACCGCCGGCGACGTCGTCGCGGCTATCAAGAAGGCCGGCGGGCCAAACCTGGACAAGCGGATCGTCCGGCTGCCCAAGACCCACATCAAGGCCGTCGGCACCCACCGGGTGTCGGTGCACCTGCACCCCGAGATTGATCTCGAGGTCGCCCTCGACGTCGTCGCGGACAGCTAAGCCGGAGTATTAGCTCGCCACCCGACGGCGCTCCTGCTCGACGGCCGCCGGGTCTCATCGCGCTGGCGCGCGCCGCGTGACCCTTGAATGGATGGTCGCGGGCAAAAATCTCAGCGAATTAATTTCTCGGCCCGGCGGGCTGACGCCGTTACCCGGACTTAACGTGGCGAAAATCTGGCCGAAAGCCAACACGCCCGACGCAGTAACCTGCGGCGACACGCCGCAGAGATTCTTGTCCACACCGAATGTGTCGCGTTGTATGGCGCGTATCTGCACTGATGTCCCAGCGCCCCGAATCAATCCACAGGTTTTCCACACCCCGCTCAACACAGGTGTCGACGGATATGCACACGCCATGCACAGCTTCATGAACAGCACCCCTTTCGGGCACTCGCCAGCAACGTCTAACGTCGTCCCGGCGCGAGGTGCGCGGGCGTGTCGGACGAATGTGTCGGCGCCTTGACCTACGCTCTCAATATCGGTTATCGAATATATGTTCGGGTGCGTGAGCCAAGGGAGGAGGGAGTCCGTGGCGGTCGTCGATGACTTGGCGCCTGGCATGGATTCGTCGTCGCCCAGTGAGGACTACGGCCGTCAGCCGCCGCAGGATCTCGCAGCTGAGCAGTCGGTTCTGGGCGGGATGCTGCTGAGCAAGGACGCCATCGCCGACGTCCTGGAGCGGCTACGGCCCGGGGACTTCTATCGCCCCGCGCACCAGAACGTCTACGACGCCATCCTGGACCTCTACGGGCGTGGCGAGCCGGCCGACGCGGTGACGGTGGCCGCGGAACTGGACCGCCGAGGGCTGCTGCGCCGGATCGGCGGCGCCCCGTATCTGCACACGCTGATCTCGACGGTGCCGACGGCCGCCAACGCGGGCTACTACGCGGGCATCGTGGCGGAGAAGGCGCTGCTGCGCCGGCTCGTGGAGGCCGGGACGCGGGTGGTGCAGTACGGCTACGCGGGCGCCGAGGGTGCCGACGTGGCCGAAATCGTCGACCGGGCGCAGGCGGAGATCTACGACGTCGCCGATCGTCGGCTGTCGGAGGACTTCGTGCCGCTCGAGGATCTGCTGCAGCCGACGATGGACGAGATCGACGCCATCGCCTCCAACGGAGGTATCGCGCGCGGCGTGCCGACCGGCTTCACCGAACTCGACGAGGTGACCAATGGTCTGCATCCGGGACAGATGATCATCGTCGCGGCGCGCCCCGGTGTGGGGAAGGCGCTCGCGTTGGACACGCCGCTGCCCACGCCGGCCGGTTGGACGACGATGGGTGAAGTCGCGGTCGGTGACGAGTTGCTTGGCGCCGACGGGCAGCCGGCGCGGGTGGTGGCTGCCACCGACGTGATGCTGGGACGGCCATGCTATGAGGTGGAGTTCTCTGACGGGACAGTGATCGTCGCAGATGCAGCGCATCAGTGGCTGACCGAAACACGCGCATCCCGCAAGTCAGCGCAAGCTGCGGCGGTGGGCTACAACCGCCACAAAAATCGGCGCACCTTTGCGACGGTTCGAACGACGGCCGAGATAGCCGAAAGTCTGCGCTGCGACAGTCGGGAGCGGCGACTGAACCACAGCGTGATCAATACGCGTGCGCTTGACCTACCGGATCGTGAGTTCTTGGTCCCGCCGTACACTCTCGGCGCCTGGCTTGGGAATGGCACCAGTGATGCAGCCCAAATCACCACGGCCGATCCTGAAATCATCATGCGGATCGAAGCGGACGGTTTTGTAGCAGTTCCATCGGGATTCGCTCAGTACCGTTATCAGCTGCGCCTGCCGGCTAACGCCGAGCAGGTTCCTCGCCAGTGCGTGGTATGCGGCAAGGAGTTCATTCCCCAAACCAGTCAGGTGCGGACTTGTGGACGCTCATGCGGTGGCCGGGCACGGTTTGTCTCTGCTCCGGTGACGAGTCCAACCTGCCTTCGTTGC